>NZ_JBSGUA010000004.1:123446-152968 GCF_053607685.1 Streptomyces sp. NPDC055099 | reverse complement strand
TGTACAATCCCCTCTTCTTGTGCTTCGCCGGGCCCCCCTCGCCCCCCCCTCCTCACCCGCCCCCCCCCCTCCCGGCCGGGCCCCCCGGCGCCCCCCCCACGGAAGGTGGCCCCGGCGGCTCCGAAAGTCCGTTGCGGACCCACTGCCGGGCATCGGAGAGTGGCCCCATGACCACATCCGCCACCCTCCCGCCCGGCGTGACCGTCCGCCCCGCGACGTTCGATGACGCGGCGGCGGTATGTGCGCTGCTCAATGAGATCGACCTGCTGCAGATCGATCGTGCCGACACCGAACTCGCCGAGGTGCAGGCCGACTTGAAGCACCCGGAAGTCGACCTGCAGCACGACTCCTGGCTCCTGTTCGACAACGGCCGACTGATCGCGTACGGCCTGCTGTGGGATGAGTCGGGCGGCGAACAGATCGACACGGAGTACTTCACGCTGCCTGGCCGGCCTCAGGCCTCCGAGCATCTTCTCGAGCTGATGGAGGCGCGCGCCGCCGAGCGGGCCGCAGCCAACGGAGCCGACCGGGCGGTGGTGCGCCTGCACCTCAACATCGCCCCCACGGTGGATCTGCGCGCACTGCGCGGACGGGGCTGGACGCCGGTCCGGCGCTACAACTCGATGGTCCGCCCCCTGTCCAAGGACACGGACCAGATCCCCGAGCCGCCGTCCGGTGTGTCCCTGCGGCCCTGCCTGGCCGAAGCGGACCGCAGGCGCGCCCACGCGCTGGTGCAGGAGAGCTTCGCCGACCACTTCGACTTCCACCCGCGCACGTACGAACAGTGGCTGGACGACATCGACGCCGAGCGCGCGGACTGGTCCCTTGTCTGGATCGCGCACGTCGAGGGCCTGGGTGACGCGGCGGTGCTGCGCACCCGCAACGACCGCACCCCGATGGCCTGGATCGGCCACATCGGCGTGCTGCGCCAGGCCCGCGGCCACGGCCTGGGCAGCTACCTCCTGCGGCACGCCTTCGGCCATTACGCGGCGCTGGGGCGCGAACGGATCGGCCTGGGCGTGGACACCGACAACAGCAGTGGCGCGCTCGCCCTGTACGAGCGCCACGGCATGACCCTCGACTTCGCCCTCCAGGCCTGGGAGTTGATCCGCCCCAGCCGTCGTTGAGGGGTCGCCCCCCGGGTGCCTGGAAGTTGTCCCCGGACGTCTATGCAGCGGCCAGGAACGGACGTCTATACGGCGGCCGGGAACGTGAACCGTACGTCGGTGAGTTGCTCCGACAGCTCCCACAGGCGCCGCCCGGTCTCCTCGTCCGCCGCCACGGGCGCCAGTTGCACCCGGGTCGGCGCGCCGCGCAGCTCGGCCAGGCCGCCGGGGCCGATGAACTGGCCGCTCTCCACGTCCGGTGCGGTCGCCGCGTACAGCTGGGGCAGCGCGCCGTCGGCCGGGCGCTGGGCGAAGAGCGGGTTGCCGATGCGCCCGAGAACCACCCGCCACAGACCGGTCGGCGTGCCCATCTGGAGGTTGGTGGCGGTGTAGCCGGGGTGGGCGAGCACGCTGCGCACCGGGCTGCGGGACTCGGTGAGGCGGCGGTGGAGTTCCTTGCCGAAGACGGCGTTGGCGAGCTTCGACTGGTTGTAGTTGCCCATGGGCTTGTAGCTGCGCTCGCCGTGCAGGTCGTCGAAGCGGAGGCGCGCCTGGCGGTGGTTGATCGAACTCACCGTCACCACGCGGGGGTCGCTCCCGGCGGTCAGCAGATCCAGCAGCAGGCCGGTGAGCGCGAAGTGACCGAGGTGGTTGCAGGCGAACTGTAGCTCGTGGCCCTGCTTGCTGAGCGTACGGGGCGGTGCCATCACGCCCGCGTTGTTGATGAGCACGTCGAGGCGCGGATGGTCGGCGCGCAGTCCCTCGGCGAAGCCGCGGACCGAGTCGAGGTCGGCCAGGTCGAGGTGGCGTATCTCCAGGCGCGCGTCCGGCTGCGCGGCGGTGATCTCCGCGGCCGCGCGGCGGCCCTTCTCCTCGTCGCGCACCGCGAGGATCACGTGCCCGCCCCGCCGGGCGAGCGCCCGGGTGGTCGCCAGACCGAGGCCGCTGTTGGCTCCGGTGACGACGAACACCCGCTTGGTCTGGTCGGGGATCTGGTCGGCTGTCCAGCGCTGTTGCTGCGTCATGCGGCACATGTTGTCGGGCGTGACACTCAGTGTCAAGAGTGATTCTGAGTGCCATGCAAGGCATGGCGTGTACCATGGCCCGGTGAGTTCCCGCCCCGAAGTGACCATGGCCGAGCGCAAACGACAGCTCGTCTCGAACGAGTTGACCGAAGCGGCGCTGCAACTCCTCGCGCGGAAGGGGTTCGACGCGGTCACCATCGACGAGATCGTGACCACCGCGGGGGTCTCCCGGCGCACCTTCTTCCGGTACTTCGCGTCCAAGGAGGACGTGGTCGTCCAGTTCCTGGCCGACATGGGCGTCGGCATCCACGCGGAGCTGGCGGCCCGCCCCGCCGACGAGCGGCCTTCCGTGGCGCTGCGGCACGCGGTGCTGGTTCCGCTGGCCGCCTGCGGTGATCACTCCGAGCGGGTGCTGCCCGTGGTGCGGCTGATCCTGCGTACGCCGGCGCTGCGCGCACGCTTCCTGGAGCACCAGGCGCAGTGGGGCGACGACCTGACGGGCGAGGTGGCGCGCCGCGTGGGGCGCGACGCGGGCGTGGACCTGTACCCGCGGCTGGCCGCGAGCATGGCGCTGTCCGCTTTCGACGCCGTGCTGCAACGCTGGAGTGACAGCGACGGCGTCGAGGACCCGGTCGAGCTGACCGACCGGGCCTTCGCGATCATCGCCCCGGCGCTGGACGCCCCCGCGGTCTAGGGTGCGGCGCCGTCCGATGCCGGAGGGGCGGTGGCCTTCGAGCCTCCCGGGGGCTGGCATCATCGAGGGATGTCTGACTTGATCATCGCCGCCTGTGACGGAGCCGCGAAGAAGAATCCCGGGCCCGCCGCCTGGGCCTGGGTGGTCGCCGACGCCGACGAGCGCCCGCAGCGGTGGGAGGCGGGACCGCTCGGCGACACGACCAACAACGTGGCCGAACTGACCGCGCTGGCCGAGCTGTTGGAGTCCACGGACCCGGCCGTGCCGCTTGAGGTCCGCATGGACAGCCAGTACGCGATGAACGCCGTCACCAAGTGGATCGCGTCCTGGAAGCGCAACGGCTGGCTGACCGCCGCGAAGAAGCCGGTCGCCAACAAGGACCTCGTCGTGCGCATCGACGCCCTCTTGCAGGGCCGTGCGGTCACCTTCCGGCACGTCGCGGCCCACCAGGCGGACGGCGACCACCTCAACGCGATCGCCGACGTCGCGGCCAGTGACGCCGCCACGACACAGCAGCCCGCGGGTACCGTCCATGGAGCGGTCACGATCCCGGAGCCGCGCCCCGAGCGCATGACGGCCTCACCCGCAGCCCGGCCGCGCAAGAGCTCCGGAGCGAGCAAGAGCCCGGGCGCGAAGGCGGGCAAGAGCGGCTCGGGCGGCGTGATCAAGGCCAAGTTCCCCGGCCGCTGCCACTGCCAGAAGCCCTACGCCGCCGGGGAGAAGATCGCGAAGAACGCGCACGGCTGGGGGCACGTGGAGTGCCGGGACTCCTGAGGGCCTCAGGGGCCGGCCGGGTGGGTGCTGAAACGCCCGGCTCGAACCGTCGGCCTCCGACGGCTGTGTAGCCGTCCAGGTCGGCGAGTCCGTCGTCGGCCGTCCGCGAGGGCGCGAAGACCCTGGCCGCCATCGCGCGGCCAGTCGCCAACCGCTACCGCTACCGCTGGCGCGGACACGCGGGCGCGCGGAGGCGCGGACAGGGCGGTGGACGCGGGCCATCGTGGCGCGCGCCGCCCCCGGCACCCGGACGCGCCGCCCGTCAGGACGGATCGTCGGGCACGGCACCGAGGAGATCGCGTACAACCGGCCCGGCCGACGCGCCGCCCGTGACGCCCTTCTCGACGACGCAGGCCACGGCGACATTGCCGCGGTACGCGACGAACCAGCCGTTGTTGGGGGCGTCGTCGGAGACCTCGGCCGTGCCCGTCTTCGCCCCCACCTCGCCGGGCAGGTCGGCAAGGACCGAGGCCGTGCCGCCGGTGACGGTGGCGCGCATCAACTCGCGTAGCTGCGTGACGACTTGGCGTGGCAGCGGGGTGGTGGTCGTCGTGTCCTTGGCGCCGCTCGTCAGGCTGGGCTGGTGGAAGGTGCCGGACACCGCCGTCGCGGTGACGGACGCCATGATCAGCGGGTTGGCCTGCACTCTGCCCTGCCCGATCATCGAGGCGGCCTTCTCGGTCTGATCCCGCGGGGCCGGGACCGACCCGTCGTACGAGGGGATGCCGACGTCCCACTTCTGCCCGACCCCGAAGTACTTTCCGGCGACATCGCCCAGCTCCTGGTCACCGACCTTGTCGCGCAGGCTGATGAAGGCGGTGTTGCACGAGGCGGTGAAGTCCTTGCGGAAGGTGGCGCCCCGGTGCTCGGAGGTCTCCACGTTCTGGAACCGCTTCCCGACCGTGAGGTACTTGGGGCAGTCCACGACGTCGCCGGGTGCGACCGCGTCCTTGAGGAGCAGGGCGCTGGTGGTGACGATCTTCCAGGTGGAGCCCGGCGCGTAGGTGCCCGAGACAGCGCGATTGAACCCGGACGAGGGGGAATTGGCGACGGCCAGGATCTCACCGTCGTCGATCCGCAGGGCGGCGAGCGCGGCGTCCTTGCCGCCGGCCTTGTCGGCGAGGGCCTTCTCCGCGGCGGACTGCCAGGTGGCGTCGAGGGTGGCGGACACGGGACGGTCGGCGGGACGGTCGGACTTCTTGCCGAACGAGGCTTCCGTGCCCTTGACCTCACCGGAGGCCCGGTCGACGAGCCGCACCGCGCCGCGCGGACCCGCGCCGTCGCCCCCGGCGATCTGGGGGAGGAGCGGGCCGAGGGAGGGATGCGTCTTGCTCGACAGGGCGTTTCCGTCCCGGTCGTTGATCTCGGGCCCTGCGGTGTCCTCCCGCTCCAGACGGAACTTCTCCGTGCTGCTCAGCTTCGGGTGCACGAGGGACAGCGCCCACTCCACCTTCCAGGTGCCGTCGTCCTGCTTGCGCAGGGGCAGGGCGGAGGCGTATCTCCAGGTGCCGAGGCCGGTGACGGGCATCTTCGCGGTGAAGGACACGGTCACGGTGCCGTCCTCACCGGCCTTGGCCGCACCCGGTGTCAGGTCTGGGTCACTGATGTCGAGCCCGACGGTGAAACTGTTCAGGACGCGCTCGGCCTGCTCGGGGCGCGAGGTCAGCGCCGCCGCCCGTTCCATGCGGCCCGCTTCCCAGCCGGCGAGGAACGCATGCGCCTGCTTGGTCGCCTCCGGGTCCGGTATCGCGGGCCCAGGGTCAAAGGGGCCGAGCTCCGCGGCGTACCCGATGCCCGCGGCCAACACGAGCGTCAGTCCCGCCACGACCACCACGCGGGTGGCCTTTCCGGAGGGACCGCGTCCGGGGTCGGCGGGTCTGCGGCCGTGGTCGTCGAGGGATGCGACATCCGTCATCGGGGACTCCTTGTCAAGGCTTACCGCTGCGGGCAGCGGAGCGTTCGGAAGGGGCGGGGAGGGGGACAAGGCCGGGGCGGCGGTGCGCGCGGACTGCCGCGCCCGGCCGGTCCGTTGCTCGGTCGCCGGGGCACGCGCCGACGCCGTACCTCTCCCAGGACCGCGAGGCGTGCGTCCCGCTACCGCAGTGCGTCGACCGCCACCGAGGCTGCTTCCGCGACCAGCTTGTCGGAGGGCTCTGCGTCCTTCTCGGCGCGGTTCGACAGGATGGCCATGACGATGGGGGCGCTGTCGGGGGGCCACACCACGGCGATGTCGTTGCGGGCGCCGTAGTAGCTGCCGGTCCCGGTCTTGTCGCCCACCACCCAGTTCTTGGGCACACCGGCCTTGATGGTGTTGTCGCCGGTGGTGTTGGTCTTCAGCCACTTCGTGAGCTGCGCGCGTTCGCCCTTGCGCAGGACGTCCCCGAGCACGAACGCCCGCAGGTCCTTGGCCAGCGCCCGCGGAGTGGAGGTGTCCCGCTTCTCGCCGGGGACCCAGGTGCTCAGGTCGGGTTCGATACGGTCCATCGACGTGACGTCGTCGCCCATCTTCTCCAGTTCGGCGTCCAGGCCTTTCGGGCCGTCGAGCTGGTCGAACAGCAGGTTGGCCGCGGTGTTGTCGCTGTAGCGGACGGCGGCGTCGCACAGTTCGCCCAGCGTCATCCCGGTGTCGACATGCTTCTCGGTCACCGGAGAGTTGGCGACCAGATCGTCCTTCGAGTACGTGATCTTCCGGTCGAGGCCGCTCAGTGAGTACTTGCGCAGCACGGCTCCGGCGGACAGCGCCTTGAACGTGGAGTTGAAGGCGAAACGCTCCCCGGCGTTGTGGGCCACCTCGCGTCCGGTGCCGGTGTCGACCGCGTAGACGCCGAGCCGGGCGTCGAACTTGCGCTCAAGGGCCTTGAAACCGCGGGTGGCCGCCTTCGACGCACCAGCGGGTTTCGTGGTTCCGGCGGGCTTCGTGGTCGCCGTGGACGGTGACGACGACGATGACGACGAAGCCGAGGAATCACCGTCCGCGCAGGCCACGAGCGGGACGACCAAGAGAGTGGCGAGTGCTCCGAGGACGGAGCGACGGGCGCGGATGCGCCGCAGACGGACTCGGGTGTGCTGCATGGGCCAAACCTCCGGGCGCCCCGAGGGCAGGGGCATAGGGGACGGGGCGGCACGGCCCCGTCCCGGTACGTGGTCGTGAGTGCCGCAGCCACCCTCGCCGTCGAGTACGTATGCGGTCCAATACGCTCATGCGTGGTTCCATGCTGATCTGGCATAGGATCCGGGGCGTGGATCTGGTGGGAGCGTGTCGCGCGTTCGTCAGCGTCAGCGAGTACGGCAGTTTCACCGACGGAGCGGCCGCGGCGCGGATGTCCCAGTCGGTGGCCAGCCGTCGCGTCGCCGCGCTCGAGGAACGCTTCGGCGAGCCGTTGTTCGAGCGCACGTCACGGCGCGCCGTCCTCACCCCCTTCGGGCGGGACATGCTGCCCACGGCCCGCCAGCTCGTGCAGGCGGCGGACGTGCTCATCGACGAGGCGGAGGCCGTCAAGCGCAAGCCCTGGCGGCTCGCCGTCCCCGGCATCTGCTCCACGGTCGGTCTCGCCCGCCTCGTCGCCGAGGCGCGCGGTCACGGCATCACGCTCGACCTGCGGGTGGCCGCGCCGACGCAGCGCAGGGAACTCCTGCACGCACAGCAGGTGCGCGCCGCGCTGGTCGCGGTGCCCGCGGACGAGGCGACATGGTCCGTGCCGCTGGGGCTCGCCACCGCCCAGGATCCCGGCGTGCGGCGCGTCTACCTCGAGACGCTGCGGGTGGGCCGCGCCTCTCCGGGGCCGGCCCGGCGTGTCTGGATCCAGCCGGAGGACGACGTGCCGCACATCCGCGACCCCCTGACGCGCCTGCGCGACGCGCTCGGCCTGCGGCCCGCGCAGCTCGTCGCCGCGCCCGACCTGACGAGCGCCGCGGCCGAAGTCCTGTGCTCGGGCGACCTGTTGCTGTGCTCGCTCGCGCAGGCCGAGGAACTCGGGCTCACCTGGCGGCCCATCGGCGAGCTCGCGCTCGGCCGGGGGTTCGCCCTGGCCGCCGCGGCGGACGGCAATCCGCAGCACATCGAAGCGCGCCTGGGCGACGCCATCGCCCGCTGCCTGGGAGCGAGCGCCCGATCCGAGGCCCTGGCGGGAGCGGCGCGATGATCAGGGGCGACAATCTCGGCACGGAGGTGAGTGAGGATGGAGGTGAGTGAGGCATGAGTGACTACCTGCGCGGTGGTGTGAGCACCGAGGCCTTGCTGCGTGAACTTCGCCAGCAGTTGCTCGACGGCGGCCTGCGCGGCTGTCTGCTCGTCCGTGACCTGCACACGGGGGACGAGCTGGGGATCGACGCGGACACCCACCTGCCGTCGGCCTCCCTGGTCAAGGTCCCGCTCGCGCTCGCGACGCTCGAGCGCATCCGGCGCGGCGAGCTCGACGGGGCGACGATGCTCGAGGTGCAGCCGGGCCGGGTCACCACGCCCGGCCCCACCGGACTGAGCCGGTTCCGACACCCCGCGCGGGTCGCGATCGACGACCTGCTCTACCTGAGCACCTGCCTCAGCGACGGGATGGCGGCCGACGCGCTGTTCGAGCTCACCCCGCCCGCCCAAGTCGCCGCCATGCTGCATGAGTTCGACATCCGGGGCATCGCCGTGCGGCACCGCGTGGACGAGCTGTCCGACACCCCGGTGGAACGCTTCGACGCCGATCAGGTCCACCTCGCCCACGCCCTCGCCATCGACGCGGGCACCAGCGGGCGTGGCCACCGAGTGCCGCAACTCGACACCACCCGGGCCAACACGGGCAGCGCCCGCACCTTCGTCGACCTGCTGCAAGCCCTGTGGACGCCGTCGAAGGTCCACCCTGACGTGGCCCAGCGGCTGCGCGACCTCATGGCTCACAACGTACTGAGGCACAGGCTCACCCCGGACTTCAGCTCGGACGCGAGCACTTGGTCCTCCAAGACCGGCAGTCTCCTCAACCTGCGTCATGAGATCGGCGTCGTCGAGCACTCCGACGGCCAGACCTTCGCGGTCGCGGCCCTGACCGAGTCCCTCGTGCCGGCCGGCGCGCAGCCCGGCGCCGACGCCCTCATGGCCCAGGTCGCGCGCAGCCTGCGCGACCATCTCCGGCAGCTCTGAGCAACTCTCCCACCAGCCAGAGCAGTTGACCTCGTACCTGTAGGGTCGGAAGATCCTTGCCGAGCGGGTCAGACACGTAGGGGAGCCACGGATGACAGCAGACGACACGCACGTCCCCATCGATGCCGGAGTCCCCATCGACACCAGCAAGCCGCACCCCGCGCGTGTCTACGACTGGCTTCTGGGCGGCAAGGACAACTACCTGGTCGACCAGGAGATGGGCCAGAAGCTGCCGCCCGAGGCGCGGGCGAACGCGGCGCGGAACAGGGCGTTCATGCAGCGCGCCGCAGCCTGGCTGGCTGACAACGGTGTCAGGCAGTTTCTCGACATAGGCACCGGCATTCCCACCGCACCGAACCTCCACCAGATCGTCCAGGCGATCGCGCCCGCCTCCCGGGTCGTGTACGCGGACAACGACCCCATCGTGCTGCGGCACGCCGAGGCCCTGCTGGTCAGCAGCCCGGAAGGCGCCACGGACTACGTACAGGCGGATGTGCGCAGGCCCGAGGCGATCCTCGACCACGCGCGCGGACTGCTGGACTTCGAGCAGCCCATCGCGCTCTCCCTCATCGCCCTGATGCACTTCATCACCGACGAGGAGGACCCGTACGGCCTCACGCGCACCCTGGTGAACGCTCTGCCGTCCGGGAGTTATCTGGTGCTGTCCCACGGCACGACCGACGAACACCCCCAGCTCGCGACCTCCGTCTCCGACACCTACAAGAAGGGCCAGGTGCCGTTGCGGATGCGGCGCCGCGCGGAGGTCGAGCGCTTCTTCGAGGGGCTGGAACTGGTCGAACCCGGCCTGGTGACGGCGACGCACTGGTACAAGGATTCGTCGGCACCGGAGGCCGAGTTGAGCGGTTTCTACGTAGGGGTCGCCCGCGTGCCCTGAGCGCGGCCCCAGCCGCAGGCCCCGCCCCGGGCTCAGGAGAACAACACCGACCGCATCTGCAGCCGCTCGCTCGCGCCGCCGGTGTGGGGACGCATGGTGAACTGTTCGCCGGTGCAGTCGGCGTTCGTGAAGGCGATCGCGTACGAAGAGGTGCGGTTCCTGGGGGAGTGGGCCGGCGGCTGGTCGTACTCCCGGGCCGCCTCGTCGAACGTGACGCACTCGCCGCTGCTCGGGTCGTGGAGCGTGGCCTGTCCCTCCTCGCCGGTGCTGTCGACGTACGTGTAGGTGAAGTCGCCCTCGGTGGCGTGGGCGGAGCCGGGCAGGGTCAGGAGAAGGGCGGCGGCACCGGCCGCGGCGGCCAGTGAGTGGCGAAGGCGCATGGGTCGTTTCCTTTGCTGGACGTGCTGGTTGGCTGGTGTTTCCGGCACGGTGATTGGCACGGGAACGCATCCCGGCATTCCCGTGCTGACCAGCAGTGATACCTGAATCGACAAAGATGAGCCGCCGAAACGATCCGCCCTCACCCGAACGGTCCCGTCCGGGGGACGACCCACGTGACGTGCGGCCCTCGAAACGGCTTCAGCAAGCACGCAAACAGAACGCAAGAATTGCAGTATTCTTGCGCGCATGACACGACGACTTGCTCAGGTGGCGCGGAAGGTCGGGGTCAGCGAGGCCACGGTCAGCCGGGTGCTCAACAACAAGCCGGGGGTCTCCGACGCGACCCGGCAGTCCGTGCTCTCCGCCCTGGACGTCCTGGGGTACGAACGTCCCACGCAGCTGCGCGGCGAGCGGGCCCGGCTCGTGGGCCTGGTGCTGCCCGAGCTGCAGAACCCGATCTTCCCGGCGTTCGCGGAGGTGATCGGCGGCGCCCTCGCCCAGCAGGGGCTGACCCCTGTGCTGTGCACGCAGACCAAGGGCGGGGTCTCCGAGGCGGACTACGTCGAGCTGCTGCTGCAGCAGCAGGTGTCCGGCGTCGTGTTCGCCGGTGGGCTGTACGCGCAGGCGGACGCCCCGCACGAGCACTACAAGCGGCTCGCCGCGCGCAAGATCCCGGTGGTCCTGGTGAACGCGGCGATCGAGCGGCTCGGTTTCCCGGCGGTCTCCTGTGACGACGCGGTCGCGATCGAGCAGGCCTGGCGGCATCTGTCCTCGCTCGGCCACCGCCGGATCGGCCTGGTGCTCGGTCCCGCCGACCACATGCCCTCGCAGCGCAAGCTCGCCGCCGCCCGTGCGCTCGTGGAGCAGGCCGGCGAAGAGCTGCCCGAGCGGCATGTCTCACGGGGGATGTTCTCGATCGAGGGCGGCCAGGCCGCCGCCGCGCGGCTGCTGGACGAGGGGGTCACCGGCATCGTCTGCGCGAGCGACCCTCTCGCGCTCGGCGCGGTGCGCGCCGCCCGCCGCCGCGGCCTCGGCGTCCCGCAGGACGTCTCGGTGGTCGGATACGACGACTCCGCGTTCATGACCTGCACCGATCCGCCGCTGACCACGGTGCGTCAGCCGATCGAGGCCATGGGGCGCGCGGCGGTCGAGCTGCTCACGCTGCAGATCGCCGAAAGCGCGGTGCCCACCGAGGAGTTGCTCTTCGAGCCGGAGCTGGTCGTGCGGGGCTCGACGGGGCAGCCGCCGCAGGAGTAGGCGCTGGACCGCTCGCAGGAGGGCCGGGTCCGGGTCCGCGGACGGGAGATCATCGCTTTTTGACTGTCAATTTCTTTCAATCATCGCGCGAGATATTGCGCTGTTCTGTCGGCGGTGCTTGAGTAAGCGCCGCCACACAGTCCGCGCAGCTGTGGGCTTCCCTGCTCCTGCCATGCCGTCCCTGCCTCCACGGGCAGGCGGCGCTGTCCAAAGGGGTCCACCGATGAGCAGCTCCCGGATGCCACTTCGCCGTATCCGCCGCCGCACCACTCTCCGTACGATTGGCGCCCGCCGCCGTACGGGCACGATCGCCGTAGCCTCCGCGCTCGCGGTAACAGCCCTGGCCGCCTGCGGCACGAGCAGCAGCAGTGACGGCGACTCCGAGGGGGACAACGGTGCCGACGCGGCCAACGCCGCGGCCCCGCTGGACCCGAAGACCAAGGTGACGCTCACCATCGACTGCATGCCGCCGGCCGCCGAGAAGGCCGAGCTCAAGCAGTGGAAGGAGGACGTCAAGGCGTTCAACGAGAAGTACCCGAACGTCACGATCGAGGGGAAGCAGACCGACCCCTGCCTGGAGCCACCCCGCTTCACGGCGATGCTGAAGGCGAAGTCCCAACCGGACGTCTTCTACACCTACTTCACCGATCTGCAGCAGGTCCTGGACAACGACGGAGCCCAGGACATCAGCGCCTACGTGAACGACAAGTCCGTGCCGGCGCTGAAGGACATGGACCCCAACGTCCTGAACGTCATGAAGAAGGACGACAAGCTCTACGGCCTGCCCTTCAGCAACTACACGATGGGCCTGCTGATCAACCGCAAGCTCTTCGAGAAGGCCGGACTCGACCCCAACTCACCCCCGCGGACCTGGGCCGAGGTCCGCTCCGCCGCCAAGAAGATCGCCGCCCTGGGCGACGGCGTCTCGGGCTTCGGCGAGTACAGCGCGGGCAACAACGGCGGCTGGCACTTCACCGCCACCACCTACGGCCTCGGCGGCGACATCGTGACCAAGGACGGCACCAAGGCCGCCTTCAACAACGCCACCGGCAAACAGATCGTCGACAACCTCAAGGCCATGCGCTGGGAAGACAACAGCATGGGCAAGACCCAGCTGCTCAAGTGGGGCGACCTGCAGAAGCAGATGGCCTCCGACAAGCTCGGCATGTTCCTCGCCGCTCCCGACGACATCACGTACATGGTGCAGAACCTCGGCGCGAAGTACGACGACTTCGGGATGGGTCCGATACCCGGCCAGAAGGCCACGCTCTTCGGCGGCAACGACTACATGATCAAGAAGGGCAGCTCGCCCGACCAGATCAAGGCCGCCATCGCGTGGATCAACTTCAAGTTCCTCACCGTCGGAAAGGGCCAGTTCGACTGGGCCCGCACGAAGGCGGACGGCCTGCCCGTCGGCCTGCCGCAGCCGAACTTCTGGACCGGTGACAGCAGGGCCAAGGACGACAAGGCCCGCAAGGAGAGTTCGACGATGCCCGTCGAGAACTTCCAGGCGTTCACCGACAACCCGGTCACGGGCAAGGCCGAGCCGCCCAAGGCGCAAGAGGTCTACAAGGTCCTCGACACCCTGATGTCGGCCGTCCTCACCAACAAGGACGCCGACGCGGACAAGCTCCTCAAGACCGCCGAACAGCAAGTCAACCAGGTCCTGGCCAACCAGTGATGTCCGCTCCCACCCTCTCCGAGAACAAGGCCCGGCCGTCCCTCCCGACGGACGGCCGGGCCTCGGGCCCCGAACGCGGCGCGTTCAGCCGGGCGTTGAAGCGTAACCTCACCGCCCACGCCTTCCTGATCGGCGCTGTCCTGTGCTTCTCGGTCTTCTCCTGGTATCCGATGGTCAGGGAATTCATCCTGGCCTTCCAGAAGACCGAGAACGGCGAGACGGTCTGGGCCGGCTGGTCCAACCTCACCTACATCTTCAACGACCCGGCGTTCTGGCAGGCGTGGCGCAACACCTTCGTGTTCACCGGCCTCGCGCTGCTCCTCGGCTTCGCCGTGCCCTTCGCCATCGCCCTGATACTCAATGAGTTCCGCCACGGACGCGGCTACTTGAGGCTGCTCGTCTACCTCCCGGTGATGCTCCCGCCGGTCGCGTCGGTCCTGCTCTTCAAGTACTTCTACGACCCCGGATACGGCCTCTTCAACCGCATCCTGGAAGCCGTGGGCCTGCCCGGACAGGCATGGCTGCAGGACACCGACACCGCGATGCTCTCCGTGGTCATCGCCGCCACCTGGATGAACATGGGCGGCGCGACACTGATCTACCTGGCCGCGCTGCAGTCGATCCCCGGAGAGCTGTACGAGGCGGCCGAGCTGGACGGCGCCGGTATCTTCCGCCGCATCTGGCACGTCACCATCCCGCAGACCCGGCTGATCCTCTCGCTGATGCTGCTCATGCAGATCATCGCCACCATGCAGGTGTTCGTGGAGCCGTTCCTGCTCACCGGCGGCGCGGGCCCCGAGGGCGCGACCCTGACCGTCGTCCACCTCATCTACCAGTACGCCTTCACCTTCAACAACTACGGCAGCGCGGCTGCGCTCGGCCTGGTCCTGCTCGTACTGCTGGCCGGATTCTCGGCGGCGTACGCGCGACTGAGCCGCGCCGGCAGCGAAGACTAGCCGGGGGAGACGACGGACATGAGCACACGCACCCTGATCTCCCCGGCCCAACTGGCCCGACCGCGCGGCAAGTTCCTGTACTGGACGGCCTTCACCGTGGTGACGGTCCTGTTCACCCTGGTCTTCATCGGCCCGCTGTACTGGATGGTCACCAGCGGCCTCAAGTCCCCGCAGGAATTCGCCCAGACACCGCCCACCCTGGTCCCCGACGCCGTCCACCCGCAGAACTACGCGGATGCCTGGGGCGTGATGGACCTGGCCAGGCTCCTGTTCAACACCCTGTACTACGCGTTCGGCGCGCTCGCCTTCCAGCTGATCTTCGACGTGGCCGCCGCCTACTCGCTCTCCAAGCTGCGGCCCGTCTTCGGCAAGGCCATCCTCGGGGCGATGCTCCTCACCCTGATGATCCCGGCCACCGTCCTGGTCGTACCGCAGTATCTGACTGTCCTCGACGTGCCCGTCGTGGAGCGCAACCTCATCAACTCGCCCTGGGCGATCTGGCTTCCCTCGGTCACCAACGCGTTCAACATCTTCCTGCTCAAGCGGTTCTTCGACTCCATCCCGCGTGAGCTCCTGGACGCCGCCGCCATCGACGGAGCCTCGACCATGCGCACCCTGCGCTCCGTGGTCCTGCCGCTGTCCCGGCCGATCCTCGGCGTCGTGTCGATCTTCGCGGTGGTCGCGGTCTGGAAAGACTTCCTCTGGCCGATGCTCACCCTGCCCGACCCCGGCAAGCAGACCGTCAACGTCGGCATCTACTCCCTGGCCGCCAGCGTCTCCGAGAACTGGCTCCTGGCCGCCCTGGCCATCGCCTCACTGCCGACCCTGATCATCTTCCTGATCTTCCAGCGCAACATCATGAGCGGCCTGACCGCCGGCGGCCTCAAGGGCTGACGCCCGCGCCCTTCCCACGCACCCACCCCGCCACCGCTCCAAGCCACGGCGGCGGGGTCCCACCTGCCCGAAAGGAACCCTCACGTGGCAGTCACCTCCCCGACCGATGCCTCCTGGTGGCGCTCGGCCGCCATCTACCAGGTGTACGTACGCAGCTTCGCGGACGGTGACGGCGACGGCACCGGCGACCTCGCGGGCGTCCGGGCCAAGCTGCCCTACCTCGCCGAACTCGGCGTCGACGCCCTGTGGTTCAGCCCCTGGTACCTCTCGCCCATGGTCGACGGCGGCTATGACGTCGCCGACTACCGTGTCATCGACCCGGCCTTCGGCACCGTCGCCGAAGCCGAGAAGCTGATCGCCGAGGCCCGCGCGCTCGGCATCCGCACCATCGTCGACATCGTCCCCAACCACGTCTCCGACCAGCACGTCTGGTTCAAGGCGGCCCTGGCCGCGGGCCCCGGCGCGCCCGAACGCGAGCTCTTCCACTTCCGTCCCGGCCGCGGCGCCGACGGCGAACTGCCGCCCAACGACTGGCCCTCACAGTTCTCGGCGACCGCGTCGACCTGGACCCGCGTCGAGGACGGCGAGTGGTACCTCCACCTCTTCGCCCCCGAGCAGCCCGACCTCAACTGGGCCCACCCGGCGGTGCGCCAGGAGCACGAGGACGTCCTGCGGTTCTGGTTCGACAGGGGAGTGGCGGGCGTACGGATCGACTCCGCCGCGCTGCCCGCCAAGGACCCCGCCCTGCCCGACTTCACCGAGGGTGTCGACCCGCACCCCTTCATCGACCGCGACGAACTGCACGACATCTACCGCTCCTGGCGGGCCGTCGCCGACGAGTACGACGGCGTCTTCGTCGGCGAGGTCTGGCTCCCCGACGCCGAACGCTTCGCCCGCTATCTGCGCCCCGACGAAATGCACACCGCCTTCAACTTCAGTTTCCTGTCCTGCCCTTGGGACCCTGGAAAGCTGCGGCGCTCCATCGAGGACACACTCGCCGAGCACGCCCCGGTCGGCGCCCCCGCGACCTGGGTCCTGTGCAACCACGACGTGACCCGGACGGTCACCCGCTACGGCCGCGCGGACACCGGCTTCGACTTCGCCACGAAGGTGTTCGGCACCCCCACCGACCTGACCCTCGGCACCCGCCGTGCCCGCGCCGCGGCCCTGTTGGCCTTCGCCCTGCCCGGCGCGGTCTACATCTACCAGGGCGACGAACTGGGCCTGCCCGAGGCAGACATCCCCCGGGAGCACATCCAGGACCCCATGCACTTCCGCTCCGGCGGCACCGACCCGGGCCGCGACGGCTGCCGGGTGCCGCTGCCCTGGACGGCCGCCGAACCGCACGCGGGCTTCGGATCGATGACCGGCCCCTGGCTGCCCCAGCCCGACGGCTGGCCCTCGTACGCCGCCGACCTCCAGGCGGCGGACCGCGGTTCCATGCTCACGCTCTACCGGGCCGCCCTGCGCCTGCGCCGCATCGAACCGGGCTTCGGCGACGGCCCGCTGACGTGGCTGCCGGCGGACGACGGTGTGCTGGCCTTCGTACGCGAGCCGGGTCTGATCTGTGTCGTCAACCTGGCCCCCACGCCCTGCCGACTCCCCGAGCACTCACGCCTCCTCCTGGCCAGCGGCCCCCTGGACGAACAGGGCCGCCTGCCGCAGGACACCGCGGTCTGGCTCCGCGCCTGAACACCTGAGCCCTTCCCGCTGGGCCCCCAAGACCGAGCACTGACCTCCCCACTCACCAGGAAGGTGCACCACCCCATGACCAGACCTGACAGGAGCACTACAAGAACCGTCCGCAAGTGGTACGCCGCCGTGGCCACCGCGGGCCTCGTCGGCACTCTCGTCACCGGCCTCGCGGCTCCCGGCGCGCAGGCCGCCGAGGCAGCCGCGGGCGCGACCCTGCCCTTCACCTCCGTCGAGGCGGAGAGCGCGACCACGAACGGCACCAAGATCGGTCCTGACTACACCCAGGGCACGGTCGCCTCCGAGGCCTCGGGCCGGCAGGCGGTACGGCTCGCGGCGGGCCAGAGCGTCGAGTTCACCCTCCCCAAGGCGGCGAACGCCCTCAACGTCGCCTACAACGTTCCCGACGGCCAGTCGGGCTCGATGGCCGTGTACGTCAACGGCCAGAGGATCTCCAAGACGCTCGCCGTCACGTCGAAGTACAGCTACATCGACACCCCCTGGATCGCCGGCTCCAAGACCCACCACCTCTTCGACAACGCACGGCTGCACCTCGGCCAGAACCTGCAGTCGGGCGACAAGGTGAAGCTGGAGGCCGTCTCCACCCAGGTCACCGTCGACGTGGCCGACTTCGAGCAGGTCGCGGCGGCCACGGCCAAGCCGTCGGGCGCGCTCTCGGTCACCGACAAGGGCGCCGACCCCACCGGCCAGGGCGACTCCACCCAGGCCTTCCGCGAGACCATCGCGGCGGCCAAGGGCGGCACGGTCTGGATCCCGCCGGGCGAGTACAAGCTCACCCAGTCACTCAACAACGTCGACAACGTCACGATCCGCGGCGCGGGCAACTGGCATTCGGTGGTGCGCGGCTCACGCTTCATCGACCAGTCGAGCGCGCCGACCGGCAAGGTGGGACTGCACGACTTCGCGGTGATCGGCGAGGTCACCGAGCGGGTCGACAACAACCCGGACAACTTCGTCAACGGATCACTCGGCCCGAACTCCACCGTCTCCGGCATGTGGCTCCAGCACCTCAAGGTCGGACTCTGGCTGACGGGCAACAACGACAACCTCGTCGTGGCGAACAACCGCATCCTCGACATGACCGCCGACGGCCTCAACCTCAACGGCACGGCCAGGGGCGTCGACGTACGCGACAACTTCCTGCGCAACACCGGCGACGACGCCCTGGCCATGTGGTCCCTCAACACCACCAACAGTGACTCGACCTTCGAGGGCAACACCATCTCGCAGCCCAACCTGGCCAACGGCATCGCGATCTACGGCGGCCGTGACATCACCGTCAAGGACAACCTGATCCTCGACACCAACGCCCTGGGCAGCGGCATAGCCATCTCCAACCAGAAGTTCCTCGACCCGTTCTTCCCGCTGGCAGGCACCATCACCGTCTCCGGAAACACCCTCGTACGCACCGGGGCCATGAACCCCAACTGGCAGCACCCGATGGGTGCGTTGCGCGTGGACGCGTACGACAGTGCCATCGAGGCCACGGTGAACATCACCGACACCACCATCACTGACAGCCCCTGGAGCGCGTACGAATTCGTGTCGGGCAGCGGCACCGGCAAGGCCGTCAAGAACGTCAGCGTCGACCGCTCGACCATCGACAAGGTGGGCACGGTCGTCGTCCAGGCGGAGACACCCGGCGCGGTGAAGATGTCGAACGTCAAGGCCACCGGAGTCGGCGCGGCCGGCGTCTACAACTGCCCCTACCCCACCGGCTCCGGCACCTTCACCCTCACCGACGGCGGCGGCAACTCCGGGTGGGACAGCACCTGGGACGACTGCTCGACGTGGCCGAAGCCCGGCGCCGGCAACCCGGACCCCGACCCGGACCGCAACCTCGCCAAGGGCCGGCCGGCGACCGCGACCGGCTCCGCCGACGTCTACACGCCCGGCAAGGCGGTCGACGGTGACGCGGCGACGTACTGGGAGTCCACCAACAACGCCTTCCCGCAGTCGATCACCGTCGACCTCGGCAAGGCGGAACCGGTGCGCAGGGTCGTCCTGAAGCTGCCGCCGCCCGCTGTGTGGGGGGCGAGGACCCAGACCCTGTCCGTCCAGGGCAGCACCGACGGCACAGCCTTCAGCACGCTGGCCGACTCGAAGGGCTATCACTTCGACCCGGCGAGCGGCAACAAGGTGACCATCACGCTGCCCGCCTCCTCTCCCGACGTCCGTCATCTGAGGCTGCGCGTCACGGCCAACACCGGCTGGCCCGCCGCGCAGTTCAGCGAGGTGGAGGCCTACCTGTCCTGACCATCCTGGCCGTCGCGCCTCGTTCGCCCACGGCTGCCGCCGGGGCGAGCGAGGCCGTCGGTCATACGGCCTCGGTCTCCCTACGGGGTTCGGCGGCGGGCCGGGAGCGCAGGATTTTGGCGGTGCAGGCGGCGAGGACGCAGAATGCCACGGGCAGGAAGAACGTGAGGTTGAGCGGGACGACGTGCGTGAGCGGCCCGATGACGGCGGGCCCGGCGAGCATGCCGAGGTAGCCGAGGCCCGCGACACGGGAGACATTGGCTCCCGCGGCGTCCTGATCGGCATGGCCCGCGGCGCTGAATAGCTGCGGGATGCAGCCGGAGAGCCCGATGCCGAACACGGTCCAGCCGATCAGCGCCAGGGGTATCCAGGGGGAGAGCGCCGCCACCGTCATGCCGACGGCTGCCGCCGAGGCACCGTAGCGGAGTACGGCCACCGATCCGTGGCGCGCGGCGACCCGGTCGGCGAGCAGCCGGCCGACGGTCATGGCCGTGGCGAAGGCGCCGTAGGCCAGGGCGGCGGTGGCGGCGGGGGCGTCGAGGGTGTCCCGCAGGTGCAGCACGCTCCAGTCGTTGGCGACGCCCTCGCAGAGCATGAGCATCAGGGCGAGCGCGGCCAGGATCCAGATCCGCCGGGGCGTCCTGCGCCGGACCGCCGTCTCGGTGGACGCGGGCTGCCCGGTGGGGCGCGCCTCGGGCCGCAGCAGCGCGGGCGCGGCGAGCGCGGCCACGGCGAGCCCGAACAGGGCCACCACGCCGAGGGTCAGCGCCGGGCTCAGATCCCAGCTCAGCGTGCGGGCGCCGACCAGCGCGGCCAGGACACCGCCGATGGAGAAGGTCGCGTGGAAGGCGGACATGACGGGCCGTTCGTAGCCGCGCTCGACCTGCACGGCGTGGGCGTTCATGCTGACGTCCAGGCAGCCGTTGCCGAAGCCGAGCACCAGCAGGGCGGCGCCCAGCGTCCAGGTGCTCGAAGCCAGGCCGGGCAGGATGACCGCCGCGCTGCACAGGGCCGCGCTGACCGGTACGACGGTACGGGCGCCGAAGCGGTCGGTGAGCGGGCCGACCAGTTGCATGCCGGCGAAGGCTCCGGCGCCGAGGAGCAGCAGGAGCCAGCCGAGTACGGCGTGGCTGATGCCGACGTGGTCCTCCACGGCCGGGATGTGGACGATCCACATGCCCATGAGGAAGCCGTTGAGGGTGAAGTAGACGAAGGTGGCCAGTCGGCCGAGACGCAGCGATCTTTCCATGCCGACGAACATAACGAACAAGTTAGATGTTCGGAAGATTGCGTGTCGCACATGGATGATGTTCTATTGCGGCATGGCGAGCACAGACAGACTGAGGCAGATCACCGACGCCGTCCGCGAGGCGGGCCGCATGGGCGTCGCCGAACTCGCGGAACTGACCGGCGCCTCGGAGATGACCATCCGGCGTGACCTGGAAAGCCTCGCGGACCAAGGGGTCCTGGAGCGCTATCGCGGCGGCGCGCGAAGCCTGCTGCTGCGCGGCGAGGAACCACCCTTCGCGCTCCGGGCCCAGGAGGGTCTGGAGGCCAAGCGACGCATCGCCGCCGAGGTCGCGGGTCTGATCGCGGACGGCGAGTCCGTCGTCCTCGACAGCGGCACCACCTGCCTGGAGGTGGCGCGCGCACTCGACGACCGCCGCCTGACCGTGATGCCGCTGTCCCTGCACGCGGTGAACGCCCTGACCGGAGCACCCCGGCTGACGCTCCTGGTCCCCGGCGGCCGGCCGCGCCCCGGTGAACTGGCCCTGACCGGCTCCCTGACCGAGGCGTCACTGGCCGCCCTGCGCTTCGACACCGCCGTCATCGGCTGCTGCGGGTTGAGCGCGACCCACGGCCTGACCGCCTACGACCTGGACGACGCCGCGGTCAAACGTGCCGCGATCGCCTCGGCCCGCCGCGTCATCGCCGTGGCGGAGGCACCCAAGCTCTCCCGCACCGCCCTTGCCTTCGTCGCCCCCGCCGCGGCCCTGCACGCCGTCGTCACCGACGAGGACGCGGAGCAGGACGAGGCCGACGCGCTGGCCGCCGCGGGCGTCACCGTTCGAAGGGTGTGACCCCATGTCCCTGCTCCCCGTCACGCCTGACGTCCTCCTCTTCGACCTGTTCGGCGTCATCGCGCGCCACCAGTCCGCCGAAGGCAAGGACCGCCTCGTGCGCACGGCCGCGATTCCCGCCCCGGAGTTCTGGGACGCGTACTGGAAGCTCAGACAGCCGTACGACCAAGGCGAGTTGACCGGAACCGCCTATTGGCGCCGTGTGGCTGATTCCCTCGCCACCCGCTTCGACGAGCGCAGGATCGCGGAGCTGATCGAGGCCGACGTGGCGAGCTGGAGCGCCGTGGACGAGGCTATGGTCGCCCTGATCGAAGACCTCGCGGAGTCCGGTCGCCGTATCGCGCTGCTCTCCAACATCCCCGAGGACCTGGCCACTTACTACGAGGAGCATCACCGCTGGCTCAAATGCTTCCCCCTGCGGGCCTTCTCGTGCCGGATCGGCCACGCCAAGCCGGACCCAAAAGCGTACGAATGGTGTCTGAACGCCCTTGGTGTCGCGCCGGATCACGTCCTCTTCGTCGACGACCGCGAGGAGAACGTCCGCGCCGCCAGGGCGACAGGCATGCGGGGTCACCTCTTCACCGCGCCCGCGCGGCTGCGGGGCGCGCTCTGAGGTGACGGTGGCGCCCGACTGGCCAGAACCCGGTGGGTTGTTCGGATAAACCCCACGCCGAACAAGATCACTGTTTCGAGTGCTGCCGACGGCCTTATCGCGCAGGGCGGGCGCAACGGCCGTTAAATGGTCTGCGGATCTGGACGAAATCCCTGTGATTACGCCTCTACTTCCACTTTCGCCGGTTGGCACGCCTATGCCGGTTACCCACCCCCGCGAAGGAGAGCTCGCCCGATGACCGTTGAGACCGGCCCGGAAGCACGACTGGAGCCGCCCCGGCAGACCAGCCTGGGCACCGCGGCAGCCAGGAACCTCGCCCACACGACCAAGTCCGCCCCGCAGATGCAGGAGATCACCTCTCGCTGGCTGCTGCGGATGCTTCCCTGGGTGGAGACCAAGGGCGGCGCCTACCGAGTGAACCGCCGCCTGAGTTACACCGTCGGAGACGGGCGCATCGAGTTCGTCCAGGACGGCGCCGACGTCCGCGTGATCCCCCGGGAACTCGGCGAACTGGCCCTGCTGCGCGGCTTCGACGACGTGGAGGTGCTGACCGCGATCGCCGGCCGGTGCGTCCAGCGCGACTTCCGCGCCGGAGAGGTCCTCGTCGAGCGCGGCACCCCCGCAGACGAACTCCACCTGATCGCCCACGGCAGGATCAGCCAGAAGTCCGTGGGCAAGTACGGGGACGAGATCGGCGTCGCCGTACTCGCCGACGGCGACCGGTTCGGGGAAAGCGCCCTTCTGGACACCGATGCCAGATGGGACTGTACCGCCACCGCCGAGACCGCCGGCACCCTGCTCACCCTGTCCCGCGCCGACTTCGCCACCGTGCTGGACACCGCGCCGAGCCTGCGGACGCACCTGGACGCGTTCCGCAGAATCCCGCAGCAACGCCAGAACAAGCACGGCGAGGCCGAGATCGCGATGTCGGCCGGCCACACCGGCGAGGTCGCCCTGCCCGGCGCCTTCGTCGACTACGAACTCAAGCCGCGCGAGTACGAACTCTCCGCGGCCCAGACGATTCTGCGGATCCACACCAGGGTCACCGACCTCTACAACGGTCCGATGAACCAGATGGAGGAGCAACTCCGTCTCACCATCGAGGCGCTGCGCGAGCGCCAGGAGCACGAGCTCATCAACAACCGCGAGTTCGGCCTGCTCCACAACGCCGACTTCAAGCAGCGGATCCAGCCCCACTCGGGACCGCCGACCCCGGACGACCTCGACGAGCTGCTCTGCCGCCGCCGCGGCACCAGGCTCCTCCTGGCCCACCCCAGGACGATCGCGGCGATCGGGCGCGAGCTCAACTCCCGCGGGATCTACCCCGATCACGTCGACCTCGGCGGCCAGCAGGTCCCGGCCTGGCGCGGCGTCCCGATTCTGCCCTGCAACAAGATTCCCATCACGAAGGAACAGACGAGCTCGATCCTCGCCATGCGCGTCGGCGAGGACAACCAAGGCGTCGTCGGTCTGCATCAGACCGGACTGCCGGACGAGTACGAGCCGGGCCTTTCGGTGCGCTTCATGGGCATCAGCGAGCAGGCCATCACCTCGTACCTGGTCAGCACCTATTACTCCGCCGCCATCCTGGTGCCCAACGCCCTCGGCGTCCTGGAGAACGTGCAGATCGCCCGCAGGTCCTAGCGGAGCCAGGTCTTAGCGGAGCCAGGTCCTGGCGGACCCAGGTTCTCGCGCAATCCCGGCACGGCCACGACAGCCCGGAACTCCCCGGGCCGGGCCCCCATGCCCTCATCCGGGAAAGCCCACTCATCTCATCAAGGAGTCACGGATGCCCGAACCCGGGTCTTCCCCTCTGCTGCCGAGCCCGCCTGCCGTCGTGGCCCACCTCGGGGCCCCTGCCACCCAGGCAGCCGACGTGGTGAGACAGGCGAGCCCGGCCCTGGAGCGCATCCTGCGCGGCCCCAGCGGCCTGGGCACGGCGGGTCTGCACCTGGGCCGGCGCGAGGAGCCGCCGACACCCCCGGAGACCGATGCGCCTGCGGAGACCGAGGCGCCGGCGGACAGACTGCACATCCCCGGCCTCTACTACCACCCGGTGGCGGAGCCGGACCCGGCGCGGGTGGAGGAGGTCAGCCGCAGGATCAAGGACTGGGCGGTGGAGGAGGTCCAGCTGTACCCCGAGGAGTGGGAGGGCCAGTTCGACGGCTTCCTGGTCGGGCGCTACATGGTCGCCTGCCACCCGGACGCCCCGACCATCGACCACCTGATGGTCGCCACCCGGCTCATGGTCGCCGAGAACGCGGTCGACGACTGCTACTGCGAGGACCACGGCGGCTCACCCATCGGCCTCGGAGGACGCCTTCTTCTGGCACACACCGCACTCGACCCCCTGCACGCCCCGAAGGAGTACCAACCGCAGTGGGCCGAGTCGCTCCACGCGGACGCCCCGCGGCGCGCCTACCGCTCCGCGATGGAGTACTTCGTCCAGCAGGCCACCCCCTCCCAGGCCGACCGCTTCCGGCACGACATGGCCCGCCTGCATCTGGGATATCTCGCGGAGGGCGCCTGGGCCCAGACGGACCACACCCCCGAGGTGTGGGAGTACCTGGCGATGCGGCAGTTCAACAACTTCCGCCCGTGCCCCGCCATCACCGACACCATCGGCGGCTATGAACTGCCGGCGGACCTGCATGCCAGGCCCGACGTGCAGCGGGTCCTGGCGCTCGCCGGGAACGCCAGCACGATCGTCAACGACCTGTACTCGTACACAAAGGAACTCGCCAGTCCAGGGCGGCACCTGAACCTGCCCGTGGTGATCGCCGACCGCGAGGGCGTCTCCGACCAGGAGGGCTACCTCAAGGCGGTCGAGGTCCACAACGACCTCATGCGCGACTTCGAGGCGGAGGCCGCCGCCGTGGCCGCGGCCTGTCCCGTCCCCAGCGTGCTGCGCTTCCTGCGGGGCGTGGCCGTGTGGGTCGACGGCAACCACTACTGGCACCAGACCAACACCTACCGCTACAGCCTGCCCGATTTCTGGTAAGGACGGAATCATCTGTGACCAGCACTGAAATCTCCACCGTCAGCGGTGCCTCCGCGTTCGTCCCCGCCCCGGCGACGCCCTACCAAGGCGACATCGCGCGCTACTGGAACAACGAGGCGCGGCCGGTGAACCTGCGCCTCGGTGACGTCGACGGGCTCTACCACCACCACTACGGCATCGGGGACATCGATCACGAGGCCCTGGGGGACGCCGACGACAGCGAGCACGAGAAGAGGCTGATCGCCGAACTCCACCGCCTGGAGTCGGCACAGGCCGAAGTGCTCCTGGACAACCTCGGCTCCCCGGGCACCGACGGCACGCTCGTGGACGCGGGCTGCGGCCGGGGCGGCTCGATGGTGATGGCCCACCAGCGCTTCGGCTGCAAGGTCGAGGGCGTCACCCTGTCGGCCAAGCAGGCCGACTTCGCCAATCAGCGCGCCCAGGAACTGCGGATCCAGGACCACGTGCGGGCCCGCGTGTGCAACATGCTCGACATGCCCTTCGAGACCGGCCAGGCCGCGGGCTCGTGGAACAACGAGTCGAGCATGTACGTCGACCTGCACGACCTGTTCGCCGAGCACTCGCGAATCCTTGAGGTCGGCGGCCGCTATGTGACCATCACCGGCTGCTGGAACCCGCGGTACGGCCAGCCCTCGAAGTGGGTCTCGCAGATCAACGCGCACTTCGAGTGCAACATCCACTCCCGCCGCGAGTATCTGCGCGCCATGGCCGACAACCGTCTCGTTCCGCAGGCCGTCATCGACCTGACGCCCGAGACCCTGCCCTACTGGGAGCTGCGGGCCACGTCCTCGCTGGTCACCGGCATCGAGGAGGCGTTCATCAACTCGTACAAGGACGGTTCGTTCCAGTACGTCCTGATCGCGGCCGACCGCGTCTGACCCCCTGTCGGCAAAGGGGCCGGGCCCGCCATCCGGCGGCCCGGCCCCTTCTGCACTCCAACCACGTGCGCGGGGCGCCCTGTTGCACGCAACCCCCACTCACCTACAGTGCGTGCCGCCCGCTACCTTCCGTCTTACCTTCCCTCATACCTTCCGTCCGAGACGACGACCTCCAGCCGCCGACCAGGAGCAGCCCTGTGGCCACCCGCCGCGTCCCCGAACTCGACCCCGCCCTCGTCGCCCAGTGGCAGGCCGGGGGAGGGGAACTCGTGGATCTCCTCACGCGGGCGCGCGAACAACTCGGCGGCGTAGCCGCGTTCAGACTGGGGCCGCGCCCGACCGTCCTGGTCACCGACCCTGACGCCGTGCAGCACGTGCTCGCGCTCCAGCCCGGCCGGTACGTGAAGCGTTCCCACCGGGCGCGCCTGCTGATCGGCGACGGAGTCCTGGCGGCGACGGGCGAGGCGTGGCAGCGTCAACGGCGGCTGTTGCAGTCCCAGTTCACGGGCCCGGGCATGCGCCGCTTCGAGCAGCGGATCACCGACTCCGCCCGGACCGCGGCGACGCGCTGGGCCGGGTACGCCCGTACCGGCGAGGTCTTCGACGTGGGTGACGAGATGCGCCGCTTCGCCCTCGACACCATCTGGCGTTCCCTGACCGGGCACCCCCTCGACCCGTCGACGGAGCGTGAACTGGCCGCCGTACCCGCCGTGGTGGCCGCCCTGCCCAGCCTGCCCGCAGACAGCGCCGCGGCCCACGACGCGGTCGCCGCCGAGCTGGCCCGCATCGACGCCGTGGCGAGCCGCGCCATCGCCGCCGCGCGCGACAACGAGCCGGGGCCCGACGGCCCTGGCCTGCTGCACGTCCTCCTGGAGGCGTCCGCGACGCGCCCCGAGTACGACGACGGACTGATCCGCGACGAACTCGTCACCCTCCTCGTCGCCGGACATGAGACGACGGCCACGACCCTGACCTGGCTCTACCTCCTGCTGGACAGCAACCCGGAGGCGCGGGAACAGGCTCTCGCCGCGGGCGCCGACGGCACGCCCGAGCGGCGCCAGGCCATCCAGGCACTGGTCCATGAAGCCCTGCGGTTCTACCCGTCCGCCTGGATTCTGCCGCGCAGCGCGGCACAGGACGACATCCTCGCCGGATACGACATCGAGGCGGGCACCGACGTACTGGTCTGCCCCTACCTCACGCACCGCGACCCCGACCTCTGGCACGACCCGTCCCGCTTCGACCCGACGCGCTTCACAATCCCGGGCCGACGCCCCGCCCACCCGGGCAGCTACTTCCCGTTCGGCATCGGCCCCCGGGCCTGCCTGGGCCTGCAGTTCGCCCTCCGCGAGTCGACGGCACTCCTGGAACTCCTCCTGCCCGCCCGCACCCCGACGTTCCGCTCCACCCCGAAGGGCGCCATCCACAGCATCACAGTCCGCCCGGACGGCCCGACACCGGCGGTGCTGCGCGACTAGACCGAGCGACGAGAAGCCGGAAGTTCCGGGAAAGCCGCCTCCCAGGCGTCGCGGGCGGGGCGGCTGATCAGGGTCCGCAGCACGGGCCACTGTGTGATCAACAGGTCCCGGTCCAAGAAGTCGATCAGGTCCTGGCGCTGCCCTTCGGCCAGGACCGTGCGATACAGGCTCATACGCGACTTGGGCCGGTCCAGGGTGTAGGTGCGGCGTCCCGACCAGACGACATGCAGCGGTAGATCTACCGTGCCGTCAGCGGGGCCGGACAGCTCTTCCAAGTGTGCCGGGAGGCGCTTGGCGTACTGCTCACGCAGCAGTTCGAATGCGTCCGGCACCGGAAATCCGGGAGAAGGAGGCTGCACGGCCATGGATCCAGTATTGCCTGCCTGAGCGTGGTGGTCAGCACCGAGCACAGGGCGCGCCGCCCCAGCTCTTCGCTGGTATTTCGGTCCGGCGCACCCGCCACCCTGTTCGCTCCCAGCAGCCGGCGCCCCGCACCCTCGCCGAGTCAGCCGCCGCATACCTGGCGCGGTCCTACTTCTGAGCGCTCTCCATGTCGTCGTGGTGCTGGCGCAGTCTGATGCTGACCATGCCCGCGGTGAGCAGCACGCTGCCTGCCGCGGTCAGCGGTATGGACACCACCAGAGCTGCCAGCGGCTGGGGCCAGTTGCGGTCGGAGGCGCATTGCAAGGCGTCGCTGTGGGCGTAACCGAAGTCCTCGTAGTAGAGGTCCCTGGGTTCGGCGTTGACCGGGGCGGGGCAGTCCACGTCGTTGTACGTGGAGTCGTACGAGGTGAAGAGCTGCCATGCGGCGTAGAGCCAGAGCAGCAGGGCGCAGGCCAGCAGTCCGATGCCCCAGCCCTGCAGGCGGGTGGCTCGTGCCCGGAAGTTCTGTTCGATCGCCAACGGGTGCACGTGCGTACTCCTCGCGTTCGTCCGGGCAGGAAAAAGCCCCGGTCCCTGATGAGGGACCGGGGCTGTCGCGAGCGCTGGGCAGGCCTTGCACCTACATTTCCCCACAGGAAGTGGGGTGTCTTTCCTTGGACGACCAACGCGGGGCCCGTGGACCGGAGTTCCGTCCGTGGGCGCGTGATCGACTTTAGCGCATCGGGTGGGCTCCGCGCACATCGCGCCCGCCCCCGCCGAAGCGATCGGTCACTGCACTCCGTGCGGCCGGAACTGGATGCTGATGCGGCCACCGGCGGCCCGGGCCGACTTGGGGATGGCGTGCTCCCAAGTGCGCTGGCAGGAGCCGCCCATCACGATCAGGTCGCCGTGCCCGAGCGGCCGCCGGACGACGGCGCCGCCGCGGCGCGGCCGGAGCACCAGGTCACGCGGCGCTCCCACGGAGAGGATGGCGACCATCGTGTCCTCGCGGGCGCCCCGGCCGATGCGGTCGCCGTGCCAGGCCACGCTGTCGCGCCCGTCGCGGTAGTGGCACAGGCCCGCTGTCGTGAAGGCCTCGCCCAGCTCGGCGGCGTAGTGCTCGGAGAGAGCTTGCCGGGCCTCTTCGAGCACGGCGTGGGGGAGTGGCTCGCCTGCGCGGTAGAACGCGAGCAGACGCGGGACGTCCACGACCCGCTCGTACATCTGGCGGCGCTCGGCCTTCCACGGGACGTCCGCCGCCAGCCGCTCGAACAGGACGTCGGCGCCGCCGAGCCAGCCCGGCAGGAGGTCGATCCACGCACCGTCGCCGAGGACGGTCCGGCGGATTCCGTCCAGGGAGCCCAGGCGTACGTCCTCGCCCTGGTCGAAGAGCGATCCCTGGAGCTGGTGCGTTGCCATGCGGCCAGTGTACCCGGTGATTCGAACATGCGAGCTAATAACTAAGTCAGCGGGAGCGCCCTCCCGTGAGCAGGCGGTAGATGATCAGGACGACCACGGAACCGAGAACGGCGGCGATCCAGGTCGACAGGTGGAAGAACCCGTTGATCGAGTGAACGCCGAAGATCACCTTCCCCAACCAGCCGCCGAGCAGCCCTCCCACGATGCCGATCAGCATCGTCACCAGACAGCCCCCCGGGTCCTTGCCGGGGGTGAGGGCCTTGGCGATGGCCCCTGCGATCAGACCGATCAGGATCCAGGCGATGATGCCCACGAGCATGGTCCTTTCTCTTGCGCACCTTGGTGTACGTGTCGCGGCATGTGCTGTGCCGTCTGATACTGGGACCAATGTCCATCCGCGGACATCGCACTCGGGACCAAGGTCATCAACCATGGGACAAAGGTCATTCCTCTGCCAGCCGACCGGGTGAAGGCAGCCCGGTCGACGCCTGGTCGCCGCCCGGACGCAGCCCGGCCCGCTCAGGAGATGTGAAGAGAGCGTTGCAGGCTCTCCATACCTTCGGAGCCGTGGGCATGTCAGTCAGGGGCAGGCGAGAAGAGAAGCCGCGAGGAGGACGCTGCCGATGCTAGTTGTCGCTCTTTTGCTCCTACCGGTCATGGGACTTCTGATCATCGCCATGGACCGCATCGAGGACAGCCTGAACGAGGAAGCCGGGCAGAGAACCGAACGGCGTGTACGCCACCTGCGCCTCGTCCACGGGCAAGGCCACGCGGGACGCCGCCACGCGGGACGTCATCGAGCGCCCGCCGCGGAGCGTCACGGCGACGCGGCCTGAGCCCGGTCCGCCACACCAGGAAGGGTGCCGCGGCCCCGGGGCACCCGCGGGGGCCGGGGCCCCGAATGGGCCAGGGAG
>NZ_JBSGUA010000004.1:0-123436 GCF_053607685.1 Streptomyces sp. NPDC055099 | reverse complement strand
GGGGCCCCCCTCCCCCCCCCCGCCGGGGCGCGCCCCGGCGCCCCGCCCTCCCCCGGGCCCCCCCCCCCCGCACGGGGCCCCCCCCCGCCCCCCCCCGCCGCCCGCGGCACCCTTTTCGTCCATAGGCCGGCTTAGGCCTAGTGCGCCGTCTTCTCGGCGAGCTTCTGGAACTCACCCAGGTCGTAGTTGGCCAGGGTGGAGTCGAGATTGGTGAGAGCGCCGAGGTGCTCGACGAAGCCCTTGGGGTCGTACTCGATCTGGAGCGTCACCCGGCTCGTGGTGTCACTCAGCCGGTGAAAGGTCACCACACCGGCGTGGTCCACCCCCTCGACGGTGCGCCAGGCGATCCGCTTCTCGGGCACCACTTCGGTCAGCTCGGCCACGAAGTTCTTCTCCGCGCCGGGGAGTTCCAGCTGCCACGCGAAGCGTCGCTCGTCCATCGGCTCGACCAGCCGTACGTGGCTGAGGAAGGAGGGCCAGCGGGCCACGTCGCTCCACAGCCGCCAGGCGACGGAAACCGGCGCCCGGACATCGACGGACTCGAGCAGGGACGCGGACATTACGCACCTCTTTCTGATGAACGGGAGTGGCTGGGCGCGTGCCCGGCACTCGACTGCGCGGGCGTCACACCTACTGGGACGACGCGGCAAGCTTCTGCAGGTCGACGGTCTCGCCGGGCGCGGGCGCCTCAGGGCTGACCGTCTTGCCGTAGTCGCTGAAGGTGGCGGTGTTGGGGTCCTTGCCGCCCGTCGACGTGGACCGCAGGATGTACGGCTTGCCCTCGGTGGCCACGTACAGCGTGAGGGTCTCGCCGCCGGAGGTCTTCTTCGTCAGCCGGATCGTCTCGGTTCCGTCGACGTCCGTCGTCGAGCCCTTCTTCATTCCCTTGCGTTCCGACTTGTTCTTGTCCATGGAAGCCATGAGCGCCTTCTTGTCGCACAGGCTCTTCGTCGTCTGGTCGTCGGCCGGTGCCTTCACCCACTTGTCGGCAATCTTCGGCACGATCTTGTCGCCGCCGGCCTGGCCCTTGAGGGCGGTCCGCCAGTACTTCTCGTCGCCCCGCAGATAGAACGTCCCCTTGGCGTTCCGTACGTCCGCCGAGGTGCCGTCCGCCTTGATGGTGCCGTCACAGTTCTTGTTGTTGTCGACGGACAGATCGACGGTCATCGTGGAACCCGCCGACTGCTGCACGGTTCCCTTCATGTGCATCGAGTCGGCCTGCTCGGTGGCCTTGACCGCGTCGGCGGCGATCTGGTCGGCGCTCTTGCCCGCGAACGGCTTGTCGCCCGACTTCGAGTCCGAGCCCGAGTCGCCGCCGCACCCCGACAGGGCCACCATCGCGGCCCCGGCGACCACGGCCGCCATCTTTCTGCTGCCCTTCACCACGTCTGCTCCTTCCCGAGGACGCACCCCGCGCCCCGTGCTCCGTCCCGCGGCCGTCGGTGCCGCGGAAACACCCGGTTACCCCGTTGCCCGGAGAGATCACCGGAAGGTCGATCTCCACTTTCGGGGGGTCGCGAGCGCCGCGCGCCCGGGGCTCGTGGCGCTTATGGTGACCGAGCGGCATACGGAGACAGCCATGACCTCAGCCAAGAAGTCACACTTCGATCCGGAACAGTTCCTGCACCTGACCGGCATGGGCAGTTTCGACTGGGACCTGGACAGCGGTGAGCTCGAACTCGACGCCGGTGCCCTCGTGCTGCTCGACCTGCGGCCCGACGAGTTCGGCGGCGCGGTGACTTCCCTGCAGGGACGCGTGCCTCCCGAGGAGATGGTGCGGATCACCTTCGCCGTGACGGAGGCGACCGCCGCGGGGGAAGACCTCTACGGCGTCTACTTCCGCGTGCGCCATCGCGACGGCTCCCTGCACCTCAGTCACGCCCGTGGGCGCATCCTGCGCAACGAGGCGGGCCGGGCCGTACGCGTCATCGGCGTTCTGCGCACGGCCGCGGACGACGGGGCCCAGCTCGCCGCCACCGACCCCAGGGAGGAGCGCCGCCAGGGCGTCGCCCTGATGGTGCAGGGCACCACGCAGGCCCTCTCGCGGGCCGTGACGGTCGACGACGTGGTGGCCGTGCTCTCCGGCGCGAGCGGCCTCGACCGGTTCGCCGCCGACGGCCTGGTCCTCGGTCTGGTCGACGGGGACAACCTGAAGATGATCGCCCTGGTGGGCCAGACGATGCAGGCCCTCGACGAGCTCAAGCTGCACAAGGTCGACGAATCACTGCCGCTGGCCGAGGCCGTCATGACACGCCAGCCCCGCTTCGTGGGCTCCCTGCCCGACCTCGGGCAGCGCTTCACCCGCCTGAGGCCCTACATCGAGGAGATGAAGCTCGACTCGGCGGCGTTCCTGCCCCTGGTGGCGCAGGACCGGGCCATCGGCGGCCTCGCCCTCTTCTACCGCGGCCGCAAGGACTTCACCGACGCGGACCGCAACCTCTGCATCGGCCTCTCCGGCATCGTCGCGCAGTCGCTGCAGCGCGCCATGCTGTTCGACGAGGAACGGGACCTCGCCCAGAGCCTGCAGGCCACGATGCTGCCGCGCGGGGTCCCCGATGTCGCGGACTCCGAGGTCGCCGTCCGCTATCACGCCGCCTGGGGCGGTCGCGACGTCGGAGGCGATTTCTACGACGTCATCACCTTGCCCCGCGGACGTATCGGCGTGGTCGTCGGCGACGTACAGGGACACGACACCCACGCCGCGGCCATCATGGGGCAGCTCCGCATCGCCCTGCGCGCGTTCGCGGGGGAGGGGCACCCGCCGGCGACGGTGCTCTCGCGCGCCTCCCGCTTCCTGGCCGAGCTGGACACCGAGCGCTTCGCCACCTGCACCTATGCCCAGTTCGACCCCGCCACCGGCATCGTGCGCGCCGTGCGGGCCGGGCATCTGCCGCCTCTCGTGAGGCATGTCGACGGCCGCGTGGGCGTGCCGCGGGTCCGTGGCGGGCTGCCGCTGGGGCTTGCCACCGAGTTCGGCATGGAGGACTACCCCGAGGTGCGGCTCGACCTCGTACCCGGCGAGACGATGGTCCTGTGCACGGACGGGCTCGTGGAGGACGCCGGCCTCGATCTCGACACCGGGATGCGGAACCTCGCCGAGGTGCTGTCCGCGGGCCCCGAGCGGGCGGAGGACCTCGCGGACCACCTCTCCCGCGCGCTGTGGAAGCGATGGGGCAGCAGCGACGACGTGGCGCTCCTGGTCCTGCGCCGGCTCCCCGACCCCGGGACGCTCCAGGAGCCGCGCATCCACCGGTACGTCCACCAGGCCGACCCGGAGGGGCTCGCCGACGCGCGGGCGGCGCTGCGGGAGCATCTCGCGTCGTGGGGCCTCGGGGCGGTCGCGGACGACGTCGAGGTGGCGGCGGGTGAACTCCTCGTCAATGCCCTGGTGCACACCGAAGGGGGCGCCATCCTCACCCTGGAGGTGCTCACGGGGCCGCCCCGCCGTGTCCGTCTGTGGGTGAAGGACCGCTCCAGCACCCGGCCGCACATGAGGTCGCCGGTGGAGACCGCCACCTCCGGGCGCGGTCTGCTCCTGGTGGAGGCGGTCGCCACGCGCTGGGGCATCGAGCCCCGGGGCGAGGGCAAGGCGGTCTGGTGCGAGTTCGCGGTGCCGCCGGACTGACCGTATTCCGGCGGCCTGACCGCATGCGGGCGGGTTGAACGCACGCGAAGGCCCGTCGGCCGCTGTCCCCCACGGGCAGCGGCCGACGGGCCGGTCGTTCGTCCAGAGTCGCTCAGGCCTTGTCGGTCGGGCTGTCGCTCAGGCCTTGTCCTGCATGCTGCTGCGCGCCGGGTTGGCCTGCTCGGCGGCCTTGGGGTCCTTCTCGCTCGCCTTGGCGCGCACACCCTGCTCGATGCGCTCACCGATCGACTTGTCGATGTTCGACCAGTACTCGAAGGCCCTGACGAGGACGGGCTCGGTCACGCCGTTGAGCAGGTGCGCGACGACGTTGTCCACGAGGCGGTCGCGCTCTTCGTCGTTGAGGACCTCGCGCACCATCGTGCCCGGCTGGCCCCAGTCGTCGTCCTCGGCATGGTCGACGTAGGCGGCGCGGGTGATGTCGCCGTCGGCGTACCAACTGGGCGGGGAGCCGTAACGGGCCGTGTCGGCGGCCGGGCCGCCCTTGGAGTTCGGCGCGTAGACCGGGTCCTGCCGCTTGTGGATCGCCATGGCCCCGTCCTTGGAGTACGTGTGGACGGGCACGATGGGAGCGTTGACGGGCAGCTGCTGGTAGTTGCCGCCGATCCGGTAGCGGTGCGAGTCGGCGTACGAGAACAGCCGCGCGAGGAGCATGCGGTCGGGGCTGGGGCCGATGCCGGGGACCAGGTTGTTCGGCTGGAAGGCCGCCTGCTCGATCTCGGCGTGGTTGTCCGTGGGGTTGCGGTCCAGCGTCATCCTGCCGACCTCGATGAGCGGGTAGTCGCCGTGCGGCCACACCTTCGTCAGGTCGAACGGGTTGAAGCGGTACGTCGCCGCGTCCTCGTACGGCATGATCTGCACGTACAGCGTCCAGCTGGGGTACTCCCCGTCCCGGATGTGCTCGAAGAGATCACGGGTGTGGTAATCCGTGTCGGCGGCGGCCATCTGGTCGCCCTCGTGCTGCGTGAAGTTCTCGACGCCCTGGTCGGTCTTGAAGTGGTACTTCACCCAGCAGCGCTTGCCCTCCGCGTTGATCCACATGTACGTGTGCGAGGTGTAGCCGTTCATGTGGCGCCAGGTGCGCGGGATGCCCCGGTCACCCATCAGCCAGGTGACCTGGTGGGCCGACTCGGGGGACAGAGTCCAGAAGTCCCACTGCATGTCGTGGTCGCGCAGGTTGTTGTCCGCCCTGCGTTTCTGGGACCGGATGAAGTGCTGGAACTTCATCGGGTCCTTCACGAAGAAGACCGGGGTGTTGTTCCCCACCATGTCGTAGTTGCCCTCGGTGGTGTAGAACTTCACCGCGAATCCGCGCGGGTCACGCCAGGTGTCCGGGCTCCCGCGCTCGCCCGCGACGGTGGAGAAGCGGATCAACAGGTCCGTACGGGTGCCCGGCTGGAAGAGGGCGGCCTTCGTGTGGGCGCTGACGTCTCCGGTGACCTCGAAGTAGCCGAAGGCGCCGCTGCCTTTGGCGTGCGGCTGCCGCTCAGGAATCCGCTCCCGGTTGAACTGCGCCATCTGTTCGATCAGATAGGAGTCCTGCAGGAGGATCGGCCCACCGGCGCCGACGGTGAGCGAGTGCTCATCGCTTTCGACCGGCGCGCCGGCGTCGTTGGTTGTCGCCTTACCTGTGACGTCGCTCATGAGGTACGAGTGCCTTTCGGTGGATGAAGTTCTCGGCGCCGCGACGGCCGGGGCCTGCAGCTGCGAAGGGCTGTATGTCGAGGGTCTGTCTCTGGCGTGGCGGATTCGGCGGCGTGCTGGCGTCGAGTCCATCTTGCGGCTTTTCTCCCGGTGTGGCCATTTGTTCGCGCCTGTGGATCTTTCACCGGACAGACTCCGAGTGCCCGACTTGGCGCAGCCAATACGTGGTGGACGCCTCTATTTCCCGCCGCGCGTCAGTGGCCGCCGGGGCTGGTGAGGTTCTCGCGGATCTTGGCGATGGCGAACCCCCAGCCCTGCTGGATCGTCGGCTTGCCCGGCACGGCGATCTCCTCGGGGTTGGTGAGCACGTCCAGGAGGACGGGGCCCGGTGTGGCGAAGGCCTTGCCGACCCCCTCGGCGAGGTCCTCGGGCCGGGTCACCCGGATGCCGGTGATGCCCAGGGCCTCGGCGACCGCGGCGAAGTCCGGGTTGTCGAGGCCGGTGCCGAACTCCGCGAGGCCGGCCTGCTCCTGCTCCAGCTTGACCATCCCGAGGCGCTGGTTGTCGAAGACGACGAGCTTCACCGGCAGCCGCCGGCTGCGGATGGTCATGAGGTCGCCCAGAAGCATCCCGAGACCGCCGTCGCCGCAGAAGGCGACGACCTGCCGCTCGGGGTCGAGGAGCTGCGCGCCGATCGCCTGCGGCATCGCGTTGGCCATCGACCCGAGGTTGTACGAGCCGAGCAGGCGGCGGGACCCGCGCATCTCGACGAAGCGCGAGAGCCACACGGTGGCCATGCCCGTGTCCGAGGTGAACACGGCGTCGTCGGCCGCCAGCGCGTCCACGGCCGCGCCCAGGGCTTCCGGGCGTACCAGGTGATCCCGGTTGTCGAGGGCCGAGCGCAGCTTGCCGACGAGACCGTGGTCGTGGCCGGGCGTGGCGAGGCGCTGCTGGCCCTGCTGCCACTTGGTGAACTTCTCCCGCGCCTCGTCCAGGTGCTCGCGCGCGGGGCGCCGTTCGAGGCGCTCAAGCAGCCCGCGCACGGTGGGGCCGACGTCGGCGGCCAGGGCGACGTCGACCGGAACACGCCGGCCGATGCGCTCGGCGACCCGGTCGACCTGCACGACCTTCTTGCCCTGCGGATACCAGTCCCGGTACGGGAAGTCGGTGCCGAGCAGCAGCAGGGTGTCGGCGTGGTCCATGGCGTGCGCGGCGGCCGGGTTGCCGATGAGCCCGGTCTGGCCGACCTGGTAGGGGTTGTCGCCCTCGAAGCCCTCCTTGGCCTTGAGCGTGAGCACCATGGGCGCCGCCAGCCGCTCCGCGAGGGCCAGGACGTCCTCGCGGGCACCGCGCGCCCCGCGGCCGACCAGCATGGTCACCTTGCCGCCGTCGGAGAGCGCGGCGGCCGCGTCGTCCAGGACCGGGTCGTCGGGCCGGTTGGCGGACTCCGCCACGGAGAGCCGGACCGGCCGGTCCGCGGGCAGCTCCAGGTCACCGATGTCGCCGGGCACCGTCAGGACGGCCACGCCGCGGCGCCCGATCGCGTTGCGTACGGCTATTTCGAGCAGGCCCGGCATCTGCTCGGGGGAGGTGACGGTGGCGCGGAAGACGGCGACGTCACGGAAGAGGAGGTCGTTGTCGACCTCCTGAAAGTAGTCGGTGCCGACCTCCGAGAGGGGCACCTGACCTGCGATGGCGAGCACCGGGGTGCCGCTCTTGGCGGCGTCGTAGAGACCGTTGAGCAGGTGGACGGAGCCCGGGCCCACGGTGCCCATGCAGACCCCGAGGGTGTCGGTGAGCTGTGACTGGGCGCCGGCGGCGAAAGCGGCGGCCTCCTCGTGGCGGCAGCCCACCCATTCGACGGACTCGCTGGCGCGGATGGCGTCGGTGAAGGGGTTCAGGGCATCCCCCACCACGCCGAAGACATGGCGCACCCCGAGTTCTTCCAGGGCGTCGATCATCACGCGGGCAACGGTGCGGGACATGAAGGTCTTCCTCTCGATACGACTCGATACGGCAGTCAGGGGGAGCAGTGGTGTCGGCAGGCAGGTCCGCCGATCAGTCCGGTCCGGTGGTCAGTCCGGTCCGGCGGTCAGACCGGCCGTCGCACGGCGAAGCTGTCCGGATCCGCCGCCCGCCAGTCGGCTGCCCAGCTCGCGGGCGGCGCCGTGAGCAGTTCGCCGGGGGACAGCCACTCGTACAGTTCGGCGTAGGACCGGAAATCGCCGTGGTCCTCGCGGCGGCGCAGGAGATGCGGGCCGAGGTCCGCCGTGTCGCGGACGCCCATCGCGGCCATGATCTGCAGCGCGCTCTGCACGGTGGCCCGCTGATAGCGGGTGACGCGCGCGGCCTTGTCGATGACATCGAGGGCGCGGGCACGGCGAGGGTCCTGGGTGGTGACGCCGGTCGGACAGCGGTTGGTGTGGCAGCGCTGGGCCTGGATGCAGCCGACGGCGAACATCATCGCGCGGGCCGCGTTGGTGTAGTCGGCGCCCAGGAGAAGGCACTTGACGATGTCGGAGCCCGTCGCCACCTTGCCGCTGGCACCGAGGCGGATCCTGTCCCGCAGGCCCGCGCCCGTCAGGGCGCTGTGCACGGTGAACAGACCTTCCCGCAGCGGCATGCCGAGGTGGTCGGCGAATTCGAGCGGCGCCGCTCCCGTGCCGCCCTCCGCACCGTCCACGACGATGAAGTCCGGGGTGATGCCCTCCTCGGCCATGGCCTTGCACACGGCGAGGAACTGGGTCCGGGACCCGGGGCACAGCTTGAAGCCCACCGGCTTGCCCCGCGCAAGTTCCCGCATCCGGGCGAGGAACTGGACGAGTTCGCGAGGGGTGGAGAAGACGCGGTGGTACGGCGGCGAGACCACGGTCCTGCCTTCGGGAACGCCCCGGACCGAGGCGATCTCGGCGTTGACCTTGCTGCCGGGCAGGACGCCGCCGATCCCCGGTTTGGCGCCCTGCGACAGTTTGAGCGACACACAGCGCACGGAGGGGTGGGCGGCCTTCTCGGCGAACTGCCGCGGGTCGAAGTTCCCGTCACGTGTGCGGCAGCCGAAGTAGCCGGTGCCTATCTCCCAGACCAGGTCACCGCCGGGCCGCAGGTGGTGGGAGGAGAGGCCGCCCTCGCCGGTGTCGTGGGCGAAACCGCCGCGCGCCGCACCGGTGTTCAGCGCCACGACGGCGTTGGAGGAGAGCGAGCCGAAGCTCATCGCCGAGACGTTGAGGAGCGCCATGTCGTAAGGCTGGGTGCAGTCGGGGCCGCCGATCCGGACGCGGGGCGGTTCGTCGGGCACGGCCAGGGGAGCCATGGACGGCACGAGGAACTCGTAGCCGCGGGCGTCCATGTCGCGTTCGCTGCCGAAGGGTTCCTCGGCGGCGACGCCCTTGGCCCGCTCGTAGATGATGCTGCGGGTGTCGCGGTCGTAGGGCCTGCCGTCGTAGTTGCGTTCCACGAAGTACTGCTGCAGCTCCGGGCGCAGGGTTTCCATCAGGAACCGCAGATGGCCGAGCACGGGGTAGTTGCGCAGTACGGAGTGCCGCCTCTGTACGAGGTCGTACGCACCGGTCAGTGCCACGCCCAGGAGAGGCGCCGCGGCCAGCCACCACCACGGGGACACCAGGAGGGCGAGAAGTGCACCGCCCACTGCGCAGACCATCAGCAGGCCCACTGTCACGAAACGCGTCATGCACGTCGTGTGACCTGATTTCAGCTGGTCACACGTTCCTCGTGATCCAGGAACGCCGCCGTGGCCGCCACGAATCGCCCGGCGTCGTCGAGCCAGGGATAGTGCCCGGCCGCCGGCTGCACCACGAGGCTCGCGTCGCGGAACAGTGCCGCGAACTCGGCCACCGCCTGCGGGGGGCTGTTCATGTCGAACTCCCCGGTGAGCAGCAGCACCGACATCTCACAGCCAGCGAGCGCCGCACGTGTGGCCTCCGGTTCGAAGGCGCCCTCTGCCGCGAACCAGGCGACGGCCTCCTTGTTGTCCGGCTGACTCGTGGCGCAGTGGTGCCGGGCGGCGGCGTCCCATCTGCCATAGAAGAAGGGGTTGATGGCGTCCCAGTCGATGTTGGTGCTGATGCCGGTGCTGGTGCTGGTGCTGGTGCTGGTGCTGGTGCCTTCGGTGATCGCTTCCAGTGCGGCGAACGCCGGGGCGAACCACGGCTCGTCCTTCCGTGACAGCGCGAGCTCGCGGCGCATCGCGCCGGGGACGGCGATGCCGACGGCACGGGTTCCGGGGCCGATCAGGGCGAGCCTGCGCACGTTCTGGGGGTGGCGGGCCACGTACTGCGTGGCGACGTTCGCACCGCCGGAGTGGCCGAGCAGGTCCATCGTGCGGAGCCCGAGGTGGCGGCGGAGGGCCTCGATGTCGTCGACGAGGCGGTCACACCGGTAGGAGGAGGGGTCCTCGGGGATCGCGGACCGGCCAGTGCCGCGACCGTCCAGGACGATGAGACGCCGATGCGCGGACAGGCCGCCGAGATCGCCGAGATAGCGGGAGTCCGCGGGGCCGCCGGGGACGCATACGAGGGGGACGCCTTCATGGAGGGCTCCATGTTCGCGTTCGTGTTCGCCTCCGTGGACGCGGTAGGCGAGCTGGGTTCCGTCAGGGGCGGAGTAGGTGGGCATGGGTCGGATCCTGACACTCATAACCAGGTTATACAACCCGGTTATGCCGACGAGTGCGCCGAGCTGTATAACCGAGCCATGGCAGGTGGAGAGGACACACAGGACGGTTTCCGCGAGGGCCTTCGCGAGGGCTCCGGGTCGCTGACCGAGGGGCAGGCCGAGCGCATGCTCGCCGGCATGAACGAGGTCATTCGCGCGGGCGAGGAGATGCGCAAGCTCCGCGCCGAGATGATCAAACTGTTCGTCGATCTCGGCTGGACGCAGGACAAGATCGCGGAGCTGGCGGACATGAGTCAGCCCGCCGTGTCCAAGCAGGTGGCGAAACGCAAGGCGGGAGACCGGCCGCCGCCGATGGACCTCCACCTCGACCAGCGGGACCCGGCGTGGCTCGAAGGGCGCCTGTGGGGCCTTGCCGAGGTGGTCTCGGAGACCCTGGGCGAGGCCGCCCACTGCACGCGCCACGTGAATGCTCTCGGCCGCGGCAGGAAACGCTTCACGCCCCAGAGCGTCGACGAGCTGCGGAGGCTCCTGGAAGAGGACTTGAGGCGGCATCAGGCGCAACTGCCGGGCGCCCATCGGAACACGTACGACGAGATCGCTCGCCGCCTCGACGTCCCCGAGGACGTTCCCCAGAACGTCACCGCGGGCGCCACCGCCACGGGATCAGCCTCCGCGCGCCGGGCTCTCGCCCATGCGATCCAGCGCGATCAGCTCGACAATTGACCCCTCCTTTCGGCACTGAATTGCACTCCTCCGGAGGTCTTTTGAGTTCATAGAGTGGTGATCACAACGACGCGGAAGGGCGTCGCGGAACCGAGGGGAACACCACCATGAACAGCAAGAACGCCGACTTCGCCGCCGTCCTCACCCGCGCATCGGAGGCCGAGACCAGCGCCGACCCGAGCAGCGTCATGACCCTGCTGGCCGACACCGACGGACCGGGCGGCGGCTTCACCACCTACCGCTCCACCTTCACCGAAGGAGCAGTCGGCGCCCCCGCACATCTCCACACCAAGGCCACGGAGCTCTTCTTCGTGATCAGCGGCTCCCTCCAGGTCCTGGTGGGCGAAGAGATCACCGTCCTGCAGGCAGGCGACTTCCTCGCCGTGCCCCCGCACACCCCGCACGCCTTCGCCGCGGCCCCGGGCCGCGAGGCAGACGTCCTCTTCGTCTTCACCCCCGGCATGGCCCGCTTCGACTACCTGCGCCTGCTCGGCAGCGTGATGCGCGGCGAGACCGACCCGAAGAAGATCGCGGAATCCTCGGAGCGCTACGACAACCACTACGTGGACAGCCCCGTGTGGCGAGAGGCGCTCGCCGCGACTCAGGCATGATGCCCACCGTGCATGAGGACGAAAAATCCGGCGGGTACGGGCGATACACGCTGACGGAGACAGAGCACGGCCGCGCGTGGGGCGTGTGCGCCGCTGTGGACGGCCTTTTCGAAGAGCCCCTGCGCGGGACGTACGAACTCTTCGGCTGGAACCCCGAGGGCGCCGAGGCGCGGGGCTGGCTCGGCGCCCGGGTGTGGCTGGTGCCCGAGGACCGCACCCTCGATCCCTGGCTGCTGGAGGACGCGGAGAGCCTGGGGCAACCGCAAGGAACGGACAGCCTCGTATTGACGGGCCTGGACGACTACGAGGGCCCACCCGAGGGATACCGGGGCTCCGTCCGCGTGCACGACGGAACGCGGTGGCTGGGTTCCTGCCGTGAGTTCGCCCTGGTTCTGCCACCCAAGCGGGCGGCGCCTCCGCTCGTCCTGCGGGGACTCGCGCAGAGCGAGCGACTGCGGGCGGCACTGGCGAAGGGCACCCGGCGTGCGCTGGACCTGGAGGAAGCTGCCCTGGAAATACGCGACGACCAGGGCGAGTTGCTCACCGAGCGGCTGCTGTGGACCCAGGTCAGGGCCTGGCATCCCTCCTCCCGCGGCCCGGACCTGATCGACCTGGAACTCGACGCGGAACGCTTCACGCCCGAGCCCGAGTACGTCCGGCGCATCTGGGAGCAGTGGTACGCCGGGCCCCCGCAGGCTCCGGGCGCCTGGACCGCCCTGGACACCCGGCACCGAGGCGCCTGGCTCGATCTCGTCCGGGAGCGGGGCTGCCGACGCACCCACCACGCCGGGCCGGCCGGTCACGCCTACGAACTGGACGGCGGACACATCACCGACGAACCGAGCATCTACCTGGCGCTCGGCGAGGCGATGAACGGCCCTGGCGGCTACTTCGGCGGCTGCCTCGCGGCCCTCGACGACTGCCTGCGCGGCACCTTCGGCTACACGGCCCCCGCCACGCTGCTCTGGCGAAACGCCGAAACGGCCCGCGAGCATCTGTCTCGTCTTTTGACACCGGAGGGCCACCGCTACGACCTTTTCGCCGAGGTACTCGATGTCTTGGCGGGGGGTGGGGTGCGGGTGACGTTGGCGTGAGGGGCGGCTACGGCAGACTCGCGGGCCCGTACCCTCACCTCAGGACGTTCCCAAGCGATCCCTCAGTTGTCGCAGGACCGGCGCCAGCCTCTCGGGACTGACCGGCACGGCCCGCTGAAGATCTGCCAGGTCGTCCAGCGCCTCGACAACCTGGTGAGGTGAGGGGGCATGAGACAAGAAGACCCGCAGCTGCTCCTCGGCACGGTCCCAGTCTGGCAGCGCGCACCACAGCACCAGGAGATTGCTGCGCGGCAGGTCGGCGAAGTCAGGGCCCCTGCGCACTTCGGCCTGGTAAATGTCTGTCGCGCGTTGCCACATGGCTGCTTCGCCGGGCGTTCCCGACAGCCGCATGGCCAGAGCTTTCTGGTAGGGAAACCAGCCACAGCGGGGAAGGAGTTCCATGGCACGGTCGAAGTCCGCGAGAGCTTCCTCGTACCGGCCCAGGACGCGGTAGGTCTCGCCTCGCCAGCAGTGCGGCCAGGGAGCCTGGGGAGCCAGGTCGAGGGCGTGGTCGAGGTCCGCGAGGGCGGATTCGAGGTGGCCGAGGGTGAGATGGAGGTCGCCGCGAGCACCGAAGGCCCACGCTGCCTGCGGGTCGATTGTGACCGCGTCGGTGAGGTCTGTCAGCGCTTTGTCGTGGTGACCCATCTGGTGGTGGAGCAAGCCGCGGAACTCCAGCGCCCAGGTGTTGTGGCGATCGAGAGCCAGGGCGTGGTCGAGATCCGCCATGGCTTCCTCGCTGCGGCGCATGCGGAAGTAGACGGTGGCGCGGTTGATCCGGTGGGTCGGGGAGCGCGGAGCGAGCCGGACGGCATCGCTGTGGTCGGCCAGCGCAGCCTCGAAGCGGCGCATGGCAAGGTGAGTGTGCCCCCGGCCCGCATAGGCCCGAGGAAGGTCTGGGTCCAGGGTCAGTGCTGCCGTGTAGTCGGCGAGCGCCTGGCTGTGCAGGCCGCCGCGCCGGTACTCGCGGCCGCGGAGCGCGTGGGCCAGCGCCCGCCCCTCTGTGCCGAGGCCAGGCACGGTCAGTAGGGAGGTCAGCGCCTCCGCGACGCCGGAATCTCGCCCGGCGAACTCCAGCAGGCGCTGCCCGGTGCGGACGAGGTCGGCGGTGTCGCCGGAGCTGTCGCTGTCCGTCCCGGCCTGTACGAGCAACTGGCCCCAGCGGCGCAGGGATTCGGTGGTGTGTCCGCACGCGAGTACAGCGTCGCGCAGCGCTTCGGACAGCGCGCCGCGTTCCTGCGCGCAGAGCAGGTGATACGTCTCGTCGAGCCGATGGCCCCGCCAGGCGGAGTCGTCCCAGTAGTCGTCGGGCGACAGCCTCTCCTCCCGCTCGCGGCGCCATGTGCGGAAGACCGAGGCGAGGTGGGCGTGGGTGCGTCGCCATTGAACGGGGGAGCGGGAGCGCTGAAATCGCAGCATCGGGGTGCGGATCACGTCGTGGTAGCGGTGGCGTCCCGTCTGACCGGTGAGGAAGGGGAGCCCGCGCAGCCATTCGAAACCGTCGGCGTCGGAGGCGGGCGCGAGCGCCCGGTAGATGTCCTCGTCGACGCGCAGGGGAAGTGCGCAGGCAATGATCGTCTCCCGGCGGGCCGGATCCGTCTCCCACTTGAGGAAGCGCTCGACGGCTGTGTCGGACGGGTCGCCGACCGCGTCCACCTGCTGAGGGCGGCTCCTGGCCAAAGCGTCGAGGAGTACCGGGAGCCGACCGGACAGGCGCAGGACCACGTCGACCACGTGTGCGTCGGTCACACCGCGGGCGGCGAGCAGCGCACGTGCCTCGTCCTCGGAGAACGGTTCGAGCGCGACTTCGGTGACCAGGTCAAGGCTGTCGCCCCAGCACGCGGAGTTCAGGGGCCCCTGCCCCGCGAGTGCCGCCTGCACGTTGACCGGCACCGGCCCGTACGCCTCGCTGACCAGCATGTCCCGCAGCCAGACATCCAGCAGTGGCGCCGTACGTTCGTAGGTGTCGAAGAACAGCACCACCCACGGTCGGCGTTTTGCGACATCACCCAGATCGGCGAGGAACTGCGGTGTCAGTACCTTGAGCGGTGACAGGACCAGCTGCACGTCCTCGTGGCTGCGCAGTCGTGAACTGAGCGCCGTACGCGCCCGATCGAGGCCGGAGGCGACGTGTTCCGGGCGGACGGCACCGCTCAACGCGCCGATACCCGGCACGAGGCTGAGCCCGGCCACGCCGATCTGCGCCGCGAACGTGCTGGAGGGGGAAGGGTTTGCCTGGTTCGAGGGCGCCGGCCCGCGGTCGCCCTCGCACATCAGTTGTTCCGTGAACGCGGCATCGGCCTCGTGGCACTTCTGCCGATAGGCGGACAGGTGCTTTTCGAACTGCTTCAACGGGGAGCCCTGTCGCGCCAGTTGCTCGCCGATCGCCGCCATCGCCTCGACCGCGCTGTGTACGTCGTCCCCGACGAGGGCGGTCACCGCTCCCTCCTCGCGTGCCGTCGCCTCCCACCGTCGGATGAGTGTCGACTTGCCCACCCCGGCGAGACCGTGGACGTGGAAGAGGAACTGATAGGAGTCGGCGCCGATTCCTTGCACCAGGTTCTCCCGGAACACCGCCAGCTCGCGCCGCCGCCCGACGAAACCACCGCCGCGCCGTCGACGGATCAGTTCCTGCCTTGACACCGGCCCCTCTGCCATCGCGTTCTCCTCCCCACCTGCCCTACAGCATGTCGGATCGTGTGCCGTCGCGGGCATCAACGGCCGGGCCGGGCGGGCAGAAGGAAATGGGCAGGCGTGCGCGGAGGCCGGTGCGGGAGACTGGGGGTGTGCTGATCATGGGTGCCGTGCTGGAGACCTACGAGGCCAGAGACTTCACGCTGTGGCCCGTCTCCGATGCCGCCGGGGAGCGGTTTCTGCTGTTGTCCGGTGAGTTGTCGTCACGTCAGGTCGGCACGGCCATGGCGGTGCTGACGGAATACAACAACAGGCCTCGCAGGCGCAGTGAACGGCAAAGCGTGGACAGCCATGCGCAGGTGAACCGGCTGCTGACCGCCGAATGCGTGGTCGCGCCCGGCGGGCTGCGGGTCAGGGACACCGACAGCGGGGTCACGGTGGAGCCTGGTTGCTGCTTCGGGCTGGAGAACTGGCGTGATTGGCAACTCCTGTTGGAGGGGGAGGAGCCATGGCTCGGCCACGAACCCGGGCCGTGTGCCGAGTTCGTGGGCGCGACCATCCGGCTGTGGTCTGACGTGGCCCGGCAGGAGGGGCGGCCCATCGAGATTCCCCGGGAGCAGTTGCGGGACCTGCTGGGCTCCGTCCAGGACGACCTCGCCGGTTTCCTGAAGTCCGTTGCGCGGTGGGCTTCTTGTTGTGGCTTCGCGCCTGTCGCGGGCGCCCTGGTCGCGGCCCTCGACGAAGGCTTCGCCGTATCCGCTCCGCTGTGCGATTCGCCGTAGGCTTCGAAAACAGGTGCGAGTACCGCTGGTAACGCCGAGGATCCTCTCTCTTCCCGAATGGAAGTCCCTCGAACTTCTTGTTTCCCGCGAGTCGGCTGTGCCAAGGTGAGCTTCCTCGCGCGCTGAGGCAATGATCAGGATCGCCTTTCTCGTTCGGGATTCGTGCCGCCGACCCAAAAGGTCTTCAGCCGGCCGCATTCGGGCGATCCCGCGGTTTGTTGATCCGTTTTCCCGCCCCGGTAAGCCTTAGGTATGCACCAATCAGACGGCCCATTTCGGTGGGTGTGTTTTCCGTGCGCCGTCCATCGGCTCGGAAGGAAAAGGTTCTGTGCAATCCCCTCACCCCCCACGTCCGACCCATGCCCCTCATCCCGGTGTGACCCCCGAAGAATCAGACATGAATCTCGCCGCCCGACTGCGCGGCCGGTCGGAAGGTGAGTCCGACCAACCCATCGCGCTGCTGCTCGCACGGCACTGGCAGGCCACGTACGACTACGCCGCCATCTGCCTGGCCGCTTGGTCGAGTTCGGCCTCCATGGTCGCCACGGCGTCCTTCCACCAGATGCTCGAACACCTGGCGGGCGCCGAGCCGGGCGGGGCCCTGCGCCCGTACCTCCTGGTGACCGTCAGGGAGACGGTCAGGGGGTGGACCGTCGACGAGCGCATATCCACCGTCATGCCGGAACTCCGCAAACCGACCGGCGGCCGCGGCATGCGTGCGGCGACCTCCATGACACCCGAAAAGCGGCAACTCGCCGCGCGCTCCTTCTGGGACCTTCCCGCGGACGCCCAATGTCTGCTGTGGCACACCGCGGCAGAGGCCGAGCACATATCCATACCCGCAGGTATGTCGGGCTTGAGCCTGGACCTCGCGGCCGACGCACTCGCGCAGGCGCGTGAACAATTCCGGGCAGGCATCGTCCGCGGTCACCGCGAACTCGCGCCGACCAAAGAATGCCCCCTTTACAACCGAATCCTCGATGTCACGATTCGCCGCGGCGGCACGTTGCTTCCCGATGCGCAACACCACTTGTCGGAATGCCGCCACTGCCGGGACGTGACCGACCAACTTGTCCATGTGGACAAGGAGTTGGGGACGTTGCTCGCCGAAGCGGTACTCGGCTGGGGTGCACGCCGCTATCTGGAGTCGCGCCCGGGGCGCGGAGGCGTGGCGAAGCGCGGCGCGGGAGCCCCCGCGCAGAGCGGCAGGCGCGCGGGCGGCGGCGGGCGCCATCGCCCGTCGTCCTTCAACCCCTCGGCGGGCGGCCCGCTCGCGCAGGCGCGCGCACACTCCAGGGCGCTGCGCACTGGAGCGGCCCTGGGGTCAGCTGCCCTGCTCGCGACCGTGCTCGTCATGGCCCTCTCGTCGGGCGACGGCGACGGCGACAGCGGTGATGCCATGCCCCCGACCGGCATGACAGGAAGCCATGACACCGGTCCGAGCGCGGGTGGAGAGACGCCGCCCACCGTGACTCCCACGCCCACTTCAGCGGGATACCCCGACAGGTCCGAGCAGGGCAGGCTCCGCAATGCCGCGGCAGACCTGTGCCTCGACATCCGGGGGAAGACGAAGCCCGGCGCGGAGACGAGGCTGGCGAAGTGTTCGGACGCGGCGAGCCAGCAGTGGTCGTACGACAAGAAGGGACTGCTGAGCACCGTCGCCCGTCCCGACCTCTGCCTCGACTCCCACCGGGAGGACGGTGTGCTCGTCCTCGGCGCATGTGTCGCGCCTTCGGCCGAGCACGCCGACGAGGTGCGCTACGACCTGACCGTGCAGGGGGAGTTGCTGCCCCGGTGGCACGAACGGCTGGCGGTCGCGCCTGCCTCCGCGCGCAAGGGCGCGGAGGCCGTGGTCAAGGTCCGCGACGGATCTCCGGAGCAGCGGTGGATGCTCGGCTCGTCGTCGGCTGACCCGAAATCCCGCTCGATCAAGGGCGGGGGTGAGCCGTCCTCGAAGGGCGAAGAGGGTGAAGAGGGCGAAGAGGGCGGGGAGGACGAGGAGGGTGCGGGGGGCTCGGAGGGAGAGGAGAAGGTCAAGGGCGTCCGGGGCGCCAAGGGCGGTGGTGACGCGCCTCGTAAGAGTGGGGGCGGGGGCAGCGGTCAAGCCTGCGCGGATGCGACCTGCGAGCCGTCCTCACCCCGTGAGCAGAGGCCGGGGCCGCCCATGGACGCCAAGGAGAAGGACCACGGGGCGAAGGGCAAGAACCGGGAGCCCTCAACTGACTCGACCCGGCGCGGTGATGACGCGGAGCGGTACGCCGAAGCCGGTTGCTGCGCCGCCGCCCCGCTGCCGGTCGGGCCGAGGCTTCCTCGGGAGGTTCCTGGTGAGGGTTTTGGTGAGGGCCCCCGTCCCCCGGGAGGGCGCGACGACATGACGGGCGGAGGTCCGGCTCGGCCGCGCTGACCAGTGGTGTCAGTGGCGGTCAATGGGTGCCAATGGGTGTCAATGAGCGTCAGTTGGTGTCCTCAGTTGGTGCCTCAGTCATGGGAGGGGGCGCCGGTTCAGCCAGACCGCCAGATGCTTAGGGTCGTGCCATGACGAGGACCACTCCGCCCCGGCCGCTGGATGTCGAGGAGCTGTTCCCTGAGCTCGCCGCATACCGGGGAACCACGACCCGACTGCACCCGAGGCCGGGAAACCCCGACGTGTCGGCCAGCTCCGTGGGCGGCCCGCTGCTGTGGCCTGCGGACGAGCCGTGGCCGGTGTGCACCGAGGCCCACCGTCGCAGGAGTGGCCGACGGCCCGCCGACATCCGCCGAAGTCGCAAGGTCCTGGAAGAGGCGTGGGACCGCGCACCCTCTTCGGGCCCCACGGCAGCGGAAAGGGAGCTCCTGGACGAGCTGAACCGGCGGCACCGGATCCCCGACATCGCCGACACCGACCCGCTGCCGATGGTGGCGCTCGCGCAGCTGTACCGGCGCGACATCCCCGACCTGCCCGCCGGACCGGACGGCTGCGACCTGCTCCAGGTGTTCTGCTGCCCCTTCGACGCGCACGGCCCGACCCGCTACGGCATGCTGCTCCACCTGCGCTGGCGCAGGTCGGAGGAGGTCGACGAGGTGCTGGCCACGCCGCCTCAGCCGCAAGTCGTCGGCTACGACGGATACGTGCCCGAGCCCTGCGTGCTGCATCCGGAGCAGGTGGTCACGTATCCCTTCGCGGGGCTCTTGCCGCAGGATCTGTGCGACAGGATCTACGCCCGCGAGGAGGCACTCGACGAAGAGGCCGACGACGAGTGGGACACGCCGTGGGACTCGGACGAGCGTGCACATTCCGGGGAGAAGGGCGAGGACGAGCCAGCCGCGGAGAACGGCGCTGACAGGCAGGTGTACTACCAGTACGACCTGTCCATCCCGCCCGGTTGGCGCGTCGGCGGCTTCGCCTCCTGGCACACCACCGACGCGTCCCCCATGGACTGCCTGACCTGTACGACCCCCATGCGCCTGCTGCTGACCATCGCCAGCTCCGAGTGGGACGGCGGCAGCGGTAGCTGGAAACCCGTCGAGGAAGCAGGCCTGCCTCCGCACCCGTTCGCCACGCCCACCAAGGTCATCGTGGGCCGCGCCGGCCAGGTCAACATCTTCGCGTGCCCCGCCGACCCAGACCACCCGCATCGCTGGAGCGTTCAGTAGGTGCCGGGGCGGAACCCGGTCGCGTGATGGGCGCATCGGCCAGCTCGGCCATCACGGCCATCACGGCCGTAGCGGCGCGCGTGGCGCCGGTGACAGACTGCACCGATGATCGACGCTCTTCCTGATGGCCTGACGGCACGACACCTTGCCGAGGACGACCATCCACAGGTGCTCGCGGTGCTGGACGCGTGGTGGGGCGGCATGAAAGGACCGGCGGGTGCGCTGGAGCGCTCTTTGCTTCTGCCCCGGCTGTACTTCCAGCACTTCACCACCACCAGCTTCGTGGTCGAACACGCCGGAGAGCAGGCGGAAGCCGCTGACGGGGGACAGGTCGCGGCCTTCCTGGTCGGCTTCCTGTCCCAGACCCAACCCGACGCCGCCTACGTGCACTTCGTCGGCGTCGACCCGCGACTGCACGGGCAAGGCGTGGGGCGAGCCCTGTACCGGGCCTTCTTCGCTCTCGCCCGCTCACACGGCCGCCGGTACGTGCACTGCATCACCAGCCCGCAGAACTCCGCGTCGCAGGCTTTCCATGCCAAGCTCGGCTTCACGGTCTCGAACCTGAAGCCGGACTACGACGGCCCCGGCCTCGACCGGGTGACGTTCACGCTCGACCTTGCCGAGCATCGGAACCACCCCGAGACCACCGAGTGACCCTCGCCCGGCCGCATGCGCGCGCCTACTCGTACCAGTCGTCGTCCCCGTCCGTGAGCGACCGCCTCAGATAGTCCGCCAGATCGCGGGCGACCCAGCGGCAGCTGTCGTCCTCGTGCTGCCATACGAAGATGTCGTCGCGCGCGGGCCTCCGTACGAACGCGAACTGATCACCGCCGCCGTTGTCACCGAAGAAGAGGAGCGCGTCGAAGGGCATGTAGAGGTCGGCGAAAGAAGCGTCCGACCAGAAGCGCAGATTGTCCTCGACGATTCGCTCCAGGGGCCAGACCGTGTCGGTGCCGTAGTGCCCCACGATGCCGTCGGTCTCTTGCAGCAGGCTCACGAGGCTCGCAGGCAGTGAGCTCCCCAGCCGCTGTTCAGCGGCGGCCGCGCCCGCTGGGTCGACCGGCGCGCTGAACCCGGCCTCCGGAAACGCCAGCTCCGCAACTTCTCTCCACATGCCGGCAGCCTAGACAGCCCCGGGGGCACCCAGGAAGTCGAGCCTCACTGAGCACCGAACGCCCGGAGCACATAGCCGTCAAGGAGCTGTCCGAACACCTGCGGCGAAAGGACGTCAGGGGCCTCGCTCACCAACTCCTCGTCCCCGTCGAGGCTTACGACGAAGTCCGCGTCGGCCCAGCCTCCCCGGAACAGCACCACGAGCAGTTCGGCGTCCGCGGGGCCGGTGATGTGGATGCCGACGGAGTCCGGGTCCCGCACCTCTGAACGGCTCGTCTCCAGCCGCTGCGGCCAGGCCGCCTCCCCGTCCCGCCAGGTGAGCGGCCCGACCACGAGGCCCGCGGCGGTCCACCGTCGGCGGCGGGAACTGATCTGGGCGGCTGCCTGGTCGAGATCGATGAGTCGCTTCACCCGGTGATCGTCCAGCACGTGGCAGGGCCTCGTCCACGCCTTTCGTTCCGCGGCCGGGCCCGCGTAAGGAGGGGTTAGGGAGGGGGTGTTGGCGGGGAGGTGCCTGCTGTGGTCAGGGCGTGTCTGCCGTGCGAGGGGCGGGAGTTGAGTTGCCTGTGGGCGCTGAGTCGTTGGGTTCGCCGGAGCCGGAGTCAGGGGAGCCGTCGCAGTTGTCGGGCTCGGGTGGGGAGCCGAGCTTGTCCGGAGGGCCCGGTACCTCCCCCTCCTTGGACAGCGCGGCGGCAAGTCCCGGTCGGCGCTTCGTCGACCGTTGCGTCGTCGTCAGCGGGGGAGCCCACGGGATCGGCGCGGCGACCGCCCGGCGGCTCGCGGCCGAAGGGGCCGGGGTGGTCATCGCCGATGTGGACGTCGAGGAGGGGGAACGCACCGCACGGGCCATCCGTGAGAGCGGTGGACGTGCGGTCTTCGAGGCGTGCGATGTGGCGGACGAGGAGTCCTGGGCCCGGGCGGTGGCGGCCGCTCGCGTCCGCTTCGGCCCGGTGTCCGGCCTGTTCAGCAGCGCCTACGCGGTGCGCGGAGGCGCTGCCGACGCGATCGGACCGGCGGACTGGAACCTCCAGTTGTCGGTCATGCTGACCGGTGCGTTCCTCGGCGTACGAGCCTGTCTGGACGACCTGCGCGCCACGCACGGCGCGATCGTCTTCGTGTCGTCCGTGCACGCCGTCATGGGCCTGCCCGGCCGCCCCGCCTACGCGGCGGCGAAGGCGGGCCTGACCGGCCTCGCGCGCCAGCTCGCGGTGGAGTACGCGCCCGTCGTACGGGTCAACGCCCTTCTCCCGGGCCCCATCCTGACCCGCGCCTGGGACTCGATCGGCGCGGACGACCGGGCGCGCAGTATCGAGCAGACCCCCGCGGGCCGCCTGGGCCGCCCGGACGAAGTCGCCGCGAGCGCCGCTTTCCTGCTGAGCGACGAGGCGTCCTTCGTCACCGGGGCCAGCCTCGTGGTGGACGGCGGCTGGAGCGTGTACAAGACGTCCGCCTGAGCCGAACAACGCCCGCGCCCCCCACCGGCCGTCATCTGCCGTGCCGCACAAGGAGGTTCATCCGGTGAAGATCACCCGTATCGAGACGTTCGCAGTGCCGCCGCGCTGGCTGCTCTGTCGCGTGGAGACGGACGAGGGAGTGGTCGGGTGGGGTGAGCCGGTGGTCGAAGGGCGCGCGGCCACCGTCCGTACGGCCGTCGGTGAGCTGGCCGAACTGCTCGTCGGCAAGGACCCGGCGGGCATCGAGGACCACTGGCAGGTGATGACGAAGGGCTCGTTCTACCGGGGCGGCCCGGTCCTCTCCAGCGCGGTGGCCGGGCTCGACCAGGCGCTGTGGGACATCGCGGGCAAGCGGCTCGGCGTACCCGCGCACGTCCTGCTGGGCGGTCCGGTCCGCGAGCGGGTACGGGCCTACAGCTGGGTCGGTGGTGACAGCCCCGCCCACATCACCGAGCAGGTGACGGCGCAGGTCGAGGCGGGCTTCACCGCGGTGAAGATGAACGCGAGCGGGCGCATGAACCGCCTGGCCACCGTCGCCGACGTCGACGAGATCGTCAGTCGCGCCGCGGCGGCCCGTGAAGTCCTCGGCCCGCGCAGGGACTTCGCGCTGGACTTCCACGGACGCTTCCACGCCGCCAACGCCCGTCAGTTGCTGCCGCACCTGGCCCCGCTCGCGCCGATGTTCGTCGAGGAACCGCTCCTGCCCGAGTACGGTCACCTGCTGCCCGCCCTGGTCAACTCCTCACCCGTGCCGATCGCCACCGGCGAGCGTCTGTACTCGCGGCAGGACGTGCTGCCCGCCCTTCAGGCAGGCGTCGCGGTCCTGCAGCCCGACCTGTCCCACGCGGGCGGCATCTCCGAGGTCCGCCGCATTGCCTCTCTCGCCGAGACCTTCGACACCCTCGTCGCGCCGCACTGCCCGCTGGGTCCCGTGGCGCTGGCCGCCAGCCTCCAGATCGCGGTCAGCGTCCCCAACTTCCTCATCCAGGAACAGTCGATCGGCATCCACTACAACAAGGGAGCCGATGTCCTCTCCTATCTCGCCGACACCGAGGTGTTCCGCTTCCATCAGGGGCACATCCTGCGCCCGACCGGGCCGGGGCTCGGCATCGAGATCGACGAGGCGGCGGTGCGTGCGGCCGACGACAGCCAGGCCGACTGGCACAACCCCGTGTGGCGGCACGAGGACGGCTCGTTCGCCGAGTGGTGAGCGCGGGACGGTGAGAGATTCGGACGGCAAGAGGTCCGGAGGGAGAGGGCGGCAAGCGCGCCGCGGAGGTGGGGCGCGGAGGTGGAGCCGGTACTTTGGACGACGTGGAATCGGGTCTGCACGAGCACGACCGCATGCGCGGATGGGAAGTCGCGTTCCCGCGTCACGCGTTTTCACGTCACGCGGCGCCGCTCGACGGCGTGCTGCTCGCCGGCTTCCGTGACCGGTCGGCGGCAGGCCTGGACATGCGGGTCATCCCGCAGCCCAGCGTGACGGTCGTGGTCGAACTCGGGGACGGCGCACTGGCCGTCGAGAACATGGGCGGCAGCCGGGCGTTGAGGAGTCTCGCCGCCGGTCTCGCGCCGGGGGAGACCCGCATTCGTGCCGAGCGCGTGGACTGCGTGGAGGTACGTATGTCTCCGGTGAGCGCCTACTCACTGCTCGGCGTCTCGCCCGCCGAGCTGGACGGCGCCGTGTTCGGCCTGGAGGAGCTGTGGGGGCGCCATGAGCCGCGCCTGCGCGAGCAGTTGACGTGTGCTGTCGAGTGGGACGACCGTTTCGCGCTGATGCACGAGTTTCTGGTGCGCCGCCAGGCGTCGGCGCCGTCGATGGACGCCGAGGTCGTCGCGAGCTGGGAGCGCATCGTCGCCCGCCGGGGCCAGGTGCGGGTCGCCGATCTGGCGGCGTCGTGCGGGTGGAGTCGCAAGCGCCTGTGGTCGCGGTTCACCGCCCAGGTCGGTCTGACGCCCAAGCGCGCCGCGATGCTCGTACGCTTCGACCGCGCCGTCCGCGGCCTCTCGGCGGGCCGTGACGCCGTCGAGGTCGCCGTGGCGTGCGGCTACGCCGACCAGTCCCACCTGCATCGCGACGTCCTGGCCTTCGCCGGCTGCACGCCGGGTGCGCTCGGGCCGCCCGCGGACACCCGGCAGAGCGGGGAACATTCGTACAAGACGTGACGTGCCGCCGTCGGTGAGGGTGGGGCCATGCCCAGCCATGACCCCGCGGGGACGAAGCCCGGCGCGCCCGCCCTGGTGCTGATTCACGGATACGCCGCCCCAACAGCCACATGGAACCCGTTGGTTTTGCTGCTGACCAGGGCGAGAGCCCGCGCTGCCCCTGCGGGCGCCCCCGCCGCGGAACCGTTGCCGGCGCTCACAGGGGCAGCGCGCGCTCGTTCACCACGTGTTTCATGACGAGCGTGGAACTCAGGCGCTGCACGCCCGGCAAGGTGGCCAGCTTGTCGTCGTAGAGCCGCTGGAAAGCGGGCAGATCCCTGCTGACGATGCGTACGAGATAGTCCGGATCCCCGAAAAGGCGCTCGGCCTGCAGGATCTCGGGGATCTCGGTGAGGGCGTGCTCGAAGGCGGAGACGGTGTCGCGGTCCTCCTGGCGCATGGTGACGAAGACCAGCGCCTCGAAGCTCAGACCCACGACCCCCGCGTCCAGGATCGCGCGGTATCCGCGGATGGCCCCGCTGCGTTCGAGTTCGCGCAGCCGTCGGTGGCAGGGGGAGAGGCTCAGCCGCACGCGGGCCGCCAGTTCCGTGACCGTCAGACGGCCGTCGTCCTGGAGCTCCGCAAGAATCTTCCTGTCCACATCATCCATGGGGAAGATTCTGCCACTGCAACCGTCTGAGCTGGCAATACTTGGAAACACCTTTGGCCTCCTCGGAACTAATCTCCTACTCGGAACCTGTTTGAGAGGGAGAAGTTCGTCGTGGCCGTCAGCTCCATCACCGCCTTCTGGGCGGTCTCAGTCCTGCTCATTCTCGTGCCGGGAGCGGACTGGGCCTACGCGATCAACGCCGGACTGCGCGACCGGTCCGTGGTCCCGGCCGTCGGCGGCCTGCTGCTCGGCTACCTGGCACTGACCGCCGTCGTCGCTGCCGGAGTGGCGGCAGTGGTGGCGAGCACACCGTCCGTCCTCACCGCCCTGACCCTGCTCGGCGCCCTCTACCTGGTGTGGCTCGGTGCCACCACGCTGGCCCGGCCCGCCGTCGCCGGGACCGCGTCAGAGGAGGGGGACGGTGCGGCGGTCGGGGCGCGGGTCCTCAAGGGGGTGGGGATCAGCGGCCTCAACCCCAAGGCGCTGCTGCTCTTCCTGGCCCTGCTGCCGCAGTTCACCGCCCCGCACGGCAGTTGGCCGCTGGCGGCCCAGATCGGCACGCTCGGCCTGGTCCACACGCTCAGCTGCGCCGCGATCTATCTGAGCGTGGGCGTGCTGGCCCGCACCATTCTGCGGGCGCGCCCCGCGGCCGCGCGCGCTGTCACCCGCGTCTCGGGCGCTGCCATGATCGTGATCGGTGTGCTCCTGATCGCGGAACGCCTTGCGGCCTGAGGCGCGCGCGTCAGGCGGCGCCCTGCTGAGTGGCCGCACCCTCGACGACTTCGCCGTCGTCGACTTCGCCCTCTTCGCGCCTCCACTCGTGCGCCAGGAGGGACCAGATCTCCATGTCGTGGCGGACGCCCTTGTACAGCGACTGTTCGCGCAGTGTGCCGTCCAGGTGCATGCCCATGCGCTGGGCGACCGCCCGGCTGCGGGCGTTGCCTGCGCTGTTCCACCACTCGATGCGGTGCATGCCGCGCTCGCCGAACGCGTACGAGATCAAGTGCCGGACCGCGGCGCTGATCAGACCGTGGCCCTCTCCCGCGGGCTCCGCCCACACGCCGATCTCGCAGGTGCCTGCCTTGGCGTCGAACCGCACGAACATCACGCCGCCGATCAGGACGCCGTCCCGCCAGATCCCGTAGATCCGCCCGGCGTCGGCGGCCTGCTTGTCCGCGTACTTCTGGAGGGTGGCACGGGCGGATTCCAGGTCGGTGGAGAACGAGGCCCACGGAATCCACGGGTCGGTGTGGGAGCGGGCCCGGTCGATGTGGGTCAGGAACTCGGCGTCCTGCCAGGGCTCCAGCGTGCGGAGCTCGGCATTCTCGGTCAGCGATATGGCGTACATGGCTGGTCCTAGGCGGTTGTCCGGACGGCCGCGCGCGGGCAGTGGGCCGGCACGGCCAAGTACGTAACGAACGTTGGGTATGTACTCTAGCCGCTATGACGCCGCCGGCCCGTACAGATCATGACGCCCGCAGGACCGAGGTCTCCCAAGCGGTCTGGCGGGTGCTCGCCGCCCATGGCTTCGGCGGCCTCACCTTGCGTGCTGTCGCCGCGGAGATGGGGGCCACCACCGGCCTGCTCACGCACTACTTCCCCAGCAAACGCGCGCTGCTGAGGCACGCCCTCGAGGTGCTCGACCGGCACTCGGCCGACCGCCCGCGCCCCGCGGCGGAGCGGGCCGGGCAGGCGTCCGACCTGGTGATGCTGCGGGCGACGCTGCTGGACATCCTCCCGCTGGACGCCGCGAGCGCCGCGAGCAACCGCATCTGGGTGGCCTCCTGGGACGTCGCGCTCGCCGACCCGGAGCTGGCTCAGGAGCACGCCGAGCGTTACCGCCGTGCGCGCGAGCGGATGACCGTTTACATCGCGCAAGCCCAGGAGACGGGTGAACTGCCGCCCGACGCACGGCCCGAGGACACCGCTGCCGCGGCCCAGAGTCTCGTGCTCGGCCTGGTGGTCCAGGCGCTGTTCGCTCCCCGGGAGTTTCCCGCGGAGCGGCAGATCGCCCTGGTCGACGCGTACTTGACGGGGCTCGGAGGCGGCGCCCAGGGGGCGGCCGGCGTGTCCGCGTGACCAGCCCCGAGGGCAGGACCGCAAAGGCGGTGCGGGATGCGAGCGTCGTCGTCGCGGAGTTCCCCGGGCTCGCGGACCTGAGAGGCGAACCGGTCCGCTTCGCCGTACGGCACCATCCCCCGCAGGGCACACGGCAGGACTCTCAGCAGCACACACAGCACGGCACATGGCTCATCGAGTTGGGCCCCCATCTGCTGGGGATCGCGCGTCCCGCCGATGTACGCGCGCTGGCCGAGGGAATCCTGGACACCCTCGAACGGGGTTCGGGCGAACCGGACTTCACCCTCTACGACGACGGCTACGCGGAAGCGCAGATGACCGTCGGGTACGACGGCGACGAGCTGTACTTCACCGCCGGAGTCGCCTTCGACCCCGCGCAGGACTTCGTCGGCCGCTCCCCGAGCGGTGAACCCCTCTACCGCAACTCCTTCGGCACGGCATATCTGGAATTCCAGGACGTGGCCCCGGCCGACCCGGCCCTTCTGAGGCGATGCGCCTACGCGCTGCTCGCCGCGCTGGACGGGCCCGACGGCGACAGTGACGCGACGACGCGAGCGTCTCGTGGGCCTGATCCCACGTCAGCAATGTGAGCGGTGGGCCGCGACGCCGGTGAGGGCGGGTTCGATCGCGGGGTGCAGGACGAGCGCGTCGTCGTAGTCGCCGCCGTGCTCGTGGCGGTAGGGGAGCGGCTCGGTGACCGGCAGGGCGCGGAGCCGCTCGCGCAGTTCGGCCGCGCGGTCGTCGTAGCCGGCCGCGTCCAGGCGGTCGGCTCCGTAGACGACGTAAGGCGGGAGTGCGTCCATCCCCGTGTACCAGAAGGTGCCGTGGAGCACCGGGAACAGCACCTCGTCCAGTTGTCCGTGGATGCCGCGCGGCCCGAAGCCCGACTCTCGCGCGCCGACCGTGGTGATGACCATGGCGCGCTTGCCCGCGAGCCCGCCGTCCCCGTAGCGCAGGGTCCGCCCCGCTTGGTCCTGGAGCCCGAAGGCGAAGCCCTGCACGAGCACCCGGTCGAACCACCCCTTGAGGATGGCGGGCGGCCCGAACCACCACAGCGGGAACTGGAACACCAGCGCGTCGGCCCAGGCGATCTTCTCCTGCTCGGCGGCGATGTCATCCGTCAGTTTGGCCGCGCCATAGGCGTGTTCCTGTGCGGCGCCGACCCGCAGCCGGCCGACCGTCTCGCGGTGGAAGTCGGCGGAGTCCACCACGGGTTTCCAGTCCATCGCGTAGAGATCGGACTCGCGGACCTCGTGCCCGAGATCGCGCAGTTCCGCGATCCCGTCGGTGCGCAGGGAGCCGTTGAGTGACTGCGGTTCGGGGTGTGCGAATACCCAAAGAATCTTCATGCCATCGATCCTGCGCCGCGATCAGGTGGGGGGACGAGTGGCCAGATGGTCAGGGAGTGCAAGGATCTGGCCAGCGTTTGCGGCCGTGCTGCGGTAACCCTGGGCGGTTTCAGCCGGTCGTACGCGTGCTCTCCCGCACCACCAGTTCGTAGCCCGCGGTGAGCCGCGAGTGCGGGGCCATCGCGCCCTTCTCGATCCTGCGGAGCAGGGCGTCCACGGCCAGTTCCGCGATGCCTCGTTTGTCGGGGGCGACGGTGGTCAGGCTGGGCACGCTGTAGCGGGATTCCTCCACGTCGTCGAAGCCGACGACGGCCAGATCGTGCGGGACCCGCAGCCCGTGCTCGTGCGCCACCCGCAGTGCGCCGGAGGCCAGCAGGTCGTTGAAGCAGAAGACGGCGTCCGGCGGGTCGTCGAGGGTGAGCAGCGCGCGCATCGCGTCGGCTCCCGAGGCGCGGGTGAAGGACCGTGTGTTCGGGGCGAGTTGTGGGTCATGGGGAACGCCCGCCGCGTGCAGTGCGGTCAGATAGCCGTGCATGCGCTGGACCGTCGTCGCGTGGGAGGGGCCCGAGGGCTGTCCGATGACGGCGACGCGGCGCCGGCCGAGGGACAGGAGGTGTTCGGTGGCCTCGCGTGCCGCCGCCGAGTTGTCGATCAGGACGTGGTCGGCGGGGATCTCATACGACTGCTCGCCCAGGAGGACGAGGGGTACGCGGCGTTCGCGGGCGGCCAGGACCTGTTCGTCGAGGCGGAGCGGGCTGAGCAGGACGCCGTCGATGAGCGGGTCGCTGAGCCCGGAGGCGATCCGCAACTCCTCGTCCGCGCTGCCGCCGGTGTCCTCGATGAGCACCGTGCAGCCGCGTTTCTTCGCGGCGGCGATGACCTGCGCGGCCAGTTCGGCGAAGTACGGCGCGACGAGTTCGGGCACGGCGAGGGCGATGATGCCGCTGCGTCCGGTGCGCAAGTGGCGTGCGGAGGCGTTGGGTTGGTAGTCGAGGTCGGCGATGGCGCGCAGGACGCGCTCGCGTGTCCGGTCGGCGACTCTGGTCTCGCCCCGGACGACGTTGGACACCGTCTTGATCGATACCCCGGCGCGCTCCGCGACGTCCTTCAGACGGGTGCCTGCCACGGTGTTTCTCCCTCCCCCTGACCTCCCCCGACAGCAGCAGCGTACGTCATGGTCCAACGTTGTAACCGGGGGAAGTCGATGTACGTCGGCCGGGGAATAGGGCGCGTACGTGAACAGGTAATGCGTGCCTAGGTGTTGACGCCGTATTGCCAGCTGAGTACAACGTTGTAAACGCAGCGGGCAGCCACGAAGTGCGGTAGCCATCGGTGCCTGTTCCAACGTTGCACTCGTACCAGCCTTGTTCGCCTTGCCCGCCCCTCTCGTTCGTCTCGTTCGTTTTGTTCGTCTTGTTCGCCGTGGAAGGACGCATGCCCATGCGGGACCGCATACCGACCCCGTCGCCGCCCGCCCCGTCCCGCCGCCGACTGCTGCGCGGAGGGCTTGCGCTCGGTGCGTCCGGTGCCGCCGCCCTCGCCGTCGGCGGCTGCGGCAGCACCCTCGCGCAGGGGTTCACCGGCGGTGCGCCCTCGCCGTCGCGGCTGAACTTCTGGAACCCGTTCACCGGCGGCGACGGCGAGCGAATGCTGGCGATGCAGGACGTCTACCGGGCCGCGCACCGCTCGACCGAGCTGAAATCGGCGACGTTCCTGTGGGGCAACCCGTACTACACGAAGCTCACCCTGGCCACGCTCGGCGACCGGCCGCCGCAGGTCGCGGTGATCCATCTGTCGAAGCTGCCCACACTCGCCGAGGCGGGCCTGCTCACCGAGCTGCGCACCGAGGATCTGGCGCGGCACGGACTGACCGAGGACAAGTTCGACGCACGGCCGTGGCGGAAGTCCCAGTTCGGCGGTGCCCCGCACGCCGTGCCGCTGGACACGCACCCCTTCGTGCTCTTCTTCCGCACGGACATCGCTAAGAAGGCCGGACTGCTGGACGGGCAGGGCCAGTTGGTGGACGTGGACGGGCCCGACGCGTTCATCGACGCGCTGCGCGCGGCGAAGGAGGTGACCGGCGCCTGGGGCGGTTCGGTCGCCTCGGTGAAGGAGGCCTCGATGCAGTTCCGCCTCTTCTGGTCGTTCTACCGGCAGGTCGGCGGCGGGGATCTCGTCGCCGACCAGGGCAAGCGCGTGGTCATCGACACCGCCGCTGCGGCCGAGGCACTCGCCTACATCCGCCGGCTCAGCGCGGAGAAGGTGATCCCGGCGAACACCGACGGGAAGGGCGCCATCACGCTGCTGACCACCGGCAAGGCCGGGTTCCTGATGGACGGCGTCTGGCAGGTGCTCGCGGTCCAGTCGGCGAAGGTGAAGTTCGACATGCGGCCGCTGCCGCGCGTCTTCAAGGACGCGCCCTACGCCTGTGCCGCCGACTCACACGCCCTGGTGCTGCCGAAGGCTCCCACCGAGAGCGCCCAGCGTCTCGACCTCTCGCTCGGGTTCGTCGCGTCGATGCTGCACTCCAGCAAGTTGTGGTCGGAGGGCGGCCATGTCCCGGCGTGGCTGCCGACCCAGCGTTCACGCGCGTACAAGGAACTCGTCCCGCAATCGCACTACGCCACGGCCGCCGACGGCGCGGTCTACGACCCGGCCGCCTGGTACGGCGGCGCGGGAAGCACCCTGCAGAACGTGGTGGGCGATGCCGTGACCTCCGTCTTCACCGGAGACACCAGCCCCACCGCGGGCGCCGCACGGCTGCGCCGCGACCTGCGGACCCTGGCCTCGCGCCCCGCTCCGGTGTGACCCGGCCCGCCCCTGCCCGCCCCTGCCCGCCGCTCGGCTCCGTCTGCTCCACCTGCCCCACCTGCCCCTGGATCCCGTACGCCTTGACCGAAAGGCCGAACCGTGGCCACGACGACCGCTCCCACCCCGACGTCCAGCAGAGGCGACCGCTGGGCAGGACCGGGGATGCTGCTGCCCTTCGCCCTCTTCTATCTGGTGTTCCTGGTGGGGCCGCTCATCTACACCGTGGTCGCCGGATTCTTCGAGACGAGCCTGCTCAAGAGCGGACTCGGTGAATTCGCGGGCCTGTCGAACTACACGGCGGTGCTCGGCGACGCGGAGTTCTGGCGGACCCTGCGCAACACGCTGTGGTTCACCGTCCTGACGACCGTGCCCCTGGTGCTGCTCAGCCTGGCCCTCGCCCTGCTCGCCGACCGGTTCGTGCGCGGCCGCTGGTTCTTCCGGTTCGCGTTCTTCGCGCCGTTCGTGCTGCCCTCAGCCGTCATCTCGCTGCTCTTCATGTTCATCTACGCCGACCAACTGGGCCTGGCCCAGGAGGTGGTGACATGGTTCGGCGTCGACACCCCGCCGTCCTGGCTCGGTGACCCGGACTGGGCGATGATATCCATCGCGGCGGCCACGGTGTGGTGGACGATCGGCTTCAACTTCGTGCTCTACCTGGCCGGACTGCAGGACGTGCCGCGCGAGGTGCACGAGGCCGCCGCCATCGACGGGGCCGGGCCCTGGCAGCGCATCCGGCACGTGGTCGTGCCGATGCTCGGCCGTACGACGACGCTGGTGACGGTGTTGCAGGTCATCGCCTCGCTGAAGGTCTTCGACCAGATCTACATGATGACCAGCGGCGGCCCCGACGGCAGCACCCGCCCCTCGCTGCAGCTCATCTACGACACCGGCTTCGTCGAGGGCCGCGTGGGCTACGCCTCGACCGTGTCGCTGCTGCTGTTCCTGGTGATCCTGTTCGTCTCCCTCGTCTGGTTCGCCCTCGTACGCCGCGCCGAGAAGGAGAGCTGACCATGACCGCGATCGCCACGCGCCCCGAGACCGAATCCCGCGACACCACCGCCCCGCAGGACCGACGCCGCGACTCGGAGCGCCTCTTCGACCGGGTGGCGCTCGGCACGCTCATCGCCCTCGCGCTGCTGTGGCTCGTGCCGCTGGCGTGGGCGCTGGCCACCTCGATACGCCCCGCACAGGAGGTCGTCACCGATCCCACCGCGTGGTTCACCGCACATCCGACCCTGGACGCGTACGGCGAGATCTTCGACGGGGGCAAGCTGCCCTACTGGTACGCCAACAGCTTCATCACCTCGGCCCTCACCACGGTCCTCACGGTGATCATGGCGTCGCTCGCGGCGTTCGCCCTGTCGCAGACCCGGTTCCGGCTGCGTCGCGTCGCGTTCGTGATGCTGCTCGCCGGGATCATGATTCCGGGGCAGGTCCTGATGATCCCGCAGTTCCTCGCCCTCCAGTCGGCGGGCCTGCTGAACACCTACTGGGGTGTCGTGCTGCCCCAAGTTCCCAACGTGGTGGCCGTGTTCGTCTTCAAGCAGTTCTTCGACGGCATCCCGCGGGAGCTGATCGACGCGGCGCGCGCGGACGGCGCGGGCTGGCTGCGCACCTACTGGCAGATCGTGATGCCGATCTCCCGCCCGGCCGTCTCCGCGGTCACGATCTTCGTGTTCGTCGGCGTCTGGAACAACTTCCTGTGGCCCCTGCTCGTGGTGACCGACCCCGAGATGATGACGCTGCCCGTCGGACTCACCTCCGTCCAGGACGTCTTCGGCGTGCCCTACGCCCAGCTCATGGCGTCCGCCGTGCTCGGCGCGATCCCGCTGCTCGCCGTCTTCGCGCTGTTCCAGCGCCGCATCGTCGAGGGCATCGCCGGCACCGGCCTCAAATAGCCCACCTCCGCACCGCCAAGTCAGCAGACCGCACCACAGAGAGGCACCCGAACATGCCGCACACCGCACGGTTCGTCATCGACCCGGAGTTCAGCGTCGGAGACGTCGACCCGCGCCTGTACGGAACCTTCGTCGAGCACATGGGACGCTGCGTCTACACCGGCATCCACGACCCCGGGCACCCCACCGCCGACGCCGACGGCTTCCGCGGTGACGTCGCTGATCTCGTCCGCGAACTGGGCACCGGGCTCGTGCGCTACCCCGGCGGCAACTTCGTCTCGGGCTACCACTGGGAGGACGGCGTCGGCCCGGTCGCCGACCGTCCGCGCCGCCTCGACCTGGCCTGGCGCTCCATCGAGACCAACCGCGTCGGCACCAACGAATTCCTTGGCTGGGCAAGCCAGTTGGGCCTCGACCCCATGATGGCGGTGAACCTCGGGACGCGCGGCATCGACGCCGCCCGCGCCCTGGTCGAGTACTGCAACCACCCCGGTGGTACCGCCTGGTCGGACCTGCGCATCAAGCACGGCGTGAGTGACCCGCACGGCGTGAAGCTGTGGTGCCTGGGCAACGAGATGGACGGGCCGTGGCAGACGGGCCACAAGTCGGCCACCGAGTACGGACGGCTCGCGGCCGAGGCCGGCAAGGCCATGCGCCAGGTCGACCCGTCCATCGAGCTGGTCGCCTGCGGCAGCTCCAACTCGCGGATGCCGACCTTCGGCACCTGGGAGCGCGAGGTCCTGGAGCAGACCTACGACGAGGTCGACTACCTCTCCCTGCACGCCTACTACGAGGAGTTCGACGGCGACCGCGCCAGCTTCCTCGCCTCGGGCGCGCACATGGACCAGTACATCCGCGACGTGGTGTCGACCGCCGACCATGTGCGGGCGGTGCGGGGCGCCAAGAAGCACATCAAGCTCTCCTTCGACGAATGGAACGTCTGGTACGCCGCCCGCTTCGTCGGTGAGCGCAACCTGGAGACCGCCGAGACACCCCGCCTCATCGAGGACACGTACAGCGTGACCGATGCGGCAGTGGTCGGCTCGCTGCTCATCACGCTGCTGCGCAACGCCGACCGGGTGGCCATCGCCTGCCTGGCTCAGCTGGTGAACGTCATCGCGCCCATCCGCACCGAGCCCGGCGGCGCGAGCTGGCGCCAGACCATCTTCCACCCCTTCGCCCAGGCGGCCCGCTTCGCCACCGGTCGCGTGCTGCGCACCGACGCCACCGGTCCGCGCATCGACACACCGCAGTACGGGGACGTGTCGGCGCTTGACACCGTGGTGACGCACGACGAGGAGACCGGCGCGCTCACCGTCCTGGCCGTCAACCGCGACCAGGCGCAGCCCCTGCTCCTTGAGGCCGCGCTGCGCGGGGAAGCCGCCGGATACCGCGTCGTGGAGCACCTCGTCCTGGCCGACCAGGACCCGGACGCGGTCAACACCGAGGCGGAACCGGACCGAGTGGTGCCGCGCCCCGCGTCCGGAACACACATCACCGGCGAGGGCGCGCTGACGGCCGAGCTGCCGCCGGTCTCCTGGAACGTCATCCGGCTCGCCCCCCGACAGGACTGACGACAGCACGCCGTTCGCTCCCCACCACCGCAGAGTCAGGAGAGGCCCATGTCAGCGCACCACCCCGCACGACCACGTCTCCTCCGCCCCACCGCTTTGATCCCCCTGCTGCTCGCCCTTGTGGCGGCGCTGTTCGTCACGCAGTCCGGGACACCGGCCGACGCCGCGACCGGCACGTTGCTGCGTGATGGCACCGGCCTGTACCCACGCGCCGTCAGACTCGCCCACCACGGCGACGCCAACGGCCGCGTCCTGGCCACCGTGGTCACGTTCGACGGGAACAACGGACTCGGCGCCATCCACGAGAGCACGGACGGCGGCGCTTCGTTCCGTGAGGTCGGCACGGTGCGCGACCCCGAGGCCACGGGCGGGCAGGGGCTGTGCTGCGCGACGCTGTACGAACTCCCGCGGCGCATCGGCAAGCTGCCCGCGGGGACACTGCTGTGGGCGGCGTCGGTCGGGCAGGACGAGCCGAACCGGCGGATGGCCCTGCGGGTCTTCAAGAGCACGGACGTGGGCCGCAGTTGGAGCTACCTCTCCACGATCGCCACGGCCTCGAACGACAAGGGACTGTGGGAGCCGGAGTTCTCCGTCGATGCCTCCGGTCAGCTCGTGGCGCACTACTCCGACGAGACCGACGCCGGGCACAGCCAGAAGCTGGTGGCCGCCCGCACCGCGAACGGGGTGACCTGGACGGGCCACCACGACACCGTCGCCAGCACCCTCGCCTCGGACCGGCCCGGCATGGCGGTGGTGCGCAAGATGGGCGACGGAACCTACTTCATGTCGTTCGAGATCTGCGCGGCCGCGGGCCAGTTCCAGTGCGTCGTGCACTACCGGACCTCCTCCGACGGCTGGAACTGGGGCTCTCCCACCTACCTGGGCATCCGCCCGGAGACCGCCGACGGCAAGTACTTCAAGCACGCGCCGAACCTGGCGTGGGCGCCGGAGGCGGGCAACCCCAAGGGCAGGCTCTTCCTCGTCGGCCAGGTCATGTTCAACCGCGACGGCAGCAAGGCGGCCGCGAGCGGACGCACTGTCTGGGTCAACAGCGCGGGCGGCGCGGGGAGGTGGCGGGAGATCCCGGCGCCGGTCGCGGTCGAGTCGACGACTGTCGACTACTGCCCCAACTACAGCTCGAGCCTGCTGCCCTCGGCCGACGGGAACAGGCTCCTTGAAATCGCGACGGACTGGTCCGGCTCGGTCTGCAAGCCGTACTTCGCCACCGGTTCGGTGCCGGGCGCCTGAGCACGCAGGTGCCCCGCGTGTGCGCGATGACCACGTCGCACACGCGGGGCTCCCGTCGGTCGTTACGGGGTGATCGCGTTGCCGCCGAAGGTCACGACGAGGCGCCCGTCCGCCGCGTAGAACCACTTGAGCGCCCCGGCGTACGAGGAGCAGCGCGACCCGTTCGAGCCGGACCAGAACTGGTTCGAGCTGTCGGAGTTGCCGACGATCTTGTCGTTCGTCCCGCTGCCGCTGCGGCAGGAGGTGTTGTTCCGGAACACCGAGGTGCCCCCGTCGAAGGAGTAGTTGCGTTCGGCGTTGTCGATGCTGACGTTGTCCGACACCGTCATCGACCCGAGGTTCCTGTTGTACGTGAATCCGTGCTTGCCGTTGTCGTAGGCGATGTTGCGCCGGATGACGTGGTTGACCTTGATGTCCTCGCCGCCGAGCTTGTAGCCGTTGCGGTCGCCGTTACCGGCCTGGGAGCCGTCGCTGAGGGTGCCGTTGCCGTGGGCGAGCGAGTCCTCGATGGTCACCGCGCCGATGGGCCCGGTGTCTGACTTGGTGTAGAGGTCCCAGCCGTCGTCGATGTTGTTGTGGGCCACGGCGTAGCGGAAGACGTTCCCGGGCCCGGACGTGAGCTTCGCGGCGAAGCCGTCGGCGTCCTCCCCGTCGGAGTCGGCGTTGTCGTGCGACTCCGCGCTCAGGATGAGGTTGTTGGACGGCCACTGGCTGCTGGGCGTGCTGGAGAGCATGCGGGACAGCTGCAGGCCGGTGTCGCGGTTGTGGCGGGTGACCGTGCGCTCGAAGACGTTGTTGCTGCCGCCGACGAAGATGCCGTTGTCACCGGCCCGCTCGACGACGATGCCCTTGACGTGCCAGTACGACCCGTTGACGGCGAGCCCGCGGTTCGCGGGGTCCTCGCTCTGGGCCGAGAAGTTCAGGACCGGCGTCTCACCCGGGTAGGCGGCCAGCTCGGTGCGGTCGCTCGCGGTGCCGTTGTTGCCCTGCGGGATGGTGATCGTCTGCGAGTGACGGTAGGTCCCGCCGCGCAGGTAGATCGTTCCGCCCGGTGTGATGCGGGTGATGGCGGAGGTGAGCGTGGTGGGATCTGCTTGCGTGCCGCTCGCGCCGTCGGTTCCGTTCGGCGCCACGTACAGCGCGGAGGCCGAGGGCGGGGGAGTGGTGCCGTCGCCCGCGTCGGCGTCGAGATAGTCGATGTTGGGCAGCCCCGCTGAGGAGGTGGGGTTGAACCGGACGGTGTTGGCGCCGGCCTTGACCGGCACCGTGAGCGTCTTCGTCGCCCATGTCCCCCACGTGCCGGTGCTCTCGAACGACGCCGAGGCGGCCGCCGAACCGTTCACCGTGATGTCCGCGGGCCGTGCGGCGGTGGTTCCGTTGGCGAAGCGGACCTTCAGTGTCGCGGTGCCGGCGGCGGGTGCGTTCACGGTGAACTGCACGTAGGCGCCGGTCGCGTTGGTGGCGTTGCAGAAGCCGCTGCCGGAGTAGCCGGCCCAGTCGGAGTCGACGCTGCCGGTGCAGACCGCGGGGGAGTTCTCGGCCTCGTACAGGATGGGCGCGGCCTGTGCGGCGTGGCCGGACAGCGCGACGAGTGTGCCGGCGAGTAAGCCGACGCACGCGGTGAGGGGTCTTGTTCGCATCGGGGGTCTCCAGGTTGATTGGCTCGTCTGACCAGATCAAGTGAGGATGCGGCGGTTCGGCATGATGAATCAGCCGGACGACCGGCCCTTGCATCTGCTGGGGGAAAGCGCTTTCGTGGAAGCTATTGCCACGCTGCGGGCGCGTCAATGGTCATGTACATGATTCTTCATCATGGATGCGAACAGGCAGCGTCTGTGGCGTCCTGCGAGGCGTGCGTGCGAGGGGCGCGGCCGGGCCCGCGGCGCCCGAGCGGTCGATGTGCGGCCACACGGGGGAGCGCGCAGCGAGCCTTCGCTGCCCGGGCCCCGGCAGCCGCTACCGAGGGATCATGACCTACGACCCACTCGACGAGATGTTCCGGCGGATCGACCTGACGCAGGCCATGGAAGAGCGGTTCGGCAACAGCCGGGACTGGCCGCTGCGGCTGCGTGCCGCGCACGCCCAGCTCGAGCAACTGCGCAGACTGCTCGGTGACACCGACTACGAGACGTTCACGGAGAGCGCCGTCGAAGCCGTCCGACGGCGCGCGGAGAGCCAAGGCCCGAAGGACCTCCACAGCCACTACCTCGGCCGGGAGCTCCACGAGCGGGAACAGACCCTCGGTGAGGACGCCGCGCACGTCGCGTGGGGGATCGCCTGCGGGCTCACCGTCCTGCTCGACGACGAGCTGTACGAGGAAGTCGTCACGACAGCGGCGACGGCGTGCCGGACGGGCGAAAGCATGCTGGCCGAAACCGGCGCCTGAGCGGCGCAGTGCCCCCTCCCGGCGGACGGGGGCACTGCGCCGGTCGGCCAGGATCGCGCCCCGACAGCCCCTTCGGGGGGATCACCACACGTTCGCCTGACGGTCAGTCGCGACGTGGCTGGACAATGAACGTATGACCAAGCCTGCAGCCGCCACGAACGCAGAGCAGTTCCCAGCCTCTGTCCGACATCCCCGGCCCGGCGCCTGCCACTGTCCGTGCGACGCGCAACCCGAGTTCCCCGGGACATGCAGCGGTCATGCCGAGCCAGGCTTCACCGGCGTTCTCGACTCGCCCACCGGCGACTCCCGGCACGTGCCGATGTGCCGCAACTGCCACGACATCCGCATGGGCCTGGCACCCCAACGTGGCCCCTCCCTGGCAGCGGTCACCGACACCTGCACCTGCCACTGCCAGGCCAACCACCCCGACCGTCCCGGGATCTGTGAAGCGGCGTCGGAGAACGGGGTGTTGATCGACGGCAGGCCGGCCTGCCTCGCGTGCGAGGACGCCGGCCGCGATTAGAGCGGGCGCGTGCCCCTCAGTTCTTCGGCTGAGTGAAGCGGATGCTGTTGCCGAAGGGGTCGCGGAGGCCGCAGTCGATGCCGTACGGGCGGTCGGTGGGCTCCTCGGTGAACTCGACGCCCCGGGCGAGCAGCGTCTCGTACGTCTTGCGGCAGTCGTCGGTGCTGAAGATGAGCGAACCGCCCGTCGCGCCCTTCGTCACCAGCTCACGGACCTGCTGTGCCGTCTCCTCTGACATAGCCGGCGGGCCGGGCTTTTCCAGCAGGACCTGGCGTTCCGGATTACCGGGGACGTTGACGGTCAGCCAGCGCATGAAGCCCAAGTCGACGTCGGCGTTGACCTCAAGGCCGAGCTTGCCGACGTAGAAATCGAGGGCCTCGTCCTGGTCGAGTACGTAAATCTGCGAGTGCGTGATGGCGTTGAACATGTCCATCACGCTACTGGGCGGGCCGGACGGAAACTTATCCAAAACTGCTCGGTCAACGGGCGGCGGCGGATCAGGTGTTGGGGCGGGTCCAGGCCATCGTGAAGCACGTCGGTACGTTCACGGCCGTCGCCTCCTTGCGGTACTGCCGCGGCGAACGGCCGACGATGTCGCGGAAGGTGCGGCTGAAGGTTCCCGGGCTGCCGAAGCCGACCTGGAAGCAGATGTCCGTCACGCTGTGGTCGGTCTCCCGCAGCAGGAACATCGCGCGTTCGACCCGGCGGCGCTGCAGATAGCGGTGCGGGGTCTCGCCGAACGTGGCCCGGAACGTGCGCGTGAAGTGCGCCTGCGACACATGGGCGACGCGGGCCAGGGCGGGGACGTCGAGCGGTTGCGCGTAGGAGCGGTCCATCGCGTCCCGGGCACGCAGCATGCGGCGGTTGGTCTCTTCGGCGGCGCGGCTCACGGGCCCAGCAAAGCAGTTCCGTTCGCGATGATCCACCGGTCGGTGGTTTTGCCGCCATGCCGGAAGAACCGGAATGTCGACGAACCGGAATGCCGGAAGAACCGGACGTGGAGGGAGGGAGCACTCGGGGCGAGTGCTCCCTCCCTCCACCGTCAGTTGCCCGCGGACGGGGCGCCCTGAGGGGCGTCAGTGGCGCGGACCCTGCTTCCGGTCACGCCAGTTCTCGCCCTTCGCGCCGCGCTCGCCCTTGGCGTCGTCGAACTCGATCTGCTCCTTGCGCACCGTGTCGGAGACCTCCTGGGTCTCGGTGACCTTCTCGGTCTCCAGGCGGACCCGCTCGACCGGCACGGACTCCTTGCTGACCACCGCCCTCTCGGCGTGCAGGGTCACCTCGGTCTGCTCCTCACCGATGTTGGCCCGCGTGCGGTCACCCTCGCGGATGGGCTCGCGTACGACGCGAACCTCCTCGTGGGAGACGGGGACGGAGGTCTTCACGTCTTCGTTGACGACCACCTTGCGCAGGCGGGCGTGCCCGACCTCCTGCTCTTCCGTCCCGACGCGGAGGCGCTCCTCCGAGCGGATCATCTCGTCGTGCTTGCTGTCGTCGCCCATGCCGGAGCGCGTGGCGAACTCACGCGCGCCCGCGTTGCGTCCCTCGCCGGCGCCCATGCCGGCACCCGCGCCGGCTCCGGCCATGCCCGCCGCACCGGCACGGCCACCGGCCGCCGGGGCGGAGCGGGGGGTGCCGGTGGGCCGGGTGAGCCCGTAGTGGGCGTAGAGCTCCTGCTCCTCACCCGGCTCGAGGTGCTGGTCGGCGTCCACGCGCGGAGCGTCCTTGACGGCCTCCTTGGTGGCCGTCACGTGCAGCTCGTCCTGCTGGCGGCGGGCTCCGGCGAGCGGCACGAAGCTCTGCTTCATGCCGAAGAGACCGGTCTTGACGGTCACCCACTCGGGACGCCCAGTTCGGTCGTCGAGATACACCTGCTCGACGCTGCCGATCTTCTCGCCGGTACGGTCGTAGGCCGTAAGGCCCGCGAGCCCGTCGGCGCTGGTGAAGGCCTCGCCCTGAGTCATGGGTGATCACTCCCTCGCAGCGCGCGACGGGCAGAATCGAATCTCGCCACGGACGCCGCACGCGTCCCCTCCATCCCGCTCCGGACCGGCGGGTGACGCAACCAGGAGAGTCACTGAGCGTGTGCGGAGAGCTTGGCCGAGGCCCTTGAACGGGCTGGTTGGGGCGATCGAGGCGATTTCGCCCACCGCTCCCCGTGCTAGCCCATTCGGGTGACCCGTGGAATGCGCGGGGTCGCTACGGCAAGGCCGCCCGAACCAGGACCTGCTCCGTCTCGGAGGGGAAGAAGTTCGTGATGCCCTGCATGAGGCGCAGCGCCGTGCTCACGCGCCGGGGGAGGGGCCGCGGGAGTCCCGCGGGCGTGGCGAGGGCCGCCACACACGGCGGCTGGGACCTGGCCCAGTCCAGTTCGTGCTGGGCGCGCTGGTCCTCGCCGTTGCGGATGTGGACGAGGGCGCGCCGGACGCTGCCCGACGCCTGTTCCGAGACGCTCAGGAGCGCGGTGATGCCGGACTCGGTCAGTCCGGCTGACGTGATACCGGGCGCGGTGCCCGCGACAGAGTGCTCGCGGGCGGCCAGCCGGAGGTGGGTGCTTGCCTGATCAAGGATTTTGACGATCGCGCACAACCGTCCCGTGTCGAACGAGGCCATGGGATGACTCCTCTTCGATGCCGCGTGGGGGGAACACGCACACGAGTAGTTCGTCCTTCAGGCGTATCACCGGTGCGTGCCGTGCCCGAACCCCCGCGGGGGGAGCGCACGCGGCGCGCAGAGAAGAATGAACACGGGCGCGGCGCCCCGGTTTTCCGCCCGGGGGCGCACAACGCGGGCCGGCCTCAGGTCCGGGCCACCCCGGCAGGGGCGCGTGCCATTTCCACCGTGAACTGGGCTCCGGCCAGCAGTGCCAGGTTGGACACCCAGAGCCACACCAGGAAGACGACCACTCCGGCCAGTGAGCCGTAGAGCTTGCCGTAGGTGCCGAACCCCGTGGCGTACAAGGTGAAGAGGCCCGAGGACAGGAGCCACAGGAGCGCGGCGAGCAGGCCTCCCGGCAGGCTGCGGCGCCATCCGCGCTCCGAGGGGGGCGCGTTGCGGAAGAGCACGAGGACGAGCAGGACCACCAGGCAGACCAGAGCGGGCCATTTCATGATGTTCCATGCGGTTTGTCCGGCATCGCCGACCCCGATGCGCTGCCCGACCGTCTGGACGAGTGAGCCGCTCACCACGAGCAGGAGCGCGCTGGCGGCCAGCAGCGCGAGCAGCGCGAGGGCGGTCACCAGGACCCGGTGCGCCTTGCGCCACACGGGCCGGGTGTCCTTCACGCCGTGCATCGCGTGCAGGGCCCGCCGGAAGACGGCCGCGTAACTGGACGCGGACCACAGCGCGCTGACCCCACCACCAATCACCACCGTCACGGCGGCCGCATGCGCGTCGGCCATCTCCGTCAGCGCCTCGTTCAAGGCGCTGCCCGACTGCGCGGGCGCCCAGTCGGTGACCTCGGCGATGAGTTCCTGCGTGGTGCCGGGGCTGACCAGACTGATCAGGCTGACCGTGACGAGGAGCGCGGGCAGCAGGGCGAGGATCGCGTAGTACGTCAGGGCCGCGGCCCAGTCCGAGACGTCGTCGTTCCACATCGCCACCGGGGTGCGTCGCAGCGCCTCACCCCGTCGCGCCCATGCCGAACTTGCCGCGGTCGGCCCGGCGGGGGCCACGAGCGCCTCCGGCCCGCCCGACATGGGGGTGTGCCCCGCACCTCCGGGCGCAGCGGAACTGTCCATGGGGCTACTCCTCGTTGTCTGCTGCGGACGGCGCACTGCGCCGTCTTCCCGGTTCGACCCCTTGGACACGTGTTGCCCGGGTCCGGCACGCGGAAGCGGGCGGAAAGCAATCCTCCCCTTCCCGTCACCCGTGGCTCACGGCGGGGCCGCCCGTGGGCGCGGGTCCGTGTAGGCCCGGTCGTTAGCGGAGGTTGCCGTTCGGTGACATCGCGGACAGGGCTGTGACGTGGGCGGGGGCAACGGCCACGGGGTGTCGCGGGTCGTATGTGGTGTGAGGGCAGGCAAGCTGACCCTCTCGAAACGGGGAGATGACGATGACGAGTGTTCGCATGAACCGAGGACTGTGTGCGCTGGGTGCCGCGGTGGCCGTGGCGGGTGTGGTGGCCGGTACGAGTCCGGCGGCCGCCGCCGGTTCGCCCCGGTTTCTGGCCCCGGCCGAACTGCCGCCGCACGCGTCGTCGGCGTGGACCGCGGGGCCGGTGACGGCGGGGCAGCCCGACCCGCTGCCGATGTGCGTGGGGGAGGCCCTGCCCTCGATCTCTGTGCACCGCGCCTACCGCACGGAGTACGACACCGGCGCCCTCCAGGTGACGGTGGTCGAGCGCAGCGAGCAGCGCGCCAAGGACTTCGCGGCCCTGCTGCGCAAGAACCTCCAGGGCTGCTCGGACAAGGTGATGAAGGAGAACCCCGACGTCACCGCGACCCAGAAGTACTACGGAAAGCTGAACATCGAGGAGGGCGCCCACGTCTACGGCGTGCACACCGAGGCCACGACGGGCTCCTCCGACATCAACATGTTCTCGGTCGGCCGTGACGGCACCACGGTGACGGTCGTCCAGTGGGGACAGATGGGCAATTTCGCCCACGCGCAGGTAGGCGACTTCAAGACCACGACCATCAAGGCCGTCGCGAAGCTCTACTGAGCGGGCGAGGGCGCTTCGGCGCCATCAGTGATGCCGTCCATCAGCTCCATCGATGGGCGGCATCGCCGTGCAACAGGGCTGCCGCGCAGGCCGGTTGAGGGTGAAGGGGGGTGTTGGTCGCGGCCGGCACCGGAGAAGGGCCGCCCGTGCTTTTCGTCCGGGTCGGTACCCCCTACTTCCAGCCAGACTAAGGTTAGGCTAACCTGCACGCCGTGAGATCAGGTGAACGCGCAGGTAGCGCAACACGTCCGCGCGGTCACGAATTGTCCGCCGAGCACATGACCGTGGCGTACGACGGCGTCGACGTCGTGCACGACGCCGCCATCCAGCTCAGGCCCGGCGAAGTGACCGCACTCGTCGGCCCGAACGGGAGCGGCAAGTCGACTCTGCTGCGCAGCGTCGCCCGTCTGCAGGGCGCCCGGCTCGGCACGCTGACCCTCGACTCCGGCACGACCGAGGCCGCCGACGGCTTCGACCTCACCGCGCGCCAGTTCGCCCGGCGCGTCGCGCTCCTGACCCAAGGACGCCCCACGCCCGGCGGTCTGACCGTCCGTGACGTCGTGGAGTTCGGCCGCTACCCCTACCGGGGGCGCTGGGGCCAGGCCGACGCCGGGGGCGCGGCCGTGGTGGAGCGCGTGCTCACCATGACCGGCGTCGAAGGCCTCGCCGAGCGCGCCGTCGATCAGCTCTCCGGCGGACAGCTGCAGCGGGTCTGGCTCGCCAGCTGTCTCGCCCAGGAGACCGGCGTGCTCCTCCTCGACGAGCCGACCACCTACCTCGACCTGCGCTACCAGATCGAACTCCTCGACCTCATGCGTGACCTCGCGGACGACGGCGGCATCGCCGTCGGCGTCGTCCTGCACGACCTCGACCAGGCGGCAGCCGTCGCCGACCGGATCGCCCTGCTCGACGCCGGGCGCATCGTCGCCGACGGCGCCCCCGAGGGCGTCCTGCGTCCCGAGCGCCTCACCGAGACGTACGGCATCCGCATCGAGGTCGACACAGACCCCCTCACCGGCCGGCTGCGCACCCGCGCGATAGGCCGCCACCACAGCAGAAGTGAAAGGCTCCACTCCTCATGAGACGCCCCCTCATCGCCGCGGCGGCCGCCGGCGCCGTAGCCCTCGTCCTGTCCGGCTGCGGTACCTCCGAGCCCGCCAAGACCAGCTCGGACAAGAAGGCCGAACCGATCACCGTCACCGACGCCAACGGCGCCGAGGTGAAGCTCGACGGACCGGCCAAGAAGGTCGTCGGCACCGAGTGGAACGTCGTCGAGTCCATGGTCACGCTTGGCGTGGACCCGGTCGGCGTCGCCGACGTCAAGGGCTACAAGGCGTGGGACTCCGCCGTCCCGCTCAAGAACGACCCCAAGGACATCGGCACCCGCGGTGAGCCGAGCATGGACACGCTCGCGGGCCTCACCCCGGACCTCATCGTCACCACGACCGACATGTCGGCCTCCGCGGTGAAGCAGATGAAGAAGGTCGGCCCCGTCCTCCAGGTCAAGGCCGCCGACGGCTCCGACCAGGTCGGCCAGATGATGGACACGCTCGACGTCATCGCCAAGGCCACCGGCACGACCGCCGAGGCCAAGAAGGCCAAGGAGTCGTACGAGGCGAAGGTCGCCGAAGGCAAGAAGGCGCTGAAGGAATCCAAGCTCGACGGCTCGAAGATCGCCATGGCCGACGGCTACGCCGCCTCCAACCAGGTCTCCCTGCGCGGCTACACCAGCAACTCCCTGCTCGGCGCCGTCAACGAGGACCTCGGCCTCAAGAACGCCTGGAAGATCAAGGGCGACAAGGATTACGGCCTCGCCACCACCGACGTCGAGGGCCTCACCGAGCTCCCCGACGACGTCAAGTTCGTCTACATCGGCAACAAGGGCGACGACAGCTCCGACGTGTTCACCGACGAACTCGCCGACAACTCCGTGTGGAAGTCGCTGCCGTTCGTCAAGGACGACGAGGTCCACCGTCTGCCCGACGGCATCTGGATGTTCGGTGGCCCGCAGGCGATGGAGGCGTACATCGACGCCCTCATCGACAGCCTGAAGAAGTAGGAGACCGTGGCCGTCACCGCAACACCCTCAGCCACACCCGAGCGCACCGTCGGGACCTCCCCGACGGGCGCGGTCGCGGTGACGGCCGGTCTGGTTCTTCTGGTCGCCGTTCTCGCCGTCATCGACATCACGCAAGGCACCGCGTCCGTCGGCCCCGGCCAGGTGTGGAAGGCCTTCACCGGCCAGGCCGAGCAGGGCGACTCCTCCGTCGTCATCGCCTCACGCATGCCGCGCATGGTCGCCGGGATACTCATCGGCGTCGCGCTCGGCGCGGCGGGCGCCACCCTGCAGGCCGTCACCCGCAACGTGCTCGCCGCGCCGGACACCCTCGCCGTCAACACCGGTGCGTACCTCGCGGTGACCATCCTGGTCGCCAGCGGCGCCACGGCTCCGCTGCTCGCCTCATCGGGAGTGGCGTTCCTCGGCGGTCTCGCGGCCGCCGCCGTCGTGCTCGCGGTGTCGGGACGGGGCGCCGGAACCGTACGCCTCGTCCTGGCGGGCAGCGCGCTCGCCCTTGGACTCAACGCCATCACCGAGGCGTTGCTCCTGCTCTTCCCCGAACGGACCGAGGGCCTCTACCAGTGGGGCCAGGGAAGCATCAGCCAGAACGGCTTCGACGGCGTCATCCAGATGGCGCCCGTCATCGTGGCCGCGCTCGCCGGCCTCCTGCTGATCGCCCGCCGCATCGACGCCCTGGCCCTCGGCGACGACGCCGCGCACGGACTCGGTGTCCCGGTCCGCGGAACGCGCGTCACGTCCGTCGTCCTCGCCTCGTTGCTCGCCGCCGCGACGGTGACCCTCGCGGGGCCGATCGCCTTCGTGGGACTGTGCGCCCCGGCTCTCGTGCGGCCGCTGGCCGGCCGTTTCCGCGCCCTGGTGCGCCACCGCATCCGTATCCCCGTGGCAGGTCTCGTGGGCGCCGCCCTCGTGCTCGGTTCCGACGTGCTCCTGCGCGCGGTGACCTCCGCCCAGACCGCCGTCACCGTGCCCACGGGCGTCATCACGAGCGTCGTCGGCGCCGTGTTCCTCGTCGTCATGGCGATGCGCACCCGCGACGGCGCCAACGCCAGCGCGCCGGACAAGCTGCGCATCCCGAGCCGCACGGCCTACGCCGTCACCGTGCTGCTCCTGGTCGCCGCGCTGGTCGGCGTCACGATCGCCGCGGTGCTCGTCGGCGACAGCACGTTCCTGCTGGGCGACGTCGTCAACTGGGTCCGGGGCCAGTCGGGTCAGGCCATCACCTTCATCCTCGACACCCGTGTGCCCCGCGTGTTCGCCGCGCTCTTCGCGGGCGCCGCGCTCGCGCTGGCCGGCACGCTCGTGCAGTCCGTGACCCGCAATCCGCTCGCGGAACCCGGCACCCTCGGCGTGTCCGGAGGAGCGGCGCTGGGCGCCATCATCCTCGTCACCTCGGCACCGGGCGTCGGCTCGTGGGGCATCGCGGGCGCCGCGTTCGCGGGCGCCATGGTCAGCTCCCTGATCGTCTTCGGGCTCGCGGCGAAGGGCGGCTTCCAGAACAGCAGGCTCGTCCTCGTCGGCATGGGTGTGTCCTCGGGCTCCCTGGCGCTGATCAGCCTGGTCATCGTGCTCACCGACCGGTTCAGCGCGACCAAGGCCCTGATCTGGCTCTCGGGCTCCACCTACGGACGCTCCGGCACCGACGTCCTGCCGGTCGCGGCCGTGCTCGTGGCCGCGACGGTCGTGGCGGTCTCGCGCCGCAAGGAACTGGACCTGGTGTCGCTCGACGAGGACACCCCGCGGCTGTTGGGCCTCAATCTGGCCCGTGGACGCCTCGGCTTCCTCGTCCTGAGCGTGCTGCTCAGCGCCACCGCGGTGGCCGCGGCCGGCACGATCGGCTTCGTGGGACTCGTGGCGCCGCACGCGGCCCGCGCGCTGGTGGGCAGGCGCCACCTGCGGGTGGTCCCGGTGGCGATCATGCTGGGCGCGACGCTCGTCTGCCTCGCGGACCTGCTGGGCCGGACCGTGATCGCCCCGGCGCAACTGGGCGCGGGCCTCATGACGGCGGCCGTCGGAACGCCGTACTTCGTGTACCTGCTGGTGCGCAGCCGCCGATGACGGACAGCGGCCCCGCCGCGACGGGGGGACGCGGCGGGACCTAGGAAGCGGGTGCCCCGGAAAACGCATGTCACGCATCCGGATTCCGCCGCGTTCGCCGACGATCAGCCGCGCTCGCCGACGATCAGACGCCCAGCTCGTTGAAGCGCACGATCTCCTCGATCGTCTTCTGGAGTTCGAGCTCGTCGGGGTCGGAGACGATCGCGTGCCCCACCTTGCCGTACGGCCCCGGTGGTGTGTGGGGCGACGAGGAGTACGCGATGTCGTCGAAGGAGAAGCGGCGTTCGAAGTCCTCCCGCGTCAGCGTCCCGTCGGCGGGCCTGCGGAGAAGGATGTAGCCGTGCAGGCGCTGCGGGGGGATGTGCTCCAGGGGCTGGGCGAGCTCCTCCCTGAGCGCGAGGCTGATCTCGGCGTCGAACAGGTCCACACCGTAGGTCAGTTGGTTGATCTGCGGCGACAGCGCGCCGGGGAGGCGGATCGCGCACTCGCCGAAGGTCAGCCCCGCTTCTTCCACGAATGCCTCCAGATGGAAGACACAGTCGGGTGCGCCGAGGCTTGCGAGAACGTCTCCGGCGAGCGTCTCCATGCGGGCGAAGAGGTCCGGGTGCCTTCTCCGGTCCAGCAAGTGCGCGGCCAGGACGCCGCCTTGTGCCGCGCTGAGCGGCGACAGGTGATAGCGGGTCATGGACGACCATCGAAGAGAGCCGTTGTGCCAGATGCCGTCCATGTAGACCTCCGGGGCATCGACGAAGGACTCGGCGACGACCTCGACGTCCGACCGGCCGGAGAACAGTTCCAGCGCTCGCGCGTACTCCTCCGCGGAACGGACGATGTTCGTGCGAAGGGAGCCGGCTCCGGTCGCCGGTTTGACCACGAAGACCTCGCCCAGATCACGGGCGAGATCCGCGAAGGACGTCTCGTGTGACGCGTACCGGCAGCGCGCGCGTCGCACATGGGGCGGCAGTCGGCTCTTCTGCAGGAACTTGTCCCGGAAGCAGAGCGTGGACTTCGGGTCCGCGTTCCCGGGAAGACCGAATTCCTTTCGCAGATAGGCCGCCCCGAAGACACCCATCTCGTGGACGGTGAGAACACCTGCCACATCATCGAGGCGCGCGACGAGTACGGCGCGCGCTATCTCCTGGGCGTTCTCCATGTCGGCGACGAGCGTGCGTCTTCGGTCGGCGGGCGGAACCGACGGTGCCTGTGCGAGGTAATAGGGGCTCAGTCCCCGGCGTCGCAGAGCCTGGTCGAGATCCGGTCTGTATCCGATGACAACCATGGTCGGCATTTACGTCTCCATGCGTGAGGGCCCGGATGTGCGTCACACGTCTCGCGGTCTGTCGCTGTGACCGAGGTCAACTCGCGGGCATCGTTGCACGGTTGCTCGATTCTCCCAACGGGCCACCATGGGAAAACGGGCCATGACGGGGATCACTGCGACGGCCAGCGTGCCCGCGGCCACCGCCAGGAGCGGATAACCGCCGCCCGCCACCACCAGACCCGAGGCCATGCCGCCCGTCGCGCCCGCCAGGGACATGCCGACGTCGGCCAGGCCCTGCACCGAGGCACGGCTGTCGGCGGGGGCGGCATCCGTGATCAGGGCGGTGCCGCTGACCAGCGCGAGGTTCCAGCCCAGGCCGAGCAGGACCAGGGCGCAGGACAGCAGCGGCACGCTGTCCGGCGGGGCGAGGCCGGCGAGCACACCCGCGCTCAGCAGGACGGCCCCGGAAGCGGCCGCCACGGGCAGCCGTCCGAGCCGGTCGGTGAGCAGACCGCTGAGCGGCGAGGGCAGGAACATCGCGCCCACGTGCAGGGCGATCACGAAGCCCGCCGCCTGCGTGCTGTGGCCGTGCCCGGTCATGTGCGGGGGAGTCATCGTCATCACGGCGATCATCACGAGCTGGGCCGTGATCATCACGGTGGCGCCCGTGACGACACCGGGGGAGAAGCGCTCTCGCGCCTCCCTTGTCCCCGGTGCCGCAGCAGTGGCCGACTGTGTCGCCGCGGCCGGAGGGCCGTGCCCCGGCCTGCGGCGGGCCAGGTGCAAGGGATCGGGACGCAGCCACACCAGCAGCACAAGGCCCGCTGCCGTATAGGCGAAAGCCGCCAGCAAGAAGGGGCCCGCCAGCCGCGGGATGCCGTACGCGTGCGCGAGTGCGCCGGTCGGGCCGACGAGGTTGGGCCCCGCGACCGCACCCAGCGTCGTCGCCAGGAGCACCGTGCCGGTGGCGCGGCCCCGCCGCTCGGGCGGGGCGAGGTCGGCGCCCGCGTACCGGGCGAGCAGCCCGGTGGCCGTGCCCGCTCCGTACACGAAGAGCGAGAACAGCAGCAGCCCCGCCCACGCGCCCGCAGCGGCCGCCACGACGCCGACGCTGCCGAGCGCGGCGACGGCGTGCCCGAGCGCCAGGCCGGGGCGGCGGCCCAGGCGTTGCGAGACCCGCCCGATGACCGCGGCCCCCAGGGCGGCGCCCGCGGTGAACAAGGCGACCGGAAGGCCCGCGAGGCCGGTGGAGCCCAGCAGATCCTCGGCGAGCAGCGCGCCGACGGTGATGCCCGCCGCCATGCCCGCGCCGCCCAGTGCCTGCGAGAGGACGAGTACGGCCAACACGCGCCGCAGCACGCGGGGCGAGGCCTCTTCTCCGGTGCGCGTGACGGCGGCGGTCATGCCGTTCCCCGCACCGGCGGTCTCGTCGCTGGCGCGGCCGTCACGGTGTGGCGAGCGGGCGAGGGCTGGGCGCGGAGGTCTGCTCGCCTGCGTCGAGGTCCGCGATCTGCTCCAGGGACAGCTCCAACTCCTCGTGCAGGAACCGTACGACCGTCCAGTGCGGCAGCGCGGCCTCGTCGAAGGGCCCGAAGGCGGCGGTGTAGAGGGGGATCCACCGCAGGGCCTCCTCGGCGGCCGTCTCGCGCCCCGGGTCCGCCTGGTAGGCGTCGTACGAGATGCTGCGATGGTGGATGAAGTGGCCGCCGGGCAGCCGCTGTTCGCACAGCTGCCGGTACTCGCGCGTCTGCAGGATGAGGTAGTGCCAGATCTCGTCGATGTCCTGCTCGACGGGCAGGAAGAGGCCGCCGAGCCGGTCGGGGTGGCGCGAGAGCAGGTAGAGATACCGCAGACACTCGCGGACCTGGTGGGTGACGACGGAGGCGGCCGATGCGCCGGGCTTCGCGGCGAAGTGGGCCACCACCTCGTCGTGCAGAGCGTTGCCGAGCAACTCGCGGGCGGTGGGGGCTGCTTCGGTGCCGTCTCCGGGAGAGGAGGGGGCGGCGGCGGGTGTGTGCATGGCGTTGTCCTGTCGGCGGTGGCGCTGCGGGCGGGCGTGGGGGAGAGCGGGAGGTCAGGCGGGGCCGGGCGTGGCCAGCCAGGCGTATTTGCCCGAGCGGCCGATCGGTACGTGGGTGCGGTGCTCGACGTGACAGGAGCGGCCGGTCAGGGCGCTGACGGAGGCCGCCAACTCGCTCTCCTCGCCGGGGGTGAGGGGCGCGCCGTCGAACGTGGTGCACCACAGCCGGCACTGGTCGTCGCCGGTCAGCCGCAGTTGGTGCAGGAAGACGCGGGGGCAGGCGGCTGCGATGCGGGTGTCGAGGTCGGCCTGGGCGACGGGGCCGCCGGGCGCGGGCAGGAGTTCCTTCTCGCGGCCGCAGAAGGAGACGATCTGCCGCGGGTCGGTGCTGCCGTCGCGGGTGCGCACGCAGTCCCCGGAGCGGTAGCGCACGAGCGGCATGTAGGGGTTGCGGATGCTGGTGACGATGAGGCTGTGGATGCCGCTGCCCTCCTCCACCGGGATCAACTCCACGCTCATGTCGTGCAGATAGGGCTGATAGCGGCCCTCGGCATCGCTGTAGAAGAGGTAACCGAGTTCCGTGCTGCCGAAGAGGTCGACCACGGGGCAGTCGAAGTGGGCGCGCAGGTAGTCGCGGACGTTCGACGGCGTGTACTCGTAGGCGTGCACGATGCCGGTCGGCTGCGGAAAGCCGTCCCACAGGTCCCACTTGGTCACTTTGCGGACCAGATGCGCCAGGTGATAGCCGGAGCAGTCCAGGAGGTATGAGCCGTCGGGGTGTGCGGCGCTGACCTCACGGATCTCGGCGAGCATCGGCTCGACCTCCGGACGCTCCCAACCGGCCGGATCGAGCCGTTGGTTGAGGTACAGGGTGCGGTCGTCGAGCCAGCGTTCGCCCGGAGTGGCTCCAGGCTTGCGGGCATTGACGCGCGCCACGTGTTCGGTGGCGAGGACGGTGGTCAGCGAGACCCGCCGGGCGCCGCTGTGCCAGGAGGGGCCGAGGTCGGGGTGCTCGCTCCACAGGCGGTAGTAGGAGCGGAGCAGGAAATACGGCGGCCGGATGATCTGCATACGGGCGTGGTTGGTCCCGGTGGAGAGCACGAACTCGGCTTCGCCCGTCTCCAGGGCCCGGGCCAGCTCGGGAGTCATCCAGTTGTCGGGGAAGCCCCGGGCGATGTCCGGCTTCTCCAGGACGGGGAAGTCGCCGCGCTCGGCGGACGCGCGGTAGAGGGGGATGTCGCGTACGCGGTCCAGGACGTCGGCGCTCGGCAGGCGGTTCACGGCGGCTCCGGTGCAGGTGGGGGTGGGGGGTGAGCGGGGGCGGGGCCGCCGCCGAGAAGGGTGCGGCGACGGCCCCGCGGCCTCAGCGGCTCAGGAGATCAGCTGCTCCAAGCTTCAGCTGCTCAGGACTTCAGCTGCTCAGGGGAACAGCGGGTCAAGAGATGCAGCCGCCCTTGCCGGTGGCGCTGATGCATCCGCTCTTGGGCGACGAGCTGATGCAGCCCTCCTTGGCGCCCTGCCCGGAGCCTGCCTGGGCGGAGTTGGCGTCGACCCACTTCTGCCACACGGACTCCTCGGTCATGCGCTTGATGAGCTGCTCCATGGTGAAACCTCCATGCGTGGTTGCTATTGGGTAATAGCTGATGAATCGACGGGTCTATGTGCTTTCGCCCCATCCCCTTGAACGTAAAGAGATGGTCAAAGGAGTGTCAATGGGGGCGGACTGGATGGCGTAACCGCACGCCTGGTCCCGGCTGTTGCGCGGTGATGGGCACGCCGACGGGCCCACCGGCCCGCACCGTCTGCCGCCGGGGCGGGCGGCAGACGGCGTTCGGGGGTGGGCGCGTCCGGCGTCAGTGCCGGTGGGTGCCCGGAATCAGAGCCGCGTGCGGGCTCGCGCTTCGGAGCTCTCGATTCCGGCGCCGGTCCCGGCCTCGGTTCCGGCACGGGTCCCGGCATCGGCCCCGGAAGAGGCCACCGGAGGCGTCTTCATGCGGACCGCCTCCGTGCCGCTGTCGTTGTGCCGCAGCGCCCAGTTCTCCAGCGTCGTGCGGCAGGCGTGGTCCAGATGCCGTACGGCCGTCAGGTCCAGCTCGATGGGCTGGTCCTTGGGCAGGGCCTCCAGCGTCTCCAGGATGCGGGGGAGCCGCAGGAACGTGGCGTTGCCGGTGAGGGTGACGACCATCCGGCCGCCGGTCAACTCCCGTACGTCCAGGTGCACATGCGAGGTGTCCCAGGCGGACTTGATCACCGCGAGCACCAGACCGAGGACCACGCCCTCGAACATGTTGGTCACCACGATGGCGATCGCCGTGGTGGCAAGCACCAGGGCTTCGCCCCGGTGGGCGCGGGCGAGCGGGACGATCTCCTTGACGGGGATCAGCTTGAAGCCCGCGTGGACCAGGACGCCGGCGAGCGCCGCCAGCGGGATGATGCCGAGCGCGGCCGGGAACAGCACGGCGAACAGCAGCAGCCACGCGCCGTGCAGGATGCGGGAGAGCGGAGTACGCGCGCCGGCCTCGACGTTGGCGGAGCTGCGGACGATGACGGCCGTCATCGGCAGCGCGCCGAGGACGCCGCAGGTGGCGTTGCCGATGCCCTGGGCGACGAGTTCCTTGTCGTACTGCGTGCGGGGCCCGTCATGCATGCGGTCGACGGCCGCGGCGCTGAAGAGCGATTCGGCCGATGCGATGAGGGTGAACGCGAGGACCGTGCCGAGCACGGCCACGCTGCCCAGGGCCGCCAGGTCACCGAGCCCCGGCGGCTGGATGGCGTCGACCAGGCCGCGTACCGTCACGTTGGCCACGTCCAGGCGCAGTCCGGCGGCCACGGCGGTGGCCAGGGCGACGGCGGCCAGCGGGGCGGGCACCACGCGTACGGCGGCGGGCAGCTTCGGCCAGAGCATGAGCACCGCGATGGTGCCGATGCCCAGGGCGGCGGCGGTCAGTGCGGCGGTGTCGCCGAGCACGTCGACCAGCAGTCCGGGCAGCCCGGCGATCTTGTCGATCCCGGAGCGCGGCTGTTCGGCCCCGGCCATGGTGTAGAGCTGACCGAGGATCAGGACGAGTCCGATGCCCGCCAGCATGCCCTGCACGACGGACACGGAGATGGCGCGGAACCACCGGCCGCAGCGCAGCAGGCCGAGGATGATCTGCAGGGCGCCGGTGAGGAGCACGATGGCGCCGAGCATGCCGAGCCCGAATTCCTGTACCGCCTCGAAGACGAGGACGGTCAGTCCGGCGGCGGGCCCGCTCACCTGCAGGGCGCTGCCCGGCAGGAAGCCGACGACCAGACCGCCGACGATGCCGGTGACCAGACCCAGTTCGGCGGGCACTCCGGAGGCGACGGCCACGCCGACGCACAGCGGCAAAGCGACGAGGAAGACGACGAGAGAGGCGAGGAAGTCCTTGCGCCGGACGCCCGGTTCACGTAGCGGGCCGAAGGAGGAGCGGAGGGAGGAGAGGGAAGAGGAAGAGGAAGAGGACATGAGGGTGGGGGGTCCTGTCGTGGGAGCGGGCCGGTCGGTGGGGCGTGGCAGCTCTCACAAGGGACCGAACGCCGGCCGGTCGTCGAACGACTGACCGTGGGCGGTGACGGCGCCGGTGTGTACTTCGTAGTACCAGGCGTGCAGGTTCAGTGAGCCGTCGGCGAGGCGCTCACTCACGCAGGGGTAGGCGCGCAGCCTCTGCACCTGGGCGAGTACGTGCGTCTGCACGGCTTCGGCGACGTCCGCGGCGGCCTGGGAGGCCTCGTCGAGGGAGCGCAGGGCGGCGTCGGGGGCGACGGAGTGGTTCAGCCAGTCGCGCACCGCCGGTACGGCCGACAGGTCTTCGCCCCGCACCAGGGCGCCTACCGCGCCGCAGTGCGAGTGTCCGCAGACGACGATGTCGCGGACTCCGAGCACGCGTACGGCGTACTCGATGGTGGCCGCCTCGCTCATGGGGTGGTCGGCCCGGCCGGCTTCGTTGCCGGCGGGGTAGATCGGTACGACGTTGCCCGCCGTACGGAGTTCGAAGAGTTCGCCGGGGCGTGCGCCGGTGATCAGGGACGGCACGACGCGTGAGTCGGAACACGTGACGAACAGGACTTCGGGCGACTGCCCGGCGCCGAGGGCCTCGAAGGCCGCGGCGTTCTGAGGGGCCGCGACGTGTGTCGTGGCGAAGGAACGGGCGTTGTCGATCAGGGACTTCATGCTGGCCTGCCTCCTGCGTCGCTGCGGCGGGGCCGGGACGCGGTGTGGTCGGGTCGATGGTGACAGTGAGGCGGCGCGGACCGCTGAAGGACAGCGGGCACCGCGTCGCCCCGGCAACAGCCTGAACGGCGGCTGTGTCTCTCACTTTGCCATCGCATTAACCTCGGATGACAGAGCAAAATTCTGCCAAAGAATGAGTAATAAGTGCCCCTGAGCTGGGAGTTAGTCGAAACCTCAACCATTGGTCAAGGGTTCACGTGGAGATCATGTGCAGCCCATGGGGCGGTTCCGTTCACGATTCATTGCAGGCGCGACATGCGGGAACTTCTGCACGCGTGACACTCTGTCGCCATGGCCGTTCAAGTGCGCCCCGCCTCGGTCTTCGAGGACGTTCGTGCCGTGGTGGGGCCCAAGTCGCCCGGCGCCAATGTGTGCTGGTGTCTGAGCTATCGCGTTCCGTCCAAGCTCAACAACGCCTTGCGGGGGCCGGAGCGCGGGGAGTACGTCGCCGAGTTGTGCCGTGCGCGGCCCGCGCCGGGAGTGCTCGCCTACGACGGGGACGAACCCGTGGGCTGGGCCGCCGTGGCGCCGCGTTCGGAGACTTCGTTCGCGCGCAATCGCAAGATCCCCCACGTCGACGATCTGCCCGTCTGGTCCCTGTGGTGCGTTCGGGTGCGTCCGGGCCATCGGAAGCAGGGGATCTCGCATGCCCTCATCGCCGGCGCGGTCGACTTCGCCCGCTCCCACGGGGCGCCGGCGGTCGAGGCGTATCCGCTCGACAACGGTGACGCCAAGGTCGACCTGACGATGGCGTACGCGGGGATCCGCAAGAACTTCGAGCGCGCCGGGTTCGTCCACGCCGCCGACACGACCTCCGTGCTGGCCGGTCACCCCCGCGTTCTGATGCGGCTCGATCTGCGCTGACGGAACATCACCGGCTGCGGCGGGGAGGGGCACAACGGCCCGGACTGCCCCGCCGGTCAGCCGTGCGGGACGCGGTCACCGCGCCGTGTCGGCGTCCTCGTCGATGACGTGCACCGCGGCTTCCTCGGCGGACGCCGCCCCGCCGTCGATGCCCATGTCCTCGCCGATCATGTCCTGCTCGGCGTCGTCCTCCGGGTCCCCGTCCGCCCCGTCGTCCGGCGCGAACAGACGTCCGGCGCGGGCGTCTCCCACCTCAGCGTCCTCGATCGGCTCGCCGTCGGTGTCGGTCGTGTCACCGATGCCGTCGTCCTCCTCGGCGGGGTCGGGAACCTCCAGCGCGGGGTCGGGCCGCTCCTCGGAGAGGCGCTCGTCCAGGCTCTCGCCCTCCTGCTGCTCCTGAGCGGTGGTGCCCGTGTGGCCCACTCCAAGAGGCCGTTCGGGAGGCGACCAGCCCTCGTCGTACGGATCCGCCGCGCGATCGCTGAGCGTGTCCTCCGCGTCGAGGATGCCCTCGTCCTCGCGGACCTCGGCCTCGTCCGTGTCGGGCTGGTAGACCTCGTCGCCCATGACCTCGTCGTTTCCCACGGTGCTCGTCCTCCTTCATGCGCGACTGTCGCTGGTGTCCTGCCGTGTATCCACCCTGATCCAGAACACACGTTCCGGCACGCGGGAGAGCAACGGGGGAGCAGCGGCAAGTCAGCGCGTGCGCGGTGGACGCCACTCAAGGAGCAGCAGCGTCGCGTCGTCGCGCAACTGGTTGTCCTGCCGGTCGAGGATGGAGTGGATGAGCTGACGCAGGGCCTCGGGCGCCGGTTCACCCGCCGCGGTCGCGCGGATGATGCTGTCCGTGAACCGTTCCAGGCCGAACTGGGACCCGCCACCGGTACGCAGCTCGGTGACGCCGTCGGTATACATCAGCACCCGGTCACCCGGCTCGAGCGCCTGCTCGTGGACCTCCCACTCCACACCGGCCAACTGCGCGGGCGTCCCCATGGGCGGCTGCGACGGCCGCTCGAGGGCCCGGTCGAGCACCCGGTGGTCCCGGATCAGCAGGGGCGGCGGATGGCCGCAGTTGCACCAGCGCAGCACCCCGCGGGCCAGGTCGACCTGGGCGAGGATCCCCGTGCAGAACTGCTCGGGCAGCCACTGGGCCAGCGCCTGCTGGACGGTGTCGACCAGCTCGGGCAGATCGACGCCCGCACGCCGGGCGTTGCGGCAGCCGGCCATGGCCACGGCGGTCGTCAGACCCGACGCGAGGTTGTGGCCCATGGCGTCCAGGATCGTCACGTGCAGGGTCGAGGGGGTCAGCGAGTGATCGAAGGCGTCGCCGCCGATCTCGTACGCCGGTTCGAGGACTGCCGTCGAGATCACATGGGAGTTGCCGATCGTCCTGGGCGGCAGGAAGGCCCGGAGCATCTCGGCGGGAAGCCGCATGGGCTCGGACCGGGTCCGGCGCGCGAAGCTGTCGCTCGACGCCCGCTTCGAGGTGATCGTCATGGCCAGTACGGACGCCAGCATGCGGCAGCGGCGCAGCAGCGCGACATCGAGGACCGAGGCCGTGGCGCCGATCACGCCGAGGCGTTCTGCGCCGTCGATCAGCGGCAGCCAGGCGACGATGCTGCCGTGGTCCAGTTCCTCGACGCGCAGCGCGTGCGCCCGATAGGCCGAACCGGCGACAGAGGTGTCCACACCGAGCGTGGGCGGCCCGTCGGCCAGCGGCACCAGGTCCCGCTGCTGGATGTCCACCAGGTAGACGTCGATCCGGTCGAGCCCCACGGCGTCGGCGAAGCGCCGCGCCAGGACGGGGAGCTCCATCGGCGCCGCCGCGTGCGCCGAGGCGAGCAACTGCTCGAAGAGCTGCTCCCCGGGGCCGGGCTGCCGAGGACTCGATTTTCCTGGCTCCGGGCTCCCCGGGCCGAGGTCTCCGGGGCCCGGGACCCCGGGTCCGGGTCCCCTGGAATGGCTCGCCATGTGTGATCACCGCCTCACCAGCAGTCTCACATCGGCCCGCTGATCCCGCCCGGCCTCAGCGGTGCGGGGCGCCCATCTCGCCTACACCCGCCGGAATCCCGGCCTTCCCGGGCTTTCCGCGGGGCCCGGGGGAGGCCGTCTCAGCGGTCGACCCCGGTCCGCGGAGGCCCGCGCGGGCAGCGTAAGGTCGCGGACCGGCCGCATGCGGCCGCTCTGAACCATTACCGCCACCCGAACAAGGAGCCGCTGGTCATGCCAGCCAATGACGCCGCTGAGGCGCCGATCTACGAAACCCTCGTCCAGGAGCACGGCGACGTCCTCGCGACAGCCCGCAAGGCCGCCGAGGAAACCCAGCAGAGAGCCGAGGCCGTGCTGGACTTCCGGGGGCCGATCACGGTCGTGCCCGACGAGCCGTCCGCCGAACCCGCGGCGTAGACGTCACTCCGGGGCGGGCAGGGCTCCGGCCCTCACATGCCCCGCCGTCCTTTGTGGGCGACGCTGGAAGCACACGTATGCCGTCGTGGTCCCTGACGGCCGGAGGTGCTGATGGATCCCGTCGAGGCGCTGGAACGGATCGCCTTCCTGCTGGAGCGCGGCCGTGCCCCGACCTACCGGGTGCGGGCCTTTCGTACCGCGGCCGCCGTGGTGGGCGGTCTTGCCGAGGGTGAGGCCGCGCGGCGCGTCGCCGACGGAACCCTCGAGTCGCTCAAGGGGATCGGCCCCAAGACCGCAGGTGTGATCGGCGAGGCGCTGGGCGGCGCCGTGCCGGCGTACCTGGAGCGGCTCGAAGGCGAGGCGGACGCCCCGCTCACCGGGGGCGGAGCCGAGCTGCGGGCACTCCTGCGCGGTGACTGTCACCTGCACTCCGACTGGTCCGACGGCGGCAGCCCGATCGAGGAGATGGGCCGTGCCGCCCAGGCGATCGGCCACGAGTGGGCCGTGCTCACCGACCACTCGCCACGGCTGACCATCGCGCGCGGCCTCTCGCCGGAGCGGCTGCGCGAGCAGTTGGCGGTGGTGGCGGACCTGAACGAGCGCTGGGCGCCCTTCCGGCTGCTCACCGGCATCGAGTGCGACATCCTGGACGACGGTTCGCTCGACCAGGAGCCGGAGCTGCTCGACCGCCTGGACGTGGTGGTCGTCTCCGTGCACTCCAAGCTGCGGATGGACGCCGCCGCGATGACCCGGCGCATGGTCGCCGCCGTCAGCAACCCCCGGGCCGACGTGCTCGGCCACTGCACCGGCCGGCTGGTCACCGGGCGCGGCAGACCGGAGTCGCAGTTCGACGCGGACGAGGTGTTCGCCGCGTGCGCGGCAGCGGGCACGGCGGTGGAGATCAACAGCCGCCCGGAACGGCTCGACCCGCCGCGCAGGCTGCTGCGCCGGGCCGTGGACGCCGGAGTGCTGTTCTCGGTGGACACCGACGCCCACGCGCCCGGCCAGCTCGACTGGCAGGTGATCGGGTGCGAGCGGGCCGAGGAGTGCGGGGTGCCCGCCGAACGCGTGGTCACGACCTGGACGGCGGAGAAACTGCTGACCTGGACGCGGGAGAAGCGGGCGGCGGCCTGAGCGAGGCGCGACGGCCCCGGGTGTCTGCGCTTTACAGGTGGGCCGCCAATAGCCTCCGGTTCACAAGCTGGCCGCCGGCAGCCTTCGGCTCACAGGCCGGCCGCCAGCAGCCGGTCCGGGGTGAGGGGCAGTTCGCGCAGCCGCAGACCTGTCGCGTGGTGCACCGCGTTGCCGATGGCCGCGGCCGTCCCGACGATGCCGATCTCCCCGATCCCCTTGCTGCCCATGGGGTTGAGGTGGGGGTCGTCCTCGTCGATCCAGTGCGCCTCGATGGCGGGCACGTCCGCGTGGGCGGGTACGTGGTAGGCGGCGAGGTCGGCCTCCGTGAAGTCGCCGAAGGTCGCGTCCATGGTGCTGCCCTCGGTCAGCGCCATGCCGAGGCCCATCGTCATCGCCCCGATGAACTGCGAGCGCGCGGTACGGGAGTTGAGGATGTGCCCGGCCGCGTACACCCCGAGCAGCCGGCGCACCCTGACCTCCCCGGACACCGTGTCGACGCCGACCTCGGCGAAGTGGGCACCGAACGCGTGCCGGGCGTAGTCGCTGTCCGCGTCGGCGTCGCCCGCGGTGTCGGCGGTGGCCCCGACGCCCTCCGGAGGCAGCTGCTGGTCCCGCTGCCCGGCCAGGCGCGCGGCCAGTCGTGTGCAGGCCTCGTGGACGGCCCAGCCCCACGAGGCCGTCCCGGAGGAGCCGCCCGCCAGCGGCGCGTTGGGAAGGTCGCTGTTGCCGATCTCGGTGCGTACGGAGTCCAGCGGGACGCCGAGCACGTCGGCGGCGACCTGGGCGAGCACGGTGCGGGCGCCCGTACCGATGTCGGTCGCGTTGACGCGGACCACGAAGCTGCCGTCGGGGTAGGCGTGTGCGCTCGCCCGGCTCGGCGCGACGACCACCGGGTAGGTGGCCGAGGCGACCCCGCTGCCGACGAGGACGGTGCCCTCCATGCGCGAGCGGAGGCCCGGGTCGCGCTCGGACCAGCCGAAGCGGCGGGCGCCCTCGCGCAGGCATTCGGCGAGGTGACGGCTGCTGAACGGCTTGGCGGAGTCGGGCTCGGTGTCGGTGTCGTTGCGCAGGCGCAGTTCGACGGGGTCCATGCCGAGGGTCGCGGCCAGCTCGTCCATCGCCGACTCCAGGGCGTACATGCCGGGCGCCTCGCCGGGGGCGCGCATCCAGGAGGGGCTCGGCACGTCGAGGGGCACCACGCGGTGGGTGGTGCGGGCGTGCGGCGAGGGGTACATGACGCGCGTGGCGGCGGCGGCCGTCTCCGTGAACTCCTTGATGCGGGAGGTGTGCGCGGTCACTTCGTGGATCACCGAGGTGAGCCTCCCGTCCCGTTCCGCGCCCAGCCGCAGCCGGTGCAGGGTCGGCGAGCGGTGGCCCACCACGGCCGCCAACTGGCGCCGCGGCAGCACGAGTTTGACGGGCCGTCCGGTCGCGCGGGCAGCCATGGAGGCAAGGACCACGTGCGGGCGCGGCGTGCCCTTGGAGCCGAAGCCGCCGCCGACGTGCTCGGAGACGACGGTGATCTGCTCCTTGGGCAGCGCGAACAAGGACGCGAGGACATCGCGGACGGTGGTGGCGCCCTGGCTGCTGTCGTGCACCGTCAGCCGCCCGTCTTGCCACTGCGCGGTGGCCGCGTGCGGCTCCATGGGGTGGTTGTGCAGCGGCGGCACCCGGTAGGTGACGTCGACGCGGGAGGGCGCGGAGTCGAAGGCGCCTTCCGCGTCGCCGCGCACGTGTTCTCCCGATGTGCCGTCCTGGTCCTCGGGCACGAAGGCCTCGGGGTGGTCGGCCTTGAGGGTGACGTCGTGCGGTTCCTCGGCGTAGGTGACGCGGAGGGCCGCGGCGCCTTCGCGCGCCGCCTCCAGGCTGTCGGCGACGACCAGCGCGACGTACCAGCCCCGGTGCGGCACGCGCGCGTCCTGCAGCACGCCGAGCGTCGCGTCGTCCGGCTTCTCCAGGCGAGGCGCGTTCAGGTGGGTGAGGACCTCGACGACGCCGGGCACCTCCCGGGCCGCCGCGTCGTCCACGGCGCTGACCGAGCCGCGCGCCACCGTGGCCGGCACCGGCCAGGCGTAGGCGCACCCTTCGGGGGTGTGCTCGGCGGCGTAGCGGGCGGCCCCGGTCACCTTGAGGGGGCCCTCCCTGCGCTCGGCGGGCGCTCCGAGGGCGCTGACGGTGTCCGGCATGGGATTCTCCCTGGAAGCGGAGGGCAGGCGGGGCTGGGGTCAGGCGGCGGGGGTGAGTCCGCGGGCGGGGCTGGGTTCAGGCGACAGGAGGCGAGTCCGCCAGGTGCCGAAGGACGTCACACGCGAGGTTGCGGGCCAGCCGCACCTTGAACGCGTTGTCGTGCAAAGGCTCGGCCGCGGCGAGTTCGGCGTCCATGGCCGCCCAGAACGCCTGGTCGCTCGGCGCACCGCCGCGCAGTTCCTCCTCGGCGCGCCGGGCACGCCAGGGCCGGTGGGCCAGGCCGCCGAACGCGATGCGTGCCTCGCGTACGACGGAGTCCTCGACGTCCAGGACCACGGCCACCGAGGCGAGCGCGAAGGCGTACGAGGCGCGGTCGCGGGCCTTGCGGTAGGCCGAGGGCAGTCCCGCCGTGGCGCGCGGGAGCAGCACTCCGGTGATCAGCTCGCCGGGCGCGATCTCGGTGTCCTGCTCCGGACGGCCGCCGGGCAGGCGGTGGAACTCGGCGACGGGCAGGGTGCGTCGGCCCCGCACGCCGTGCAGTTCCACCTGGGCGTCGAGCGCGGCGAGCGCGACCGCCATGTCGGAGGGGTGCGTGGCGATGCACTGCGGCGAATGGCCGAGGATCGCGTGGTCGCGGTGGACGCCGTCGCGTGCGCCGCAGCCGGTGCCGGGCTCGCGCTTGTTGCACGGTTTTCCCAGGTCCTGGAAGTAGGGGCAGCGGGTGCGCTGGAGAAGATTACCGCCGGTCGTGGCGACGTTGCGCAGCTGACCCGACGCTCCCGCGAGCAGGGCCTGGGAGAGCACCGGATAGCGCTCGCGCACCAGGGGGTGGGCGGCGAGATCGCTGTTGCGGACCGTCCCGCCGGCGCGGACGGACCCGTCGGGCAGCTCCTCCACCGCGTCCAGCGGCAGCCTGCTGACGTCGATCAGCGTCCCGGGGCGTTCGACGCCCAGCTTCATCAGGTCGACGAGATTGGTGCCACCACCCAGGTAACGGGAGCCGGGGCGGCCCGCGTGGGCGGCGGTCGCCTCTTCGACACTGTAGGCGCGCACGTACCGGAAGGGCTTCACCGGGTCACGTCCTCGACGGCCTCGACGATGTGCGGATAGGCGCCGCAGCGGCACAGGTTGCCGCTGAGCCGCTCACGGATCTCGTCCCGCGTCAGCTCCACGGGGGCGCCGGTGTCCGCGCCCGGATCGGTCACGTGCGAGGGGTGGCCGGCAGCGGCCTCTGCCAGTACGCCGACGGTGGAACAGATCTGACCCGGTGTGCAGTAGCCGCACTGGAAGGCATCGCGCTCTAGGAAGGCACGCTGTACGGGGTGCACGTCCTCGCCGTCGCCGTCGCGCAGCCCTTCGACGGTGGTGATCTCGCACCCCTCATGGGCGACGGCAAGCAGCAGACAGCTGTTGGCGCGCCTCCCGTCGACGAGGACGGTGCAGGCACCGCACTGGCCGTGATCGCAGCCCTTCTTGGCTCCGGTCAGGCCCATCTGCTCGCGCAGGACGTCGAGCAGCGTCGAACGGTGGTCGACGGTGGGACGGCAGGGCGTGCCGTTCACCGTCAGGGGCACTTGCGACCGGTACACATCGGTCCCCATGGCGCTCTGCTCCCTCGTCGAAGCGGGATCTGCGGTTGACCGCGTATCCAGCCTGGGTCAGGAGACACGTTCCGGCATGTCGTGCGCGTCCGCGGGCCGCCGCTCACGGCCCGCGGACGCGTCACGTCACATCACGTCACGTCACGTACGTCACGGCTTGCGGGCGAGGCCGCCGTGCTCGCCGATGGGCTCCGGGGTGGGGGAGTCGGGGGCGGGGCGCCAGAAGGGAACCGAGACCACACCGGGCTCAAGGAGTTCCAGGCCGTCGAAGAACGCCGTGATCTGCTCGACGGGGCGCAGGAAGTAGGGGACGGCGCCCGTCTCGTTGTAGGCGTCCTGGGCCTGTTCGTAGGCGGTGTCGGTGCCTCGGGAGCCGTCGTTGATGGAGAGATAGCTGCCGGAGGGCAGGCCGTCCACCAGGCGGGTGACGATGGCACGCGCCTGGTCGTAGTCGGCGACGTGGCCCAGGATGTTGCTGAGGATCAGCGCGGTGGGGCGGGAGAGGTCGAGCGTCTCCGCAGCGGCCGCCAGGATGCGGTCGGGGTCGGAGAGATCGGCGTCCACGTACGCGGTCGCGCCCTCGGGCGTGGAGGTCAGCAGGGCACGGGCGTGCGCGAGGACCATCGGGTCGTGGTCGACGTACACGATCCTGGTGCTGGGATCGAGCCGCTGGGCCACCTCATGGGTGTTGTCTACAGTCGGCAGCCCGGTCCCGATGTCCAGGAACTGCGTGATGCCCGCCTCCGACACCAGATAGGTGATGTTGCGGCGCAGGAAGGCGCGGCTGCTGCGGGCAACGGTGACGATGCCGGGGAAAACAGCGCTGTAGGCGTCGCCGGCCTCTTCGTCGACGGGGTAGTTGTCCTTCCCGCCAAGCCAGTAGTTCCAGATCCGGGCCGAGTGCGGCACCGATGAGTCGATCTTCTGATGCGCCGCAGGTCCGGGCGTCGTGGCGTGGTCGGTCATGGGTAGCGTCCGTCTTTCCACCGAGGCGAGAACTGTTCAACACACAACCTACGTCCCAACCGCACGAACGCGTACACCAGTTCATGCTCTCGGCGCGGCATCTGCCTGTTCCGTTTCTCCCCAGGCCAACACGATCCCGGGCACGACGAGCAGGAGAATCGGACGTTGCGGCAGCCGGTCGTGTCGGCTCCATGGCGGGACCCCGCCGCCTCCGCGAAGATGTCTCCCTCGCGCGGGCGCCCCGTCAGGCTCTGTGGGGTCTGGGTGCCCGGTAGGGAGGGCATCGCGATGGGATTACACGCGGCGGCCGGGCGGCGGCGTAGGCCGGTCATCGTTGTGGCGCTTGGTGGCGCGATGCTCGCCGCCCTGTTGTCCATTCCGAGTGCGGGGGGAGCGCCGCGTTCGGCCGATGCTTGTGGCAGCGTCGGGACCGAGCTGCCGCGTGGCGACTGTGGGCCGTTCTGGCAGGTCGTGGCCGAGGACTTCAATGGTGATCGGGTGCCGCTGGGGGCATTCAGTGACTGTGATCATCATGCCGATACCTCCGCCGCCTACTGCGACGGCCTCGACGGCGCCTATCGCGACAACTGGTGGGCCTACCCGACCGGTTGGCGTGACACCTCCAACGATCGCGGGCGTGATGTCGTCGGTGTCTACCACCCGGAGGACACCGTGAGCGTGGGCCCTGCGGAGAACGGTGACGGCCGTATGCGCATCCGCATGTGGCGGCCCGCCGACGGAGGTCCCGTGCACGCCGCCGCTGTCGTACCGCGCGCTGTCATGCAGATGAAGTACGGCAAGTACAGCGCCCGCATCAAGGTGACCAAGCCGGCCCCCGGTTACAAGTCGGCCTGGCTGCACTACGGCGGAGGCTGCGAGATGGACCACCCCGAGGGGAACTGGTCGGGGTCCCTCACCGCCTTCCATCATCCGTGCGGCGGCGGCGAACAGGGTTACTTCCGCGGCGCCGACACGTGGACCGAATGGCACACGGTGTCGACCGAATGGACCCCGGGACATGTGCGCTTCTTCGTGGACGGACGGGAGACCGGACACGACACCCGGGGCGTCCCCGACCGGCCGCTCTCCTGGATCCTGCAGAACGAGAGCGCGCTGGAAGGCCCGGGCGCGGCGCCCGGCAGCAGCGCGCAGCTGGAGATCACCTGGGTCGCCGCCTACGCGTACGACTGGAAGTAGATCGGGAGGGCACCCGAGCCCGAGTGCTGCCGTGGGGCGGGCGTGGCGGTCTTACGCGTGCGCGAACGGTGAGGTTTCAGCGGGAGCAGTTCGGCAAAGCGTACAAATATGGTGCAAATCGGCTACACGATGATGACCGAGCAGGCGGGCCCCCGTGCCCTCGTCGACGACCTCGTCGCGGCGGAGCAGGCCGGGTTCGACTTCTCCGTCACCTCGGACCACTACTTCCCCTGGCTCGACTCGCAGGGACACGCGCCCTACGCGTGGAGCGTGCTCGGCGCGGCGGCGCAGGCGACCTCGCGGATTCCGCTCATGACGTACGTGACCTGCCCGACGGTGCGATATCACCCCGCCGTGGTGGCGCAGAAGGCCGCGACGATGCAGCTCCTCTCCGAGGGCCGCTTCCGGCTCGGCCTCGGCTCGGGCGAGAACCTCAACGAGCACGTCGTCGGCGCGGGCTGGCCGTCGCCGCAGGTGCGCCTGGAGATGCTGGAGGAGGCGGTGGACATCATCCGCGCGCTGTTCACCGGCGACAACGTCAATCACCAGGGCACCCACTTCGACGTGTCGAACGCCCGCCTGTGGGATGTCCCCGACAAGCTGCCGCCCATTGGAGTGGCCGTTTCCGGCGGACGGTCCTGCGCGCTGGCCGGGCGCAAGGCCGACCTGGTCATCGCCACCGAGCCCAAGGGCGACCTGGTCGAATCCTTCGACCGGCACGGCGGCAGCGGCAAGCCCCGCGTCGGCCAGCTCCCCGTCTGCTACGACACCGACAAGGACGCGGCCATCGCCCGCGCGCACGACCAGTTCCGCTGGTCGGTCGGCGGCTGGCCCGTCAACTCCGAACTCCCCGGTCCTTCCGGCTTCGCGGGCGCCACCCAGTTCGTCACCCGCGAGGACATGGCGAAGCAGGTCCCGTGCGGCGACGACGTCGACACCTTCGTGGAGGCCGTACGCCCCTTCGTCGAGGCGGGCTTCACGGAAGTCGCCCTCGTCCAGGTCGGCGGCGACCAGCAGCGCCCCTTCATCGACTGGGCGGAGAAGAAGCTGCTGCCCGCGCTGCGCGAGCTCTGAGCATCACCTCAGATACCTGCCCGCACATCGGGTACCCGTGATCACACATCAGGCCCCGCGACCCCACTGGAGCACAGCGTGAACGACACACCCGACCCGGCAACCCCCACCGCCCAGTCCGACTCCCCGGACCTGGTGCAAGTGGTACTCGGCGAGTGCTCCGCGGCCGACGCGGACGCCGTCTTCGGGGTGCTGCGCACCCACTTCCCCTCCGACCGCGGCGAGGACGCGCCCCACCGCACGGAACAGCCCCGCCCCGCCGTCTGGACCGGCGGTTTCCTCGCCGCCGAAAGTACGGGACCGGTTCGCGGTGTGCTGCTCGCGGGGCCGGTCACCGCCGACCTCCAGGGCAGCCCGGTGGCGGTGGACCGGCTGCGGTCCACGCTCGAATCGGCCTTCGTGGTCTCGCCGCGGGGCAACGTGTCGGGTGACCAGGAGGTGCAGGTCCAACTGCGCCTGACGGGCGCCGAAGAGGGTGAGCCGCCGCTGCCGGGCCACTGAGCGGCAGGGCGTACTCCGGCGGGGGTCACTCGCCTCCGTCGAACATGGCGACCAGGCCGTGCGGCGCGTCGTCGCCGAAGAGGAGCTCGTGGAGCCGGGCGCCGTCCGCGGCGGCGGCGCTGCGGGGGAACATGGCCTGCTCGTATGAGGTGAGGGCGGCCTCTATGTCTCGCGGGTTCGTGGCTATGGCCTTGCCGAGTTCGGCGCCGTCGTACATGGCCAGGTTGGCGCCCTCGCCGGTCGGCGCGGCGAGGTGGGCGGCGTCGCCGAGCAGGGCGCCTCGCCACGGGACCCGGCGCGATCTACTGGCATGTCGCGGGCAAGGAGGAGCTGCTCAACGCCGCCACCGACGCCGTCATCGCCGACACCGTGGCCGCCGACACCACCGAGGCGACGCCGCAGGAGGCGATCCGCGCCCTCGCGCTCGGCGTGTTCGACGCGATCGAGGCGCATCCGTGGGTCGGTACACAACTCTCCCGCGCCCCGGGGCAGTCGCCGATGCTGCGGGTCTTCGAACACATCGGACGCCAGGCCCAGGCGCTCGACGTACCTCGCCCGGCCCAGTTCACGGCCGCGTCCGCGTTCCTGAACTACATCCTCGGCGTGGGCGGCCAGAACGCGGCCGACGCACGCGCACACCAGGCACGCCGACCCGACACGAGCCGCACCGACTTCCTCGACGCCGCCGCGGCCGCGTGGTCCGACCTCGACCCCGAGGAGTACGCGTTCCTCCGCAGCGTCGCGGACCAGCTACGCGTGCACGACGACCGGGCGGAGTTCCTCGCCGGGATCGACCTCATCCTGACCGGCGTCACGGCCGGTCACTGATCGGTCGGGCCGTGCCAGACCGTCGTGGCGTTGCAGAACTCGCGGATGCCGTGGCCCGCCAGCTCGCGTCCGTAGCCCGAGCGCTTGATGCCGCCGAAGGGCAGGCCGGGGTGGGAGGCGGTCATGCCGTTGAAGAAGACGCCGCCTGCCTGGAGGTCCCGTACGCAGCGTTCGATGTCCGCGTCGTCGCGCGTCCACACATTCGAGCTGAGGCCGAACGGCGAGTCGTTGGCCAGGGTCACGGCCTCGTCCAGGTCCGCCACGCGGTAGAGCGTGGCGACCGGGCCGAACGCCTCCTCGCGGTGGATGCGCATCTGCTCGGTCACGTCGGCGAGGACGGTGGGGGAGTAGTACCAGCCCCGCTCCTGCTCATTGGGGCGCTGGCCGCCGCACAGCGCGGTGGCGCCGTGGGTGAGCGCGTCGTCGACGAGTTCCTCCAGGTCGGCGCGGCCCTGTTCGGTGGAGAGCGGACCGACGTCCGTGTCCTCGCTCGCCGGGTCACCGACGGTCAACTCCCGCATGCCCGCGACGAAACGCTCCCGGAAGGCGTCATAGACGTCCGTGTGCACGATGAAGCGCTTGGCGGCGATGCAGGACTGGCCGTTGTTCTGCACCCGGGCGGTCACCGCGGTCGCGGCGGCACGCTCGACGTCGGCGCTCGGCAGCACGAGATAGGGGTCGCTGCCGCCCAGTTCCAGGACGGTCTTCTTGATCTCGTCGCCCGCGGTGGAGGCCACCGAGCGTCCTGCCGGTTCGCTGCCGGTGAGGGTCGCGGCGACCACCCGGTCGTCGCGCAGGAGGCCCTCGACGGCGCCCGAGCCGATCAGCAGCGTCAGGAAGCAGCCCTCGGGGAACCCGGCGCGGCGGAAGAGGTCTTCGAGGTACAGGGCGGTCCGCGGCACGTTCGACGCGTGCTTGAGCAGACCGACGTTGCCCGCCATGAGGGCGGGCGCGGCGAACCGTACGACCTGCCACAGCGGGAAGTTCCACGGCATCACCGCGAGCACGACGCCGAGCGGGCGGTAGCGGACGATCGCCCGGCTCGCCCCGGAGTCCTCGACGTCGGCCTGATCGGGGTGCTCGTCCGCCAGCAGGCCCTCGGCGCGCTCGGCGTACCAGCGCATGGCCTTCACGCACTTGGCCGCTTCGGCCCTGGCCGCCTTGATGGGCTTGCCCATCTCGGTGGTCATGGTCCGCGCGATGGACGCGTTGTCCTCTTCCAGCAGGTCCGCGGCCCGGTTCATGAGCCGGGCACGCTCGGAGAAGGCGCTGGTGCGGTAGTGGCCGAACGCGGCGTGGGCCGCCGCCACCCGGCGCTCGACCTCCGCGTCCTCGAGCGGCTCGAAGGTCTCGAGTGTCTCGCCGGTGGCGGGATTGACCGTGGCGATGGGCATGCCGTTCCTCCTCGGGACGCCTAGCGCGACTGCGAGGGACCCTGGTGGGGCTCCTCCCAGGAGTTCGCGCGCGGCTGGGGCTCCTGCGGTGGGTTGGGGCGCCGGGTGACCTGCCGCCGTCCGAACCAGAAGAGGGCGAGCAGCACGAGGACGATCACCACGCCGATGATCAGCAACAGTGACGAGGATCCGCCTGCGGCGAGGGTCATGTACGGCCTCCGAATTCACCCTAGAGCGACCTGCGCGGGGAAGCATGCGCAGGACGTGCGAGTGCCCTGACATGTGGAGCGCACACTTCCCCCGCCCGGGGTGATCAGAGAATTTCCAGGGGCTCCTTGCGCACCGGCGCCGGGAACGCGGCGTCCAGTGCCTTGAGGTCCGCCTCGGTGAGGCTGACGTCGAGGGCGCCGTGGTTCTCCTCCACGTGCGCCGGGGTGGACGCCTTCGGGATGGCGATGACGTCGTCGTGCCGCAGCACCCAGGCGAGCGCCACCTGCATCGGGGTGCAGCCGTGCTCCGATGCCACGGACTCCAGGGCCCGCTGACCGAGCAGGCGTCCCTGCTCCAGCGGTGAGTACGCCATCAGAGGCACCGCACGCTCACGGCACCAGGGGAAGAGGTCGTACTCGGGGCCGCGGCGGGTGAGGTTGTAGAGCACCTGGTCCGTCTGCGGGAGGGCCCCGTCGGGGAGTTCCGAGAGGTCGTCGACATCGAGGTTGCTCACGCCCCAGGCGCCGATGCTGCCGCTGCTCACCAGACCTTCGAGGGCCTCGACGGTCTCGGCGAGGGGCACCCCGCCCCGCCAGTGCAGGAGATACAGGTCGATCCGGTCGGTGCCCAGGCGGCGCAGGCTGGCCTGGCAGGCGTCGACGGTGCCGCGGGCGTCGGCGTTCGACGGCAGCACCTTGCTCACCAGGAACACCTCGTCCCGCCGCCCGCGGATCGCCTCGCCGACCAGCTCCTCCGAGGCACCGCTGCCGTACATCTCCGCGGTGTCGATCAGCGTCATGCCCAGGTCCAGGCCCCTGCGGAGGGAGGCGAGCTCCTCGGCGCGGCGCGCGGGGTCGTCGCCCATGCGCCAGGTGCCCTGGCCCAGGGCGGGCACGCTCACTCCGGAGGGGAACGTCACCGTCTTGGCCGCTGTCATCGCATGTCCCTTCTCGTGTCTTCGCGTGTACGTCCGCGTGTGCGGGCCACGGACGTCACGCCGTGACTTTCACACTGCCGTACGCCGACGCACAACCGCTCACCACCAGTACGCGGGATAGCGCGGCGCGCCGGGCCGGGCGCACGAGGCCGCCCACCCCGCGAGGACGAGCACGACGACCGCCCCGGCGAGCAGAGGCACGAACGTCGCGGGCCGGGGGTGGTGCAGGACGATGACGACCGCGGTGGCGCAGGCCGGTGAGTGCGGGGTGCGCGCCACGGTCATCACGGCGAGGCCGAGGCCCGCGGCCAGCGCCGCGGCCCATGGGGCGCTGCCGAACGCCGCCAGGATCGCGTACCCGACACCCGCGCACAGCAGGTGCCCCGCGATCACGCTGCGCGGCTGGGCAAGGGCCAGCCCGGGAGCGCTGTGCACGATCGCCGCGGATGCCGCCAGCGGGGGTATGAGCACCGGCTCGTGGACGACGGAACCGACCGCCACCAGGGCCAGCAGTACCGCGGTGACGGCGCTGATGTTGTGCAGGGTGGTGCTCGTCGGCGGCGGGGCGGGGGCGCGGCCCACGAGGCGGGGCAGGATGCGGGGACGGACGGGGAGGGGCGGGCTCGGCGGGACAGGCGCGGGCGGCGCCTCGATCATTTCGTCGGTGCTCAAGTAAGGACGTTCCGGACTTCAGCCGACGGGAAACCCGGACGGCGGGATGACAAAGGGCAGGAGTCGCCACGGCCGCCCCTGCGGTCGGCAGCGAGCGCGGGGGCGGCCGTGGCCCGGGGTCGGGGCGTCCGCGTACTCACCCAAGATCCTACGAAGCCCGGTCACGGGACCTGCGGCCAGGTCCCGTGACCACCCTGCTGACCAGGCGTGACACGGATCAGTGGGGGATCAGTGGGGTGCCTTCCCGGCCGGTTCCGCGGCTCCGGGCGCGCTGTGCGGCTCGCGAGGATCACCGGCACCGGCATTGGCTCCAGCTCCGGCACCGGCACCACCTTCGGCACCAGCCCCGGTGCTGCCCGTGCCCCGCAGCCGCGCGAAGGAGAAGAAGCCCGCCGCCGCCATGACGCAGGCCGCCCCGATCGCGGCGTAGCCCATCCCGTGGGTGAAGGCGTCGCGCGCGGCCGACAGCACCCTCTGCGCCGTCTCGTCCGGGAGACGCGCGGCCACCGTCGTCGCCCCGCCCAGGGTCTCGCGTACCGCGTCGGCCTGCGGGATGCCGGGCGGCAGGGCGTCGGCCATGTCGCGGCTGTAGACCGCCGAGCCGATGGAGCCGAGGATCGCCATGCCCAGGGCGCCGCCCAGTTCCTGGCCCGACTCCAGGACGGCCGCGGCCGAGCCCGCACGCTCCGGCGGGGCGGCTCCCAGGGCGAGTTCGTTGGCGAGCGTCATGGCGGCGACCAGGCCACCCGCGTAGACCGAGGCCGCGGCCAGGGTGACCCAGAGAGCCGTGTCGGTGTGCACCTGGGTCAGCCACAGGAAGCCGCAGGCGGACACGAGGAAGCCGCCGCCCATGACATACGCGCGGTCGACACGCTGCGCGAACACCGCCGCGGTCGGAGCCATGACGGCCATGCCCGCGGCCGGCACCATGCTCCACAGGGCGGCCTCGAAGGGGCTCATGCCGCGGACGGACTGCAGGTACTGCGTGAGGAAGACGGCCATGCCCACCGTGGCGAACATGGCGAGGAGATTGGCGACCATCGGGCCGCCGAAGGCGCGGCGGCCAAGGAGCCCGAGGTCGATCATCGGGTGCGCCAGGCGCTGCTGGCGGTGCACGAAGACGTAGCCGAGCACCAGACCCGAGGTGACGCCGAGGGCGGGCAGGGGCTCGTAGCCGTGCTGGGCCATCTCCTTGATGCCGTAGATGACGGGGAGCAGGGCGGCGAGCGAGAGCGCCGCGCTCAGGACGTCGAAGCGGCCCTGTTGCGGCGACTTGAACTCCGGCACCAGGAACGGCACCAGGGCGAGCAGCAGCACCATGGCGGGCAGATTGATCAGGAAGACCGAGCCCCACCAGAAGTGTTCCAGGAGCAGGCCGCTGACCACGGGGCCCAGCGAGATGCCGGTGGTCATGACGGCCGTCCACACGGTCACCGCCTTGCGGCGCTGCTTTTCGTCCCAGAAGAGGTTGCGGATCAGGGCGAGCGTCGAGGGCATCAGGGCGGCGCCGCCGAGCCCGAGCAACGCCCTTACGGCGATGAGCAGTTCGGCCGAGTGCGCGTAGGCGGCGGCGACCGAGGCGGCGCCGAAGACGGCGGCGCCCGTGAGCACCAGCGTGCGCCGGCCGATCCGGTCGCCGAGGGCGCCCATCGTGATGAGCAGCCCGGCGAGGACGAAGCCGTACATGTCCAGGATCCACAACTGCTGTGTGGCGCTGGGCTCCAGGTCCTGACTGATGTACGGAATGGCGAAGTAGAGGATCGAGACGTCCATCGAGACCAGCAGCAGGGGCAGCATCAGGACGCCGAGTGCGGACCATTGCCTGCGGCCCGCGCGGGGGCGGGGTGTGTTCTCCATGACCGACACGGAATCGGGTCGACGCGTATGCCGCAAACAATGGCCTAGTGCACCTCCGCCGGTGGCCCCGCTGAACTGGCGAAGCGGCACACCAGTGCACTAGTACAGTGCTGTCATGACCGCCGACCCGCCCTATCTCCGCATCGCGCGCGACATCCGTCACCGGATCGACTCCGGTGCTCTCGCTCCGGGCGACCGGGTCCCCTCCACCCGGCACATCACCCAGGAATGGGGAGTGGCGATGGCGACCGCCACGAAGGCGCTCACCGCGCTGAAGCAGGAGGGTCTGGTGCGCGCCGTGCCCGGTGTCGGCACGGTGGTGGCGGAGCCCGTGCGGGAACGCGGTGCCGCGTCGGGGCAGGGGCTGACGCGCGAACGCATCATCCGCTCCGCGATCGCCTTCGCCGACGCGGAGGGCCTGGCGGCGCTGTCCATGCGCCGTGTCGCGGCCGAGTTCGGGGCCTCCACCATGGCGCTGTACCGGCATGTCCCGAGCAAGGGTGAGCTCGTACGGCTGATGTCGGAGGCAGTGTTCAGCGAGGAGCCCTCGGGCCCGCGGCCGCACGGCTGGCGTGCCCAACTGGCGCAGGAGGCACGGTGGTTGTGGGAACGCTATGAGCGCCACCCCTGGCTGGGGCGGGCCATGGCCGGACTGACCCGGCCGATGGCCTCACCTCATGCGATGCGCTACACGGAGCGGGTCCTTGGCGCCCTGAGCGGGCTCGGGCTCTCGCCGTACCAGATGATCCATGTCCATCTCACGCTGCTGGGGTACGCCCAAGGCGTCACCCTGGCCATGGAGCTGGAGTCCCAGGCGCGGCAGGACACCGGCATGACCCCCGAGGAGTGGATGGCGTCGAACGAGCCCCGGATGGACGCGATCCAGTCCAGCGGGGCCTATCCGGTCCTCCTCGACCTCTTCGGCGACGACGACTTCGATCTCGAACTGGGCACGCTCTTCGAGTTCGGACTCGAGCGCTTCCTGGACGGGGTCGAGGCGCTCATCGCCAGGCACTGAGGGGAGCTGTCAACGCACCAGGCAGGGGCGCTTGTTGTCGAACTGCCAGTCGGGGATGAGATAGCGCATGCCGGTGGCGTCGTCGCGCGCGCCCAGGGCCTTCTCCTTGTAGAGGTCGTGGGCCGCCAGGAGCCGGTCCATGTCGAGCTCGACGCCAAGTCCAGGGGCTTCGGGTACGGCGATCTCCCCGTCGACGATGCGGGGCGGGGCGGTGGTGAGGCGTTCCAAACCCTCCTGCCAGATCCAGTGGGTGTCCAGGGCGTTGTAGTCGCCGGGGGCCGCGGCCCCGCAGTGGGTGACCATCGCCAGGGATATGTCGAAGTGGTTGTTGGAGTGGCACCCCCAGGTGAGGCCCATCGCGTTGCACAACTGCGCCACGCGCACGGAGCCCTGCATGGTCCAGAAGTGCGGGTCGGCCAGAGGGATGGAGACCGACTGCAGGGCCAGGGCGTGGGTCAGCTGCCGCCAGTCGGTGGCGACCATGTTGGTGGCGGTCGGCAGTCCGGTGGCCCGGCGGAACTCGGCGAGGACCTCGCGGCCCGAGTAGCCGCCCTCGGCGCCACAGGGGTCCTCGGCGTAGGCGAGGGTGTCGGTCAGGGGAGCGCACAGTTCGATCGCCTCGCGCAGGGACCAGGCGCCGTTGGGGTCGAGGGTGATGCGGGCCTGGGGGAAGCGGTCCTTCAGGGCGCGTACGGCCGCGACCTCCTCGGCGCCTGCCAGGACGCCGCCCTTGAGCTTGAAGTCCCGGAAGCCGTAACGGTCGTAGGCGGCTTCGGCCTGCCGGACGATCGCCTCGGGGGTCAGGGCTTCTTCGTGCCGGATGCGGTGCCAGCCGACGGAGGCGTTCGGCTCGCGGACGTAGTCGAGGTCGGTGCGATCGGGGTCGCCGACATAGAAGAGGTAGCCGAGCACGCGCACGGAGGCGCGCTGCTGTCCGTCGCCGAGCAGCGCCGCCACGGGCACCTCCAGGTGCTGGCCCAGGAGGTCGAGCAGCGCGGACTCGACGGCGGTGACGGCGTGGACGGCGGTGCGCAGATCGAAGGTCTGGGCGCCGCGGCCGCCGGCGTCGCGGTCGGCGAAGCGGTCGCCGATCTCGCGCAGGACGCGCTTGAAGTCACCGACGCGGGCGCCGACGACGAGGGACTCGGCGTCGCGCAGGGTCTGGGTGATCTTCTCGCCGCCCGGCACCTCGCCCAGGCCGGTGCGGCCGTCGGAGTCCTTGAGGACCACGATGTTGCGGGTGAAGTAGGGGCCGTGGACGCCGGAGAGGTTGAGCTCCATGCAGTCCCGGCCGGCGACCGGGTAGACGCTGAACGCGGTGACGATCGGCTGCCTGTTCATGATCGGCGATTCCTCAGGTGTGAGAGCGGGTGCTCAGGGGTGAGAGCGGGTGGGGGAGGTAAGAAGGGGTGCGCGGGTCACAGGCTCAGGACGTCCAGGGCCCACTCCACCGCGAGGACGCCGCCGAGGCCGAGGATCGCGAGCACCGTCGTATAGGTGGTGCGCACCTTGATCGCCTCGATGACGGAGAGGTTGAAGTACTCCTTGAACAGCCAGAATCCGGGGTCGTTGACATGGGAGAAGGCGATCGATCCGCAGGAGACGGCGAGCACGAGCATCTCGGGGTGGACGCCGCTGCCCGCCAGGAGCGGCAGCACGACACCGGACGCGGTGACGACGGCGACCGTGGCGGAGCCGAGGGCGATGCGCAGGATCACCGCGATCAGCCACGCGAGGATGAGCGGTGAGATGGCCCAGCCGTCGGTGGTGTCCTTGATGTGGTCGGAGATGCCGCCTTCGACGAGGACGTTCTTGAAGGCGCCGCCCGCTCCGATCACCAGCAGGATCATGGCCATGGCCTTGGCCGCCGACGTACAGGAGGCGCTGACGTCGGCAAGGCTGCGGCCGATGCGCGGCCCGAACGCCCAGATCGCCAGGAGGAGGGTCAGGAGCAGGGCGATCGGTGCCGAGCCGATGAAGGTGACGAAGTGCAGGAACGGGCTTTCGGCGGAGGTGGCCATCTCGGTGACCGAGGCGCCCGCGATCAGTACGACGGGGAAGAGGGCCACGGCCAGGGACCAGCCCATGCCGGGCATTTCCTCGTCGGTGAACTCGTGCTCGCTGACCAGGCCCGTGGGGATGGTGGGGTTCATCGCCTTGACGAACGGCAGCCGGGGCCACGTCAGCGCGATCAGCGCGCCGGCGGGTATCGCGATGAACAGGCCGTAGACCAGGGTCAGCCCGACCGAGGCGTGGAACGTGGCGGCCACGGCGGTGGGCCCGGGGTGCGGCGGCAGGAAGCTGTGCATCGTGGAGAGCGTGATCGACATCGGAAGCCCGATCCACAGCAGCTTCGCGCCCGTGACGCGTACGAGGGTGAACGCGATGGGCACGATGATGATGAAGGCGACTTCGTAGAACATGGTGACGCCGATGAGCATGGAGGTGACCACCATGGCCACCTGGACCCAGCGCGGTCCGAAGGCGTCCAGCATCTTGTTGGCGATGCGCTGGGCGGCGCCGGAGTCCCCCATGACACGGCCGACCATGGCGCCGAGCCCGATGACCAGCATCGTGTCGCCGATCTGGCCGCCGATGCCCTCCGAGAGGATGTCCGGGATCGTGGCCACCGGTATCCCCTGCACCAGCGCGACGCCGACGGCCACGAGGAGGAGGGCGGCGAAGCCGTTCAGTTTCAGGCGGGTCATGAGGAACAACAGGATCAAGACGCTGACCCCGACTACGACGAGCGGCATTTCAGTTCCCCTTTGAACTGTGGGTCAAGTCGGTGTGGGGGGTGGGGAAGTCAGGAAGGGCAGGGCGCTCAGGCCCTGCTGCGAGGGGCCGAGACCAGGTCAAGGCCGGCGTCGAGGACCTTCTCCAGGTCGGCGAGGTCGGCCGGGCCGGGGTCGGTGAGGGGCGCGCGCACCGGGCCCACCGGCAGGCCGCGCAGCCGGGCGGCGGCCTTGACCAGGGCGACGGCGTATCCCGGTGCCCGGTCGCGCAGTTCGACCAGCGGGACATAGAACTCCCGCAGCAGCCGGTCCACCGCCGCGTCGTCCCGCTGCCGCAGCGCGGCGAAGAACGCGTCGGCGATCTCGGGGGCGAAGGCGTGCACGGCGGAGGAGTAGGCGGGTACGCCGACGGTGGCGTAGGCGCGGGCCTGGATCTCCGCGGTGGCGGCGCCGTTGAAGAAGAGGAAGCCGTCGGGGGCGGCGAGGGTCAGGCGCTGCAGCCGGTCGAGGTCGCTGTGCCCGTCCTTGAGTCCGATGACGGTGGGGATGGCGGCGATCTCGCGCAGGGCGTCGGCGGTGAAGGTGACCTGGCCGCGCTGATAGGCGATGAGAGGGAGCCGGGTGCCGGCGGAGATGCGGCGAAGCTGCTCCACCAGACCGGTCTGCGAGGCCTCCACCAGGTAGTGGGGCATGACCAGGAGGGCGTCCGCTCCCTCCTCCTCGGCGATCCGGGCGAACCGCAGCGACTGGGCCCACCCGTATCCGGTGCCCGCCACCACGGGCAGGCGGCCGGCGGCGACTTCGACGGTGACCCTGACGACCGTGCGGTACTCGTCCTCGTCCAGTGAGAAGAACTCGCCGGTCCCGCATGCGGGGAACACCGCGCCGGGCTCCGTCGCCAACTGGGCCGTCAGATAGGCCCGGTAGGCCTCCGCGTCGAGGCTGCCGTCACTTCCCATGCTCGTGAGCGGGAAGGACAGCACGCCGCGTGCCATGCCTTCCCGCAGCCGGTGGGCGATGTCCTGGGGCGTCGTACCGAACTTGTCCATGCTGAGCGCGCTCACGAATCTCATCTCTATATGCAGATGGCGTCCACGTATGAGAATGGAGGCTAGAGTCATGAACGATGGGGGTCAATGGCCAGACGCCGCGGATCTGCGGCGGATCTACGATGGGCGGATGTCGCAGAGCGAGACGGACCCCGGAACAGGCCCGAGGGCGGAGGCCGGGACGGGCCCTGGGGTGGACTCCGGGACGGGCGCGGGCGTTCGCGGGGTGAAGTCGGCGCTGCGCACCGTGGCGCTCCTCGAACTGCTCGCCGAGCGCGCCGACCGGCCCGCCCGCCTGGACGAACTCGCCGAGGAACTGGGCGTGCCGCGCAGCAGCATGTACCAACTGCTGCGGACCCTCGTCGACTGCGGCTGGGTGCGCACGGACACCACCGGTTCCCTCTACGGCATCGGCATCCGCACCCTGCTCACCGGCACGAGTTACCTGGACGGCGACGCACGGGTGCGCGCCATCCGCCCGCATCTGGACGAGGCGTCGGACGCCCTGGGCGAGACGATCCACCTGGCACGGCTCGACGGCCGGCACGTCGTGTACCTCGCCACCCGTGAGTCGCACGAGTACCTGCGCACCATCAGCCGGGTCGGCCGCCGCGTTCCCGCGCACGCCGGAGCCTTGGGGAAGGCGCTGCTCGCAGAACGGCTTGACGGCGAACTTCCGCTTCCTGACGGCCGGTTGGAGTCATTCACCCCCGGCACGCACACCGACCGCGCCGCCCTGCTCGCCGACCTCGGCCGGGTGCGTGAGCGCGGCTACGCCATCGACCGCGAGGAAACGGTGACCGGCATCGCCGGCTTCGGCTTCGCCCTGCGGTACGACGCTCCGGCCGTCGACGCCATCAGTTGTTCGGTGCCCGTGGCCCGGCTCACCGACGACCACCAGAGCCGCGTCGTGGCCGTCATGCGGGAGGTCCAGACGAAGATCGAAAGCCTGCTGTCGCCCGTCTCGGGCGCCCCTGACTGGCGCTGATCGCCCGGCGCGGTCTGGTGCGGCCGGTGGGAGGCGGCCTGACTCCGACTTGATAGGCAAGCGACGACTTGCCTATGGTGGTGGTCATGTCGGACGATGTGTTCAAGGCGCTGGCCGACCCCACCCGTCGGTACATCCTTGACGGGCTGGTGGAACGGGACGGTCAGACCTTGTTCGAGATATGCGCCAGGCTGGTGAACAACCACGGTCTCGGGCTGTCCCGACAGGCGATCAGCCAGCATCTGGCCGTCCTGGAATCCGCCGGCCTGGTCCGTTCGCGACGCGAGGGCCGCTACAAGTTCCACGATCTGAACACCGAACCGCTTGAGTGCATCGTGACCCGATGGCTCAGGCCCCAAGCACCGGAGCGCACGCCATGAGGATCCACCTGACCAGCGTTTTCGTCGATGACCAGGAGAAGGCTGCGCGCTTCTACACCGACGTGCTCGGCTTCGTGAAGAAGCATGACGTCCCCGTCGGCGAGGACCGCTGGCTGACCGTGGTCTCCCCGGAGGACCCGCACGGCACCGAACTGCTCCTCGAGCCCTCCGGCCACCCCGCGGTGCAGCCGTACAAGACGGCCCTGGTCGCGGACGGCATCCCGGTGACCTCCTTCGCCGTGGAGGACGTGACCGCCGAGTTCGACCGGCTGCGTGGGCTCGGCGTGACGTTCACCCAGGAGCCGACGGAGATGGGCCCGGTCACCACCGCGGTGTTCGACGACACCTGCGGCAACCTGATCCAGATCCAGCACGGCGGTTAAGTCGGTGGCGCGCCGGGCCCCACGCGGACGACCATGTCCCGCATGAGCGACCAACCCGAACGCTGGAGCCAGGCCACCACCTACCCCGACATGTGGGCGGACCCGGAAGACGACCCGCGCAACAGCGACGGAGTCAGTCCCGACGGTGAGCTGGCGACCCTGCAGGACTTCCTGGCGAACTACCGCATGACCCTGAAGATGAAGTGCGAGGGCCTGGACGCGGAGCAACTGGCCCGGCGCTCGGTCCCGCCGTCGACGCTCTCGCTGCTCGGCCTGCTGCGGCACCTCGCCGAGGTGGAACGGGACTGGCGCAACTGGATCAGGGACGGCGAACCCCTGCCCAAGCTGTACGGCGAGCGCGACGCGGACTTCCACGGCGCCGTCGGCGAACAGGCCGTGGTCGATGCCGCGTACGCCGACCTGGCGCGCGAGCAGGCGGCGCTCGACGCCGAACTGGCCGGACACCCCGACCTCGGGGAGCGTCTGGGCAAGGACGGCTTCGCCGTTAGCGAGCTGATGGTGCACAGGATCGAGGAGTACGCCCGCCACTGCGGGCAGGCCGACCTGTTGCGCGAGTGCATCGACGGCAGGGTGGGGCAGTGACGCAATTGCCCTGCTCGTAGGATTTCGGGGTATATGCCCCTTGTGCTCTTTCCTGCCCGCGTCCCGCCCCCATGTGCCGCTCGGTGGCAGCTCCCCGTCCTTGACGGTCGGCTACCGAGCGGTGTGCGCATTGTGCGAAGATCCGGAGACCGTTTGACGGCCGTTGCGGCATAGTCGCTGTGGAAGTGCCGACGGCAACGGCCGCAGGGCCAGGTGAACTTACCGGGTGGGAAGGGCGGGAGAATAGCGGTGGCGTCACAGCCATGGACTTCCGGCGTGCGTTCGGCCGGTGCAAGTGATGCTGCGGCGACCCGTCAGCTGTCGCCGCCGCTGGTGCTGCTGGTCGAGGACGATCCCGGCGACGCACTCCTGGTCGAGGAACTCGTCGCCGACAGTGCCCTGAAGATGCGGCTGCAATGGGTGCGTTCCATGGCCGAGGCGCGCGAGTCACTGACCGTGGAGGTGCCGGACTGCGTGCTGCTCGACCTGCACCTGCCGGACGCCCAGGGCCTTGAGGCCGTCTCCATGATCCGGTCGCGCGCCGAACAGGTCGCGGTGGTCGTGCTCACGGGCCTCGCCGAGGAGGAGACCGGCTCCGCCGCCGTGGCCGCCGGAGCCCAGGACTACCTCGTGAAGGGCCGCGTCGAGCCGGAGCTGTTCGGCCGGGCCGTGCGCTACGCGATCCAGCGCAAGCAGGCCGAGCAGGCGGCCGTCGCCCTGCAGGCCAGCCAGATGCAGGCACAGGAGAACGCCCGCCTGGAGCGCGGTCTGCTGCCCAGGCCGCTCCTGAACAGCGCGGGCGTGGACGTCGTGGCCCGCTACCGCCCCGGCCGCGCCCAGGCCCTGCTGGGCGGCGACTTCTATGACATCGTCCAGGGCTCGGACGGCACCGTGCACACCCTCATAGGGGACGTTTCCGGCCACGGGCCCGATGAGGCGGCCCTCGGCGTGGCCCTGCGCATCGCCTGGCGCACCCTGGTGCTCAGCGGTGTCACCGGCGCCGAACAGGTGGGCCGGCTGGAGGAGATCATGCTGGCCGAGCGGGTGAAGCCGTACGTCTTCGCCACGCTGACGAGCCTGTCCGTACCGGTCGGGGCGGCGCACGCGCACGTGACGCGCGCGGGCCACCCCGGGATGCTGCTGCGTGGCGCGGACGGCGACGTCGAGTGGGTGGAGACGCCCGGCGGCCCCGCCCTGGGCGTCGCACCCGGTGTCTCGCTCTGGCCGGTCGAGCAACTGACCCTGCCCGCGGGATCGGCCCTGGTGCTGTTCACCGACGGCCTCTTCGAGGGGCACATAGGAAACGGACGCGAGCGACTGGGCGAAGACGGACTGCTGGGCCTCGCCCGTGAGCTGGGCGACCTGGCCCCCGAGGCATTCGTCGACACGCTGATCCAGCGCGCCGAGGACCTCGCCGAGGAGCAGGGCGGTCTGGCCGACGACGTGGCCGTGGTGCACCTGCACTGGCACGGGGAAGAAGAGGGCCCGACGCGATCCGTCGTCGAGGGCCGGTACAAGAGCAGCATCGGAGAACAGCGCCATGGTTGAGACGACGAGCAGAACTCGGATCGGCCGGCGGCTGACCGTGCAGGGCTGGTTCCAGCTGGTGCTGGCCCTGATGGTGCTCCTGGTCGTGGCCGGCACCGTGATCGGCGCCCGCCTGCTGGGGCAGACCGCGGACGTGACCGACGAGTTGGTCGACCGCCTGGAGCCCGCCCGTACGCAGACGTACCGCCTGCAGGCCGCCCTGGTGAACCAGGAGACCGGCGTCCGGGGCTACGCCATCACCGCCGACCGGCAGTTCCTGCAGCCCTACACCCAGGGCAAGCGGGACGAGGACCGCGCCGCCGCCGAACTCCGCAAGCTCCTCGCGGACCAGCCCCGGCTCCTCGCGGACCTCAAGACGGTCCAGCGGGAGGCGGCGGACTGGCGGCGCGCCTACGCCCAGCCCCTCGTGGACAAGGTCACACCCGGCCGGCCACAGGCCGTCGCCGAGACGGACGCCGACCGCGGCAAAAAGGTCTTCGACCAGATCCGCACCGCGTGGGCCACACAGAACACCGACCTGGCCGAGGCCGTCGACGACGGCAAGGACGAGCTGGACAGCTCGCGCACGGTGCGCACCGTGATCCTCGGCGCCATGGTCGTGGTCTTCCTGCTGGCCGGGATCGTCCTGGCGTTCCTGGTGCGCGCGCTGGTGGCCCGGCCCCTGGACGCGCTGCGCGTCTCGTCCCGCCAAGTGGCGCGCGGCGACTTCGACCACGTCATCGCGATCGACGGCCCCGCGGACCTCAGGGCGGTGGCCGCGGACGTGGAGGGCATGCGGCAGCAGATAGTGGAGGAACTGGGAGCCTCGCGCAGTCAGCGCGACGCGCTGACCCAGCAGGCGGCCGAACTGGACGCCCAGGCCGTGGAACTGCGCCGCTCCAACGCCGAACTGGAGCAGTTCGCCTACGTCGCCTCCCACGACCTCCAGGAACCCCTGCGCAAGGTCGCCTCCTTCTGCCAGCTCCTGGAGAAGCGGTACGGGGACACACTCGACGACCGCGGCAAGCAGTACATCGACTTCGCGGTCGACGGCGCCAAGCGCATGCAGGTCCTCATCAACGACCTGCTCACCTTCTCCCGCGTCGGACGTCTCAACGACGCCAGAGTGCCCGTCGGCCTCGACCAGGCCCTCGACAAGGCCCTGGGCAATCTGGAGACCTCCGTCCGTGACACCGGTGCGATCGTCGAACGCCCCGAGAGTCTCCCCGAGATCGTCGGCGACCCGACGCTCCTGACGATGCTCTGGCAGAATCTCGTCGGCAACGCCGTCAAGTTCCACCACCCCGAACGCACCCCGCGGATCCGGATCACGTGCGAGGAGGACGAGGACTCCGGCACCTGGAGTTTCAGCGTCACCGACAACGGCATCGGCATCCCCGAGGAGTTCGCGGAGAAGGTCTTCGTGATCTTCCAGCGCCTGCACGGCCGGGACGCCTACGGAGGCACCGGCATCGGCCTGGCACTGTGCAAGAAGATCGTCGAGCATCACGGCGGACACATCTGGATCGACAGCGGCCAGGCCGAGGGAACCCGCCTGTGCTTCACCCTGCCGTCCCACGCCGGGACCGACGCCGACGGTGACTCCGCAGAGAACGCCACCGAGAACACCGCACTCCGCAACGAGGAAAAGGCCCTGACATGACCACCCCTGATGCCGCGCCGATCGACGTGCTCCTCGTGGAGGACGACCCGGGCGACGAACTGATGACGCGCGAGGCGTTCGAGGACAACAAGATCCGCAACAACCTGCACGTGGTCCGGGACGGCGAGGCGGCGCTCGACTTCCTCTACCAGCGCGGTGAACACACCTCGGCGCCGCGGCCCGACCTCATACTGCTCGACCTCAACCTGCCCAAGTACGACGGGCGCCAGGTCCTCGAAAAGATCAAGTCGGACCCGGACCTGCAGGACATCCCGGTGGTGGTGCTCACCACGTCGGCAGCGGAGGAGGACATCCTGCGCAGCTACAAACTGCACGCGAACGCCTACGTCACCAAGCCGGTCGACCTGGACCAGTTCATCGCCGCGGTACGGCAGATCGATGACTTCTTCGTGCAGGTGGTACGCCTGCCGCGGCGCCAGTAGATTCCTCCTCCATGACTGAGACCTCCCCCTCCTACCTCGCCACGACAGCGGACGCCTACGGGGCCGTCGCCCCCCTCTACGACGAACTCGCCCGCGGCGCGCTCGACGCCTTCCCGCTGGATCGCGCGGTGCTCGCCGCCTTCGCCGAACTCGCGTCCGCGGGGGCCGGGCCGGTCGCCGAACTGGGCTGCGGTCCCGGGCGGACGACGGCGCACCTGAGGGATCTGGGTCTTGACGTCTTCGGCGTCGACCTGTCGCCGGTGATGATCGACCTCGCGCGCGAGAACCACCCGGACCTGAGGTTCGAGGTCGGCTCCATGGACGCCCTGGACCTGGCCGACGGCAAGCTGGGCGGCATCGTGTCCTGGTACTCGGTCATCCACACCCCGCCGAAGGACCTGCCCCCGTACTTCGCCGAGTTCCGGCGGGTCCTGGCCCCCGGCGGCCACCTGTTGCTCGGGTTCTTCGAGTCGGAGGGCGGGCCGGTCACGGCGTTCGACCACAAGGTCACGACCGCCTACCGGTGGCCGGTCGACGGCCTCGCGGAACTGGCCCGCGAGGCCGGATTCGTGGAAGTCGGACGGATGCTGCGCGAACCGGGAGAAGACGAGCGCTTCCGCCGCGGCCACCTCCTGATGCGCGCGGGCGGCTAGCTCAGGCGCCGGCCGGGTGGCGGGGCTCGCGGCGCATGGCCCACAAGGTCGGTCCGCCGCCCGGCAGTTGGACCTCACCGAGCACCGTGAAGCCGAAGTGCTCGTAGACGGGGAGGTTCGAGGGCTTGGAGGATTCCAGGTAGACGGGCAGGCCGCCCGCGTCGGCCTTGGCGAGCCCCGAGCGCAGGAGCGCGGCGCCATGCCCCTGGCCCTGGGCGGCCGGGTCGGCGCCGACCACCGCCAGGTACCAGTGCGGCTCCTTCGGGCCGTGCGCGGCGGCGGCCGCCGCGGCCTCCTGGAACAGCGCGGCCCGGTCGCCCAGTATCTCCACGAGCTCCTGGATCGTCTCCGCGTCGGGAACGGCCTTGTCCTGCGCGCCCGGCGGCACCCAGTACGCGGCCGCCGACGCGGTGTGCTCGCAGACGCCGTGGTGAACGTACTGGCGGGTGAAGAGCGTCGAGAAATAGCGGCCGAGCCCCGACTCGCGCGTCGCGTCGTCGGGGAAGAACCAGCGCATCATCGGGTCGTCGTCGAAGGCACGGGCCAGGGTCCGGCCGATCTGCGAAGCATCCTCGATGGTGGCCGTCTTGGGCATAGTCGTCATTGACATACGGATCATTCTGCACCCGATGATCTTGGACTGCCGGGGCGGGTCCATGCCGGGAAATCAACTCGCTCCCGCCGCGCGCTGAACCTATCCTCGGCGAAGCGGGACCGCGCGGTCCCGCAGGTTGCGGTGCCGTGGCAGAGCGGCCCAATGCGATCGGCGTGCGGGAAGCCCCCCGTACGCCGACTGACGGGAGCCGGGCGGGCCTTGCCTCTCCCTTTCCGCGGGTTCGAATCCCGCCGGTGCCGCAGCCGACCCGTACGAAGGCCGTAGGTCCGCCTCCGCTGACTGGAGTTCGCATGAGCACGCCTGTCCCCGCCGCCGCGGTGTTCGTCGGACCGGAGCAGACCACGGCCGCGGGGCGGGGGCAGATCAGCGTCGTGTGGTCGCTCGGCGAACAGGCGAGGGATCTGGACGCCGCCGTCGTCCGGCTGGCCCCGGGGGCGAGCCTCGGCGACCACATGGAGGAGTTCGGGCTCCTGTTCGGCGTCCTGACCGGTACGGGAGAGCTGCGCACGCCCGGCCACTCCTGGCCGCTCGCACCGGGCGCCCTGGCCTGGCTTCCCGCGGGCCTCACCCGTTGCGTGGACGCGGGGGAGCAAGGGCTCGTCTACACGACCTCCCATCGCCGCCGCCCGGCCCTGGGTGTCGGCCCGGACGGTGTCTCCGACGCGGGTGAGCCGGTGTGCCTGCTCGGCCGCGTCTGCCCCGGCTGCGGCCGGCTCGCCACCGAAGGTGACGCCCGGTACTGCGCCCGTTGCGCCACGCCGTTGGTGGACTGACCGATGCCGCACGCGAAGGCGGGCCGACCGGAACAACCCGTCGCGCAGGACGTCCTGGCCGACGGCCACCGCTCCGCGCACCTCCTCGCCGAGAACGTGCACTGCGTCCTCGGGGACCGCATGGTGCTGCGCGATGTCTCCCTGAAGGTGTCCCGTGGTGAACGCGTGGGTCTGATCGGCGAGAACGGCCGGGGCAAGTCGACGCTGCTGCGCGCCTTCGCCGGTGACCTCGTGCCGCAGCGCGGGCAGGTCGTACGGGCGGTCGCGGGCCAGGTGGGATTCCTGCCGCAGCAGCCCGGCTTCCCGGCCGGGGCGACCATCGAGGCGGTCATCGCGCGGGCGACCGGCGAGTTCGCCGAGATGGCCGAACAGATGCGGACCGCCGAGGAGTTGATGTCGTCCGGCACGGAGGATCTGAGCGATGTGCTCGGCGACTACGGTCGCCTCCAGGACGAATTCGCCCGACGCGGCGGCTGGGAACTCGACGCCCGCGTCGGCGAGGTCCTCGACGTCTTCGGCCTCGGCGGCCTGGACCGGCGTCGGCCCACCGAGACACTGTCGGGAGGCGAGCGATCCCGCCTGGCGCTGGCCGAACTGGTCCTCACCGAACCCGCCGGGCTGCTCCTCGACGAGCCGACCAACCACCTCGACGACCGTGCGGTGGACTGGCTCGTCCAGTGGCTGGTCCGCTACCAGGGGCCGTGCCTCATCGCGTCGCACGACCGGCTGCTGCTCGACGCCGCCGTCACCGCCATCGTCGACCTGGACGGCTTTCGCGGCTCCACCGTGCGGTACGGCGGCGGTTACCGCGACTATCTCGACGAACGCGCGGCGGCCCAGGCGCGCTGGTGGCAGCAGTACCGCGACTGGCGCCAGGAACTGGCCGAGGCGCGGCGCCGGCTCGACAGGGCGGGCCGCTCCGGCCGCACCTTCGGCGCGATGCGCGACAGCGACAAGCTGTCGTACAACCTCGCCGGAGGCGGTGCCCAGGCCGCCGCGTCCCGTGCCACCCGCGCGGCCCGGCAGCAACTGGCGCGGCTGCTTGACGAGGAGGTGCGACGCCCGCCCGAGCCGCTGTCCTTCCGGCCGCCGTTCCCGGCGGCGGGGCAGGCGTCGGATCAGGGATCGGAGACCAGGGGTGTGCTGCTGCGGGCCGAGGGCCTGGTCGTCGGCGATGTGGTGCGGGGCGTGGACCTGGAGCTCGCTCCCGGCGCGCTGCACGTGATTACCGGAGCGAACGGCGCGGGCAAGACCACCCTCTTGACCGTCCTGGCAGGACTACGGGAGCCCGATGCCGGGGTGGTGGTCCGTGAACCGGGGCTGCGTGTGGGCTACTTGCCGCAGGACAGTGACTTCGCCCGGGAGGGGCGCGGCGTGCTGGCCGCCTTCGCCGCCCACCGCGTGGCCCATGTCGATTACGCGGCACGGGAGTTGACCAGGTTCGGCCTGTTCACGGCCTCGGATTTCGATGTCCCGGTCAACCGGCTCTCCGTGGGCCAGCTGCGACGCCTCGAACTCGCGCTGCTGTTCTCGCGGCGCCCGCACCTCCTGCTGCTCGACGAGCCGACCAACCACCTCAGCCTGGCGCTGGTCGAGCAACTCCAGGAAGCCGTCGAGCAGTTCACCGGGCCGGTCGTGATGGTCACCCACGACCGGGCCGTGCGGGAACGTCATCGGGGCAGCCTGCTGGAGCTGTCCGGGGGGCGGCTGGTCGAGCAGGTCTGAGGCCGGTCGGCCGACACCCCCCTCAGTTGTCCACGTCGCCGTAGACCGTGCCGACCTTGAGCCCGTCGATCCAGTTGATGACGCGCTTGTCCTTGACCTCGGAGCCGTAGGACCCGAATCGGGTGTCATTGCCCAGGTCGTCCCAGGTGCGGCCGGAGAACTCGGCGACCTTGGTGCCGTTGTAGAAGGCCGACACCCACCCTTCGGAGGCGTCGGAGGAGGTGTGGATGCCGAGCACGATGCGCTTGTACGTGCTGGTGGTGACGGGGGTGGACCACTTCATGGTCCACTTCTCGCCGGCCTCTATGTGGAACAGCTTGAGTGCGCCGCCCTCGACCTTCATCAACACCGGGTAGTTCTGCTGGTGTTGGTCGTTGGTGCCGTAGGACTTCCACTGGAAGATCGTGCCCGCGTCCGGGGTGTTGGTAGAGGTGTCCCAGCCGATCCAGTACGTCGAGTTGTTCTTGAAGGTGTATCGCGAGCCGCCGACGCTGATTCCGTGCGCCTCGCAACGTTCCAGGCCGAGCGGCTTGTTGAACTTGAAGACCTGCCCGCGGCCGTCGCCGTTGTCCTGCGCGGTGACGCTGCCGGGCGAGTCGCACAACGTCGAGGAGAACACGCCGGTCCCACCGGATGCGTCGCCGTCCCAGATGACGGAGGCATCGGCGGGTGCGGCGGTGATCAGGACCAGAGAGGACGCGGCGGCCGTGAGCGTGCCGGTTCGCTTGCGCATGGGGGCTCCTTGCGAGTGGGGGAGGGGCTCGCGTGGTAAGCGGTTTCTAGCACGGCCGTGTCCGAACACTCAAGGGTGAGGCGGCAGTTGGGCGCCTCGGCGCAGAAAGCGGTATCTGGTGCCCGGCGGGAGCTTGCCGCACGGCGCGCGTCCGCCGGAGCGGTGATCAACCCAGGATGAGCGGGAGCCTCCCGGCCAGGTCACCCAGTGCGGACTTCTCCGCGTCGGTCGGGGCGCGCCGCCCGGTGCCGACCAGCAGCGCGTCCGTGTCGGAGAACGCGGCGGGGAAGGCGGCGCCCGCGATCTGCTCCAGCATCTCGCGGCTCCGGGCGAGCCCTTCGGCGGGCGGCCCGGCCACGTTCGGGAGGTGGGCGATCAGGTCGAGGTGGTGCAGGGTCCATTCCATGACGTACGTGGTGAGGTAGTCGCCCGCGGTGAGGACCTCGTCGCGCGTGCTCACCCGGGCCTCGGGGTCGGCGAGCGCGGCGGCGCGGCCGGCGGCCGAACCCACGTCGTCGAGGTGGAACTTGAGCAGCCAGGGCTCCTCGTACGCGGCGGCCAGCCGCACGGTCAGCGCGTCGAGCGGGTCCTCGCCGGTCGGTGGCGTCGCGGAGACGTCCCAGTAGGTCAACGCGTCACGGGTCGGCTCCGCCTCGGCGGGGGTGACCAGGGTGATCAGCACGTCCTGGGCGTCGACGACCAGATGGCACACCAGGTCCCGCACGAGCCAGCCCGTGCAGCCGGACGGCCGCGCGAAGGCATCGTCGGGGAGTTCGGCGACCGCCGTGCGCAGGGCCGTCCATGAGCGCGAGAAGAGATCCACGGCGTCAACGTAGTGGGGCGCGGCGAAGGGGGACAAGGCTGCCATGCGGGCCCCGGAGAGCCTGCCCGCGCTTTCCCTGCCCCGCCTCCGCGTCGGCGTGCCGACCCGGCGCTAATTCAGCGGCGTGGCGCGGATCGCGGAGATGTCGAACTGCAGCCGGACCTTCTCGCTCACCATGGCGCCGCCCGTCTCGAGGCGCTGGTTGTAGACCAGGCCCCAGTCGGTGCGGTCGATGGTGGTGGTGCCGTCGAAGCCGGCCCGCTCGAAGCCGAAGGGGTCCACGACCGAACCGAGGTAGTCGAGCTGCAGCTCGACGGGCCGGGTGACACCGCGGATGGTCAGTTCCCCGGCCATCCGGAAGGTCTCCCCGCCCTCATGGACCGTGGAGGTGCTGCGGAACGACATCTCCGGGTGGCGGCGCGCGTCGAAGAAGTCGCCGCCCACGAGGTGCGCGTCCCGCTGCTCCACGCCCGTGTCGACGCTGCCGACCTGGATGACGATCTCGGCCCGCGACTCGGAGGGCCGGGCGCCGTCGAAGTACAGCGTGCTGTCGTAGTCACCGAAGGCACCCCGCACCGTCGTCACCATCGCGTGCCGCACGGAGAATCCGATCCGGCTGTGCGGGCGGTCGATGGTCCACTCCCCGGTCAGCGCGCGCAGCGCCGGGTCGAGTGCGGCGCCGGAGGTTGCCGAGAAGGGCGTACTGGGGCCGACCGCCGGTATCGGCTCGAGGGTCGGGGTCTGGCGACGGCTGAAGATACCCATGATGTCGCGTCGTCTCCTTCGGATTTGATCACTCCGTGTTATCACGCCGACGGCAACCGCCACTCAGCGAGATGGGAGGTCTCGTCCGGGTTCGAGGCCACGGACCGGAAAGATGCACAAGATCAACACGGATGTGGATACACGAATGGATGGTCCGGCATCACACACCGTCACGTCGGTGTCTGAATGGTCCGACCGACAGGGATTTTTCCGCCCCTCGCGCGGCACCGGCGCCGAAGCTGTCATCGGCATTCGGAAGGTGCATACTTGAAATAATTCTGAGGGTCGGAGGCGCAATGATCGCACTCGGAATCATCCTGCTCATCATCGGTCTAGTGGCAGGCATCTCCATCCTGTGGACCATCGGTGTCATTCTCCTCGTCATCGGTGTGGTCCTTTGGATTCTCGGATCTGTCGGCCATGCGGTGGGCGGGCGAAAGCATTACTGGTAGGCGCATCATCGATGTGCCCCGCGGGCCCCATGGCCCGAAGCGCGCATGCGGACGGCTCCTCCGGGTAACAGGCTGAACTCGATCAACCTGCTGGACGGAATGGAGTCGGTGCATGGCCGGCAAGGGCGGAGGGCAGCGGACACGGTCCGCGGCCCAGGGGTGGTTGGACCGTGTGCACCAGTGGTGGCGGCGCGCCCTGGACACACCGGGCTATGAACGCCACACCCTGCTCCTCGTCCTGAAGAGCACCCTGGCGGCGACGCTGTCCTGGGTGGTCTCCTACTACCTGCTCGACGCACCGTCACCGGCGTTCGCGCCGTTCTCCGCGGTGCTGATCATGCAGGTGACGGTGTACCAGTCCCTGCTGCAGTCGCTGCGCTACCTCGGCGCGGTGGCCGTCGGTGTGGCCATGGTGGCCGCCCTGGGATTCCTGGGCGGCCCCGACCTTTTGACGTTCGTCCTGGTCGCGCTGGTGGGCCTGTCCATCGGACGCTGGCCCGCGCTCGGCGCGCAGGGTTCGCAGGTCGCCACCGCGGCCTTCTTCGCCTTCTCCACGTACGCCGCCGCGACGTCCGCCACGCAGAAGATCACCCAGCTCGGGGAGATCATCCTGCTGGTCCTCATCGGCTGCGGCATCGGTGTCGTCGTCAACGTCACGGTGGCTCCACCGATGCGCTATCGCAGTGCCGAGTACGGCATCCGCACGCTGTCCATGGCTTTGCACGACCTGGTGAGCGACATGTATCCGGCGCTGCGCGAGGGCAAGGTGGACGAGGAGCACTGCAGCCAGTGGCGCCGGCGTGCCGAGCAGACCGGGGGCCAGATCACGCAGGCCAGGGAAGGGCTGCGTACGGCGGAGGAAAGCCTCTACTTCAACCCGCGGCGTTTGCTGCGCAGGCATCGGGGCCGGGCCTCGTTCGAGGGCTACGGCGCGGTGCTCGGAGCCCTCGAACGCTCGCTGTACCAGGTGGCGTCACTGACGCGGGGCCTGCATCTGTGGCAGGAGGACGAAGGGGAGAGGTACGACGACCGGGCCTTTCTCGACGACTACGCCGGCTTCCTCGAATCGCTCGCGAAGATCGGAGAGGTGCTCTCCCAGCTCGACGAGGACTCCCTGACGGACCAGGCCCAGCAGTTGTGCCGGCTCGCCGACGAGGCTCAGGAGGCCTGCCGGAAGGTGCGGGACGGAGCGAGCCGGGCCGGCCTTCCGCTGGCCGACCCGGCTCGTCCGTACGGGGTCCTTGTCGTGGAGTCCACCCGGCTGATGGAGGAGTTCCAGCACGCTTGTGACGTGCTTCAGCGGTACGTCGACCAGTAAGCGTGAGCGGGGCCCCGGCACGATCCGCGATCTGCGCCGGGGCCCCGCGTCCATGGGTGACCCTGCGGTCAGTGATGGCCATGGGCGCTGGCGGAGGCACCGCCGAAGAGCCGCGCGACGGCGCGGAAGGGGAGGGTGACCACCGTGGCGATGGCTCCACCGATGGCTCGGAGAACATCTGCAATGGCCTTCAGCATGAGGGACCTCCAAAGAACGTCTTTACTTGCTCGTCTTGCCGTGTGTTGCGCTTCTTGCCTGCCGTCAGTTCGTTAACTGCCGTACGGCTTGCTCACTACCGGTTGCCCTGCGAATGACGACGAAAACATGGGCCACTTTGCACAAGGACCGGATGCCGCGCGCCCCCGTTCTTTAAAGCCCGCTTGATTAGGGCTGATCCGATCGGGAACGCCTCCAGAGATACACCCGCCCCCGGCACCGAAGAATGGAGCACCCCATGCGCGCGCTGTCCTTGGTATGCACGCTGAATTCCTCGCCCACCGCGTCCAGCAGCCACACACTGTCCGATCAGGTCATGGCCGAATTCGACAAGCTGGGGGTCGAGGTGGAGACGGTCCGGGTGGCCGACCACGACATCCACCCCGGCATCTCGGCCGACCTGGGCAACGGCGACGACTGGCCGGCCCTGCGCGAGAAGGTGCTGGCGGCCGACATCGTGCTCCTGGCCACGCCGATCTGGCTGGGCCACCCGTCGAGCATCTGCCAGCGCGTCCTGGAGCGGCTGAACGCGGACATGTCGGAGACCGACGAGGACGGCCGGCCCCTGATGTACGGGAAGGTCGCGGCAGTGGCCGTGGTCGGCAACGAGGACGGCGCCCACAAGGTGAGCGCGGACGTCTTCCAGGGCCTCAACGACCTCGGCTTCTCGCTGGCGCCCTACGCCGTCACCTACTGGGTGGGCGAGGCGAAGCAGGGCACCGACTATCAGGATCTGGAGGAGACCCCCGAGTCGGTCGCCTCCGCCACCCACGCGCTCGCCGTCAACGCCTGCCACCTGGCCGAACTGCTCGCGGGCAAGCCCTACCCGGCACCCTGACACCCCCGAGGCGGACCAGGCGGCGGAAGGAAGTGGGATGAGCACGAAGGCGGGCGCCGACAGATGGACGTGACTGCCGCGGACATCGGATACGCCTGCATGGGCATCGGCGCACTGCTCGCCGCGGTGCTGCCCCGGCTCGTGGCGCGACAGCCCATGTCGATGCCGATGGTCTTCCTCGCCGTCGGCTTCCTCGTCTATCTGCTGCCGACCGGGCTGCCCGAACTCGACCCCTACGAACACCGGGTGTGGCTGGAGCACCTCACCGAGGTGTGCGTCATCGTGGCCCTGATGGGCGCGGGGCTCGCGATCAACCGGCCGTTCGGCCGACGGTCCTGGTCCACCGCGTGGCGCCTCCTCGGCATCACGATGCCCCTGACCGTCGTGGTCACGGCGCTCGTCGCCTGGGGCCTGGTGGACTGGCCGCCGGCCGTCGCCCTGCTGCTGGGCGCGGTGCTCGCCCCCACCGACCCGGTGCTCGCGGCGGAGGTACGGGTCGGTGAGCCGACCGACGCCGAGAACGACGAGGACGAGGTGCGCTTCGCCCTCACCGGGGAAGCGGGCCTCAACGACGGCCTCGCCTTCCCGCTGGTCATGGCCGCCCTCGCGATGTTCGCCGCCTCGCAGACCGGCTGGTCCGGCGCGTGGGTGGGCCACTGGCTGTGGAGCGACGTGATCGTACGCGTCACGGTCGGCGTGGCGGTGGGTCTGCTGGTCGGCCGCCTCCTGGGGTGGATGTTCTTCCGGGCGGGCTGGGAGGCGCTGCGGCTCTCCGAGCACCGGGAGGGATTCGTCGCGCTGGCGGCGACCTTCATCTCGTACGGCCTCACGGAAGTACTGCACGGCTATGGATTCCTCGCGGTGTTCACGACGGCCTGCGCGATCCGGGCAGCCGAGCGCGCCCACGGCTACCAAGTGGTGATGCACACCTTCATGGAGCAGGTGGAGCGGCTCCTCACGGCCGGTGTGCTGCTGCTCATCGGAGGGTTCATCGCCTGCGGCGGGCTCTCCGCGCTCTCGTGGGGCAGCGCGGTGACGGCCGTCCTGGTGCTGCTCGTGATCCGCCCGCTCACCGGCTGGATCGCCCAGTTGCGGGGGCGGACGACCCCCAAGGAACGCGTGGTGACCTCGTTCTTCGGCATCCGGGGGATCGGGTCCGTCTTCTACCTCGCCTACGCACTGGGGGAGGGGGATCTCCAGGCGTTCCAGGAGGAGTTGTGGGCGGTGGTGACGTTCATCGTGCTGCTGTCGGTGGTGCTGCACGGAACCGCGGCTTCGCCCGTGCTCAGGCGCCTGGACAAAGGCCGGCCACGACAACCGATGAGAGGGCGCCGGGGAAACGGGGCCTATCCGTCCGGACCAGGGGCACTCGGAGGGTGACAGTACGCCAACAAAGGGGACATCGTGGAGATTTCGGGTCTCATCAGCGCTGTGGTGATCGGAATCATCATCGGGATACTCGGACGACTTGTCGTTCCCGGACGCCAGCGCATCGGCATCCTTTGGACCCTGGTCGTCGGCATCGTGGCGGCGTTGATCGGCACGGCCGTCGCGGCGGGTCTGGACGTGGCGAACACCGACGGCGTGGACTGGATCGAATGGCTCATCCAGATCGGTCTGGCGGCGCTGGGCGTTGCCGCGCTGAGCAAGGTGAAGCTGCGCTAGCGGCGGCACGCCGGCAGTGTCATGAAGCGGGCCGGGGCTTCCCCCGGCCCGGTCAGATCTCGACGCTCGCTGTCTCCCATGGACTGGGGCCGGTCCCGTCGAGCCAGGCCCGCAGCTCTTCGCCGTTCACGCACACGATGCCGCACTGGTGCGCGTACTCCAGGGCGGGAGCGGTGAAGTCGCTCGTCGTGACGAGCGCCGCTACGTCCGCCTCGTGGACGGTGAAACACGTCCCGCCGAAGCGCTGCAGGTCCTGCGAGCCGACCTTGTTGTCGTCGCCGTAGCGCTTGCACTGGATGACGACGCGGAGCCCGTCCGGGGTGATCGCCAGGACATCGGCGCCCAAGTCGCAGGCCCCGCCGACCACTTCCACCTCACGGCAGTCGTCACGGGTGCACAGTTCGGCTATGGCCTCTTCGAAGCCGTCGGGGTCGAGTTCCGCGAAGTCGTCCGGAGCGTTGAGGACGACAGTGGCCTCTTCGCCGTCCAACACCTCGGCCGCGGGGCCGGGTTGCGGCACGTCGAGCGGTATCACCCGCTCCGGAGGGCCGTCCGGTATCGCGTCGGGCCGCGCCCCGCCAACCGTTTCCGCGGCGCCGAGGCTCTCGGAGGCTCGCTCGGCCGCCTCCTCCAGGGCCTCGGCCGCGCGGCGCGCGTACCTCGCGGCGGAGAAGCGCCGCCACCTGGAACGGCACAGGTGTGCGGCCGCGATGCCCACCACGCCGATCGAGGCCGCCCACAGCGGGCGGCTTTCGACGATGTCGGCGGCCGCGCGGACTACGAACGCCAGGACGCACAGGATGAGCGCGAGCAGGACGAAGAACAGGGCGGTGGCCCGCAGATTGAAGCGCCGCTCGCGGTCGACACGTCGAACCGGGCGCGTGGGTACGGTCATTGTTCTCCCTCACGGAGGACGGCAACGAAGATCACTTGTCTCCGTGTGCCCAAGATCAACGACCTGAAGATCCCGCCCTGCGACGCGGTGCCATGCCGGTGGGTGCGCTCCACGTGCCGCCCGCCGGAGTCGCTCCTAGGCTGGTGTCCTCGGGGCTGTCACGGAGGTACCGCATGCCCCGACCCGTCTGGTCAGGCGCGATCTCGTTCGGCCTGGTCACGATCCCGATCAAGGTTCTGCCCGCCACCGAGAACCACAGCATCAGCTTCCACCAGTACCACCTGGAGGACATGGGCCGGGTCCGCACGCGCAAGATCTGTGACCTCGACGGCAAGCAGCTCACGAACGCCGAGATCGGCAAGGGCTACGAGGTCAGCAAGGACACGATCGTCGCGGTCACCGACGACGAGCTCGACGAGATGCCGCTGCCGACCGCGAAGGCGATCGAGATCGCCGGTTTCGTGCCCTATGAATCGATCGATCCGATCAGGATCGGCGAGGGGTACTACTTGCAGGCCGACGGGCAGGTCGCGAACAAGCCCTACACGCTCCTGCGCAAGGCCCTGGAGCGGAACAGCAAGGCCGCCGTCGCCAAGTTCGCCTGGCACGGGCGGGAGCGTCTCGGCCTGCTGCGCGTGCAGGACGACGTGATCCTGCTGCACGCCATGAAATGGGACGACGAGGTCCGCAGCCCCCAGGAGCTGGCTCCCAAGGAGATGGACCTGGACGACGACGAGATCGAACGGGCGATCCTCCTCATCGACTCCATGACCACGGACGGCATCGCGGGCCAGGACTGGGCCACCGACCGCTACACCGAAGCCCTGGAGCAGGTCATCCAGGCGAAGGCCGACGGGAAGAAGCCGCCCAAGCCGGACGAGGAGGAAGCCCAGGGCGGGCAGGTCCTCGACTTGATGGCCGCGCTCCAGGAGTCCGTGCAGAAGGCCCAGTCGTCCCGCGGCGAGACCGGCAAGGACGCCACCGTCCACGAGATGCCCAAGAAGAAGACGGCGGCCACCAAGAAGGCCGCGAAGAAGACGACGGCCAAGACCTCGACGGCGAAGAAGACCGGCGGCAAGAAGACGACCGGTACGAAAGCGACCGCCAAGAAGACCACCGCCAAAAAGACGAGCACCAAGAAAGCGGCCGCACAGAAGTCCGCAGCGAGAAAGCCGAGGCGCACCGCCTGAGCCACGGGCCGTTGCTCCCCAAGGCCGAGGCGGTCAGTGGCTTGCCGGCGTCAGATGCGCGCGCTCGCCCTGCGGGCCGAACAGGGCGAGCAGCTCCGCGGGCCGGTTGTCGGCGCTGCCGATCCAGTGCGGTACGCGGGTGTCGAACTCCGCGGCCTCGCCCTCGCCGAGCTGGAACTCCTGCTCGCCGAGCACGAACCTGATGTGTCCGTTGAGGACGTAGAACCACTCGTACCCCTCGTGGGTCTGGAGGCTCAAGGTGGGCGATCGGCCTGCGGGCGGGTAGATCACCTTGTACGCCTGGATGCCCCCGGCCCGTCTGGTCAGCGGCACCATCACCAGGCCCGAGTGCCGCACCGGCCGCAGATGGACGCGGGGATCGCCGGTGGGCGGCGCCGCGACGAGGTCGTCGAGCGGGACGCCGTGCGCCCGCGCCAGGGGCAGCAGCTGTTCCAGCGTGGGCCGCAGCTTGCCGTTCTCCAGGCGGGACAGGGTGCTCGCCGTGAGGCCGGTCTCGTCCGCCAGCGCCGCCAGCGTGGCGGCCCGCGCCTGGCGCAGGGCCCGCAGCCGAGGCCCGACCCCGGCCAAGACGTCCTGCGCGGGGTTGCTCCCGCTGTCCGTGGTGTCCATGCCCCGATGATGCGGATCGGCAACTTTTCTTGCAAGGGCGGAATGGCGGTGCCGATGCTGTCGGTACATCACCGACGTCCGGGCGCGCACGGCGTCACCTCGCGTGGCAGCGCATCGCAACGCGCTCGGCACGTCGGCCGACGAAGGGGTACCGAGATGGATTCCACCGCAGACCGCCGGGCCGTGGCTGACCCAGCCGCCGGGGGCGACCAAGGCCAAGGCGGGGCGGACGAGAACGCTGAACTGTTCTGGGAGCGGCATTACCGCTCCCGGCGCCCCGGGGCCGCACGCGTCAACCCACTGCTCGCCGAGACGGCCTCATCGTTGAACCCCGGCGCCGCCCTGGACCTGGGCTGCGGAGCGGGCGGTGACGCCATCTGGCTCGCCCGGCAGGGATGGCAGGTCACCGCCGTGGACATCTCCACCACCGCCGTCGAACGCGTACGAGACCGCGCCCGGGAGCTCGGCATCGCGGACCGGGTCACCGCCGAACAGCACGACCTGGCCGCGAGCTTCCCGGCCGGACGGTTCGACCTCATCTCCGCCCAGTACTTCCACACCCCGCTGAGGCTGCCCCGCGCCCGGGTCCTGCGCACCGCCGCGCGGGCCCTGCGGCCAGGTGGGCTGCTGCTGATCGTCGACCACGGCTCCACCGCGCCCTGGTCCTGGAACCAGGACCCCGACATCCACCACCCCACACCCGCCGAGATCGCCGCCGAACTCGGTCTCGACCCGGCGCGCTGGTCCGTCCTGCGCGCCGACATGCCCGAGCGCCGGGCCACCGGGCCCGCCGGTGAGAGCGCCACCGTCATCGACAACGTGCTGCTCGTCCAGCACGCCCCCATACAGCACGCCCTCATGCAGCACGTCGAAACGGAGTGACCCGATGCCCGAAAACCGTGCGCACACCGGCCCCCCGCGGACCGGCGCCGACGAGAAGGACACCCTGCGGGGCTTCCTCGACCACCTGCGGACCTCGGTCGCGGACAAGGTCGCGGGTGTGCCGGAGCCGCAGGTGCGGACGGCCGGGGTGTCCTCGGGGACCAGTCTTCTCGGGCTGCTCAAGCACCTGGCGTGTGTCGAACGTTTCTACTTCCTCGGTGAGGATGCCGACGACTGGCCCGCGACCCTGCGGCCGTCGGCCAAGGACTCCGTGGACGGTCTGCTCGCCGACTACCGGGAGACGGCCGAGCGGGCGAACCGGGTCATCGACGCCTGCCCGGACCTGGCGGGGCCCGCCCCACGGGCCCCACGCCGAGGGGCTGCGCCGTCCATGCGCTGGGTCCTGGTGCACATGATCGAGGAGACCGGCAGGCACGCCGGTCACGCCGACATCCTCCGCGAACAGATCGACGGGTCCACCGGCCGCTGACCGCGCCGCTCCGGTGCCCCGTCGATCAATCGCCCGCGACCTGACTCAGACCGGTTCGGGCTGGGGTTCCGGTTGCTGTGCGGGCACGGCCTTCGGCTCCCACAGCTTGGTGGTCCGCACATAACCCTGAACCACCGAGATCATCGCCAGGACGAGAAGCGGACCGAATATCCACGGGTGCTTGGCCATCTGCATCGGCAGATAGCGATAAGACACCAGGAGCAGCGCGAATACCGTTGTGCCGTACGCGACGAGCTGGATTCCGGCCTTGTCCCAGCCACGGGCGAGCGAGCGCAGCGCCGCGTCGATCGTGAACGCGAACACGACACCGGCGATGATGTCCACGCCGTAGTGGTAGCCGAATCCCAGCGTCGCGCCGAGCGTGGCGACCAGCCAGAAGACGCCCGCGTAGCGCAGTGCCCGTGGGCCCTTGCGGGAATGGATGAAGATCGTGGTGGCCCACGCGGTGTGCAGACTGGGCATGCAGTTGCGCGGGGTGATCTCGTCGAACGGCATCGATTCCGGGGTGGTGAGCGGCGGCGGTGTATGCGGCCACAGGTTGGCAAGGGCCCATTGCTCGCCACCGGTGCCGAAGGCGCCGTCGCCGTAGGTGAAGATCGGTCCGACCACCGGGAAGATCATGTAGATGGCCGGTCCGAGCAGGCCGATTACCAGGAACGTACGCACCAGATGATGGGCCGGGAAGCGGCGCTCGACCGACACGTTGCGCAGTTGATAGAGCGCGACGATGACCGCGGCCACCGCGAGCTGGATGTAGACGTAGTCGAGCACGTGGGCGCCGACGGGCCCGGTGGCCGAGACCAGCCGGCCCACCAGCCACGAGGGGTTGCCCAGTGCGTGGTCCGCGGTGGCCACGTACTGGTCGAGCACCGCCGGGCGGGTCTTCGACGTGATGAGCAGCCAGGTGTCGCCCGTCTTGCGGCCGGCCACGAGGAGCAGGCTGAGGCCGATGCCCTTCAGGAGCAGGACACGTTCCTGTCCGGTGCGGCGCGTGAAAGCGATGACCGCGCAGCCCAGGATCACCCACAACGCGCCGTTGCCGAACATCATCTTGGCGTCGACTGCCCATCGCACCAGGAAGAAGGCGACATCGATGCCGACCGCGACACCCAGCGCGATGAACCGCTGACGCCAGGTGAACACCACCATCATCAACGCCATGCCCGCGTACAGCAGGGGCCCTGACTTGGGGGCGAAGATCACCTCGCGCGCCTGGTTGGTGATCGGCCCGGCCACGCCGTAATGGCGCGCGGCGATCTCCAGTGCGACGAGGAACCCGAGGGCCACCACGGCCGCCGCGGTCCACGCCATCGCGCGGGGTCGGCGCCATGCCGTGAGCACTGCCCTGTAATCGATGCGCGAAGAGGTTCGCGAGTCTCTAGATATCAATTGTTTTGGCCGATTTGTTAGTTGCGGGCAATAACTCACTCTTCGTGCTGAATGGCGTTGTTTCCTGGTGAAGTATGGGCGATCAGGGCACTCGTCGTGAGTTCGATCATGTTAGCGGAGCAGTGCGGAAGACGGGACAGAAGAGTTTCCCTCCACTTCAACTCCGCCTTCAACAACCGCCTCCAGAAGGCTACTTCTTGGTCTATACCAGCGACCGTTGTCCCACTATCCTCATGCGTGCCAGTGGCACACCATCCCCCCACCCAGGTTGCGTGCCGGCACGGGCGAACACCCACCGAACTCTGCCCCCAGCAGCCGGGTGACCTTCCTCTTCGCCGCCTCCAGGAGGATCACGGTGAAAGTTCGCACCAGAAGCTCGGCGATCATCGGCACCCTCTGCCTCGTCGCCTCCCTCGCCTTGGCCGACGCGTCCGCCGACGAGACCACCCCACCACAGGCCCCGACGGTCGCACTCAAGAAAGTGACCACGGCCACGAACCCGACCGCGGGCACCGCAGGACCCGGCGGCACGGTCTGGCTGGCCGAACGCGCGGGCACCGTACGGGTCTTGGACCGCAACGGGCTGGGAAAGCCCGTCCTCGACATCACCAAGGAGACGACCACCGACGGCGAGCGCGGCCTGCTGGGCATCGCGTTCGACAAGAAGTTCGCGCACTTCTACATCTCGTACACGAACCTCGAAGGCACCAGCACGGTGGACGAGTTCGCCGTGCGGCACGGCAAGATCCGGCCCGACACCCGACGCACCGTCCTCACACAGACACAGCCCTATCCGAACCACAACGGCGGCGACATCAAGATCGGCCCCGACGGCTACCTGTACATCGCGTTCGGTGACGGCGGCGCGGGCGGCGACCCGCACGGCAACGGCCAGAACCTCGACACCCTGCTCGGCAAGCTGCTGCGCATCGACCCGCGAGGCGGTGAGCCGTACGCGATCCCGCGGGACAACCCGTTCGTCGGCGACCCGAAGGCGAGGGACGAGATCTGGGCGTACGGGCTGCGCAACCCATGGCGGTTCTCCTTCGACGCAGGCACCGGCGACCTGCTGATCGGTGACGTCGGCCAGAGCGCGTGGGAGGAGATCGACTGGGCCCCGGCCGGCAGCAAGGGCGGCGAGAACTACGGCTGGAACCAGATGGAGGGCACCCACCCCTTCCGGGGAGGCACGGAACCCGCCAACCACGTGCCGCCGGTCCACGAGTACGACCGCACCGGCCTCGGCTGCTCGGTCACCGGAGGATACGTCTACCGGGGCAAGGCCATCCCCGAACTCAAGGGCCAGTACGTCTTCAGCGACTACTGCGACGGCACCATCCGCTCCCTGCGGATGCAGAACGGCAAGGTGACCGGCGTGAATGACCTCGGAGTCAGCGCCGGGGAGGTCGTCTCGTTCGTACAAGCAGGCAACGGCGAGCTGTACGTGCTCGACATCGGCGGCAGCGTCTATCGCATCGCCCGCGGGTAGGTCCTGCCCCGCATGTCACGTGGCCGAGCCGTCCGGGAGGGTGGGAGCAAGCCCGCCCGGACGGCGTCAGGACGAGCGTGACGCCGTAATGCCCTGGTGCCGTGATGCCGGATTTCGGTGGCAGAGTGGAAGAGCTTGATCCGTCGCCGCCCAGGGAAGGTAGTCCCCGCATGCGCCTTTTGCTCATACGCCATGGCCAGACCCCGTCCAACCTCAAGCACCTCCTGGACACCGAGGTCCCGGGCCCGGGGCTGACACCGCTGGGGCAGGAGCAGGCGGCCGCGCTGCCGGAGGCGTTGGCGGCGGAGAAGATCGATGCCCTGTACGTGTCCACGCTGCTGCGCACCCAGAAGACGGCCGCGCCGCTCGCCGCCGCGACCGGTCTTGAGCCGCGGATCAGGGACGGCATCCGGGAGCTGTCCGCCGGGGACCTGGAGATGCGGGGCGACCAGGAGGCCGCCGCCGTCTACATGTCCACCGCCTTCGCCTGGCCCGGGGGCGACCTGGAGCGCCGGATGCCCGGCGGCGAGAACGGCCGGGAGGCTCTGGGCCGCTTCGACGCCGTCGTCGCCGAGGCTGCCGCCACGGGCGCCGGGACGGTGGCGCTGGTCAGCCACGGCGCCGTGATCCGTACGTGGGTGGCGGCCCGGGCGGTCAACGTGGACGTGGAGTACGCAGCGAATCACCCGCTGGCCAACACGGGCGTGGTGATCCTGGAAGGCTCACCCGACGAGGGCTGGCGGGCCCTGGTGTGGGAGGGCCGCCCGCTGGGCCCGGAAGGCGAGTCGCCCGAGGACAGCGGTCCGACCGGAGAGGCACCCGTGCCGGTGGCCTGAGGCGCCCGAGAGCCGCGAACCGATTGCCGGCACCGCCGCCCAGCGGGCGCGGGGGAGCGAGTGATCGTACGGTGGCCGAAGGCGTTCCCGAGGACGCTGTGGGTGGGCCCGTCTCCGTTCGCACGTGACGGGCCCACCCCTTTTGGCGTCCGCGTGTACGTGCGCCTGCGCGTGATCGGCTCAGGCGCGGCGTGCGGCCCATACGCTGCGCTCGGTGCGGAGCGCGAGGTCGGCGCGGCGCAGGACGCTGAACGGGCTCTCGTCGTCGAGCAATTGGTCGAGGGAGGCGAGGTCCTCGGCGCCCAGCGCATGGGCGCCGGCACGCAGACGCTTCAGGCTGCTCAGCGCGTACCGGCCGACCGCCGGGTTGCGGGAGCCGTCGACGTGCACGCTGATCGTGCGCTCGCTCTCGACGGTGAACCCGGCGGCCGCCAGCTTGGGCCCCCAGTCAGCGCCGCGGTGCGGCATGTGCTCGGCGTCGTGATGATCGAGCGCGGCATGGCAGCGTTCTTCGAGGCCGGGCCGGTCCGCCGGAGCGTCGGCGGGCAGGAAGCGCGGGAAGCCGGCCAGCTCGACGACGGCGAACAGGCCGCCGGGCGCGAGCAGGTCATGGACCATGCGCAGGGCGCGATCGGGGTCGGCCATGTGGTGCATCGACGCCGACGCCCACACCAGCTCGGGCCTGCCGAGGCCGGGCCTACCGAGGTCGGGCCAGTCCGCGTCGAGATCGGCCGCCACCGTGCGCACCCGGTCGCTCAACCCCAGCTCCTCCGCCTTCGCTCGCAGGCGGCGCAGGTGATCGGCCGACGCGTCGACGGCGGTCAACTCCGCCTCGGGAAAGCGGGCCAGCAGAGCGAAGGTGCCCGCCCCGGTGCCGCACCCCAGGTCCACGATGTGCCGCGGCGCCTTCTCGACGGGCAGCCAAGCGGTGATCGACGCGATGTGCTCGGCGAGCACCTCCGCGTCCAGATCGAGGATCTCGGCCTGGCTGTCGGTGTCCGGTGCGTGGTGGGAGTGATGGTCGGCGGCCTGGTGGCCCGCGTGCGAGGGAGAGTGCTTCATGCCCACGACGCTAAGCCGGTCATGTGCTCGGGGCAGCAAGTATCCCGGGGTGCGCAAGAAGGTGGCCCGCTGCGGTGCCGTACGCGCAAGGGCCGGCCCTCGCGTCTCGCATCTGGCCAGAGCGGCATAGGCCAGAGCGATACAGGCCTCAGCGTCACAGGTCGCAGCGTCACAGGTCGGAGTGCTCGCCGTCGTCCTTGACGGCCTCGTCCGCCCTCTCCGCTCGCTGATGGCCACGGCGGGCGTCGCGGTCGAAGATGCCCAGGATCTCGCACGGCCCTCCCTCGGCGCCGATGGCGTGCGGAAGCATCGTGGGGAACTCCGCGGCCTGGTTGGTCTCGACGCGGAGGCGCCGGTTGCCCAGCAGCAGGACCGCCGTACCGGACAGCACGACGAGCCATTCGCGGCCGGGATGCGCGCGCATGCGTGCCGGGTTGTCGGGCGGCGGATTCGTCATCCGCTGGCGTACGACGCTCATGCCGGGTTCCGCCTTGATCGGCCAGCGCATTTGGCCGTGGGCCGCGTCGATGGTCGGGCTGGCGATGACGTCGTCGGTGGCGGTCTCGACGAGTTGGTCCAAGGAGGTGTCCAGTGCGCGGGCGAGGGTGACGAGCTGGTCCAGGGCCAGCCGGCGTTGGCCGTTCTCGATGCGGCTGAGCGTGGACTGGCTGACCGAGGCGCGGGTGGCCAGTTCCTCCAGGGACCAGCCCTGCGCCACACGCAGGGCACGGATCCGCTTGCGCACCAGGCTGTCCATCTCGCCATTGTCTTGCGTCATGGGCAACATCGTATGCCGTGTCCGCAAGGTGTGCCTATCTTCGTGACGTAACCCCTGAACCGCTGGGGGTTGCGAGAAGCACGGGAAGGAAGGGGCGCAGCCCGCGTCTGAGCCTTTGCGCTGCACCTTCTGATATCGCGGGCCCCCAGCCCCAGCCCCAGCCCGCCGTCGCACGGCACCGCGCCCGGTCCCGCTGCCCCCCCTCCGCGCCCCTCGTCCGATCCGGCGCTGATCCTGCACGCCTTCGGACACACCCCTTGACGCTCGCCCTTGGAGAGGAACCCATGAGCACGAACCACCCCCAGCCTCCGCAGTCGAGCGCTGCCGCTCCACCTGCCGATCCCGTCGGCGCCCATGAGGTCGGGGCGCCGGACGCGCGACAGCGCCGTACGATCCTGATCGCTGTCTGCATCGCCCTGATGGCCGTGATCGCCTCGGTGTCCGGGCTCAACGTCGCCCAGCCCGACCTCGCCCTGGCCGTCGGTGCCTCGCAGAGCACCATCCTGTGGATCATCAACATCTACACGCTCAGCCTGGCCGCCCTGCTCCTGCCGCTCGGCGCGCTCGGTGACCGCTGGGGGCGCAAGCCCATGCTGCTCACCGGTCTGACCGTCTTCGGGGTCGCCAACGTGGTGGCCGCTCTCGCCCCGTCGGCCGAAGTCATGCTGGGCGCACGCCTGTTCAGCGGCGTCGGCGCCGCGATGATCATGCCCATCACGCTGGCCGTCATCACCTCCACGTTCCCCGCCGAGGAACGCGGGCGGGCCATCGGTGTATGGACCGGGGTAGCGGGAGGCGGCGGCATCCTGGGCATGTTTCTCTCCGCCGCGCTGGTGGACGTGGCGAGCTGGCGCCAGCTCTTCGTCCTGCCGGTCGCGCTGGTCGTCGTGGCCTTCGCCATGGCGCTGCGGTCCGTTCCCAACTCCCGCGGCGAGTCCGGGCGCAGGTTCGACACTGTCGGTGCGCTGACCTCCGTCGTCGCGGTGGTCGGGCTCATCTTCGTCCTGCAGGAGGGACCCGCGCGAGGCTGGACCGCCCCCGTGACCCTGCTCGGCCTCGTTGTGGGCGCCGCGGCCGCCGTCGGGTTCGTGGCCTGGGAGCTGCGCCGCAAGGACGCGGCGCTCCTGGACGTGCGCCTGTTCGCCGAGCGCTCGTTGGGCGGCGGCTCGCTCACGCTTCTTGTGGTCTTCGGCGTCCAGGCGGGAATCTTCGTCGTGCTCTTCCCGTTCTTCCAGGCCGTGCTCGGCTGGTCGGGCCTGCTGTCCACGCTGGCCCTGATGCCCATGGCCGTACTGATGATGGCGTCGTCGGGCCTTGCCCCCAAGCTGGCCGTGCGGATCGGCGCACGCTCGACCATGGCGGCGGGCATCCTGCTGGCCGGGGCCGGTCTGACGCTCATGGCCCTCTTCGTCTCCGTCGACGGCGGCTACCTCTCCGTCCTCCCCGGCATGCTCGCCATGGGCACCGGCATGGGCCTGTCGATGACGCCCTCGACCGAGGCCATCACCAACTCCCTGCCGCGCGAGCACCAAGGCGTGGCCTCCGCACTCAATGACGTCACACGGGAGTTCGGCACCGCGCTCGGCGTGGCCCTGCTCGGCGCGCTGCTCTCCGCCGGCTACCGCGGCGCCATCGACGACCGGCTCGACGGCGTGCCCGACGGCGTCGCCGACACCGCACGCGAGGGCGTCGCCAACGCCATCGGGGCAGCGGACGGCTCCGGCGCCCACGCGCAGGAGCTGGTCCGCGCCGCCCAGGAGTCGTTCGTCGACGGCTGGCAGCAGGCCATGTGGGCGGGCGTTGCCGTCATGGCCGTCCTGTTCCTCCACATCCTGGCGAGAGGGCCGCGGCGCCCGGGGAGTTGAGCCGGGCCGGGCGGGCGTGCGGGCGTCAACACGGTGCCCGCGCGCCGCACGTAAGGCCGGGAAAGGGGCTCCATCCCGGAAATCCCAACTGAAGGAGTGATCTATGCGCTCGCAGGAGTGACGCTCCTTGCTGGCGCGCCGACAGTGTTGTGACCATCGCCGGATGAACGGACAGAAGCGGAAGGCCGAGTTGGATGGCGTCGCCGAGACGACGCTATGGACGTTGCACCACCGCGCTCTGGCCGCGAAGGACCCTGGCTCGGCACTGCGGGACCCGAAGGCGATCGAGGTGATCGACGCTGTCGACTATCCCTTCGAGGGACGGTTCGGCACCGGCAACTGGGGCTTCGCGCAGGGAATGGCAGTACGGGCACGCTGTTACGACCGCGAGGTGGGACGTTTCCTCAGGGACCACCCGGACGGCACGGTCGTCTCGCTCGGGGAGGGTCTGGAGACGCAGTTCTGGCGGGTGGACAACGGCAGGGTGCGCTGGCTCGGCGTGGACCTGCCCGAGGTCGCGGAGCTGCGCCAACGGCTGCTGCCGGACGCGCCACGCCACCGCACGCTGCCCTGTTCGGCCACCGACATGCGGTGGATGGACGAAGTGGACGCCTCGCGCGGGGTGTTGATCATCGCCCAGGGGATGCTGATGTACCTCACGCGGGATGTGGTCCACCGGCTCATCGAGGCCTGCGCCGCCCGATTCCCCGGAGCGGAGCTGGTGTTCGACACCCCGCCCGCCTGGATGGCGGCGCGCACCGAACGCGGCCGCTGGCAGTACCCCGCCGGGTACCGCCCGCCGCCCATGCTCTGGGGGATGACACCGACGGAGCAGCGCAAGCTGCGCACGGTCCACCCCAACATCAGCGCCGTGCGGGCGGTCCGCGAACCACGGGGGCGGGGTTTCCTCTGCGGATGGCTCCTGCCGCTGGCCAACTTCCTTCCTGCGATCCGTTCGCGAAAACCACTCTGGGTCACGCGTGTGTCGTTCGGCCCGACGAATCAGCCCCAAGGAGTCAACCGATGACCGAACGCCTGGAAGCCGCGCGGGAGCAGGCCCACCTGTGGCCTCCGCGACCATCGCCCCAGGCGCGGGTCGACGAGCGGCCGGCGCCGGTGCCCGAGCAGCGTGCGGTCCTCGTGGAAGGCAGCACGCTGCGCCTGCGGGAGTTCCTGCCCGGCGACGTCGAGGGCGTGCTCGGCATCTTCGGCGACCCCCGCACGACCCGGGAGTTCGGTATGCCACCCTTCCGGCATGCCGACGCCGCGGCGCTGGTCGAGCAGGCGAGGGCGGGTGCCCGGCGCACTCCCCGCACGCACTACCGCCTGGGCGTCAGCGAGATCGCCACGGGCGAGCTGATCGGCTCGGCGAAGCTGATCGTCGAGGACCAGTCGGGCGAGGGCGGCATGGTCCGCGTCGGCTACCGCAGTGCGGAGGTGGGACTGGCCCTGCGCGCCGACCGGGTCAGCGTGGGCCACAGCGTCGAGATCGGCTTCCTGCTGGGCGTCCTGGGCTTCGACCGGCTCGGCCTGCACCGCGTCTGGTCGGGATTCATGCCGTCGAACGTCGCCGCGCAGCGGGCCATCGAGAAGGCCGGCATGGTCCGTGAGGGGCGACTGCGCCACTACGGCCATGTGGACGGGGTGTGGCACGACATCGTCCAGTACTCGATTCTCGAGGACGACTGGAAGGCACTGCGCGGCCGCTGAGCACGCGGTCCGGCTGCTCGCCCGTCGATCCTTTCGTACGTGGCGACGAATGCGTACGGCCGACTTGTGGCCCCGTACGAACGTCAGTGATGGTCTCCCTCGTAGCCTGAGGTGGTGATCAGTGACGTGCCCGCGAACCTTCGCACCAGTCTTGCCCGCGTACTGGAGGACTTCAGTCCCGCCCTGCTCGATCTCGTGCACGGCAGCCCCGGGCCGGCCGACGAAGGCGGAGGGGTCGGCGGGGTCGTCATCCACGACCCGGGGGACACGGTCACCTACCCGCCGCGCGCGATCGTGCTGGGCGTCGGCGTCTACGGGGTGGAGGAGATCGCCCGGCTCCTGCGCGAGCTGGGCGAGCACGGTGCGGCGGCCTTGGTGGTGCGCGGCCCGGTGGACCGGGACGAGGTGTTGGCCCAGGCGTCGGCGGCCTCGTCGGTGGTCCTGATCAGCCTGACGCAGGGCGCCTCGTGGTCGCAGCTCACGGAGCTCCTGCGGACGCTGCTCACCGAGGGAGACGTCGGTGACGCGGGGGTCGAGTCGCTCGGGGGAGTTCCTTCCGGTGATCTGTTCGCGCTGGCCAACGCCGTCGCGACCCTGCTGGACGCGCCGATCACCATCGAGGACCGTCGCCAGCGCATCCTGGCCTTCTCAGGCCGTCAGGACGAGGCCGACCAGTCGCGCGTCGCCACGATCCTGGCCCGCCAGGTGCCGGACGGGTATCTGCGCATCCTGGAGAGCCGGGGCGTCTTCAGCGAGCTGTACCGCAGCGACCGCCCGGTGCACATCGCCCCGGCGACGGTCGAGGAGGGGGAGACGGCCATCCCGCGGGTGGCCGTCGCGGTGCGGGCCGGTGACGAGTTCCTGGGGTCGGTGTGGGCGGCGGTCGAGGAGCCGCTGACACCCGACCGTGAGCAGGCGTTCCAGGACGCGGCGAAGCTCGTCGCCCTGCACCTGCTGCGCCACCGGGCGGGCGCCGACGCGCGGAACCGGCTGCGGGCCGACCTCGTGAGCACGGTGCTCGAAGGCGGCACGGGCGCGGTGGACGCCCTGGACCGGCTCGGCCTGGTGAAGGAGCCCACGGTGGTGATGGCCATGGGCCTCGCCGGGAAGAAGGGCGATCACGCTCAGCTCGCGGCGGAGCGTCAACGCCTGACCAGCGCGCTGGGCATCCACCTCAACGCGGTGCAGCCGCGGTCGGCGCTCGCACTCCTCGGTGACGTGGCCTACGCCGTGGTCCCGGTTCCGGCGGACCCGGTGGCGGGCCGGGAGCGCGCGGAGCAGATCGCGGCCCATTTCCTGGAGCGGGCCGGCAAACGGTCGCGGGTGGTGATCGGCATCGGATCGGTGGCGACCGACCCGTCGGCGCTGGGCCGCTCACGCACCACGGCGGACCGCGCGCTGCGGGTGCTGACGAGCGACCTGGGCAGCAGGCGGGTCGCCTCGATCGGCGACGTGTACATCGACGCGCTGCTCCTCGACCTGCGGGACCTGGCCGCGGTGCAGGGGGACGAGCTGCTGAGCCCGGTGGCCCGTCTGGTGGAGTACGACACCAGGCACCGCTCACACCTGGTCGAGACGCTGCGCGCGTGGCTGGACGCCTTCGGCGACATCAACACCGCGTCGGCGAGCGTGTTCGTCCACCCCAACACCTTCCGCTACCGCATCCGACGGGTCGCCGAGGTGGCGCAGGCCGACCTGCAGGACCCGTCGGTGCGGTTCGCGCTCATGCTCCAGCTGCGGTTGATGCATTCCTCGGGCACGGCCGCGCGGGCGTAGGACGGGAGCCCGCGGGCCGGCCGAGCGCCGTCACAGCTGGATCCATTCCTTGGCGGTGGTCACCCGCTCAAGGATCTCGTCGAGCGGTTCGACGCCCAGTCCCGGTCCGGTGGGGACGTCGAGATGGCCGTCGGCCAGTTCGAAGGGCTCGGTGATGTCGGTGGCGAAGTAGCGGTTGGAGCCTGAGGTGTCGCCGGGGAGGGTGAAGCCGGGCAGCGCGGCCAGCGCGACGTTGGCGGCGCGGCCGATCCCCGTCTCCAGCATGCCTCCGCACCACACCGGGACGCCGTGGGCCACGCACAGGTCGTGGATGGCCTTGGCCTCCAGGTAGCCGCCGACCCGGCCCGGCTTGACGTTGATGATCGATGTCGCGCCCAGGGTGATGGCCGCTGCGGCGTCCTCGGCGGACTCGATGGACTCGTCCAGGCACACCGGCGTACGCAACTGCTTGGCGAGCGCCGCGTGCTGGACCAGGTCGTCGTCCGCCAGCGGCTGCTCGACGAGCAGGAGGTCGAAGTCGTCCAGCTTGGCGAGCTGCCGGGCGTCGGCCAGGGTGTAGGCGGCGTTGGCGTCCACCTGGAGCAGCAGGTCATCGCCGAAGCGTTCCCGCACCGCGCGGACCGGCTCGATGTCCCAGCCGGGCTCGATCTTGAGCTTGATGCGGACGTAGCCCTCGTCGATGAAACCGCCGACGGAGTCGAGGAGTTCGGGGATCGAGTCCATGATGCCGACCGAGACCCCGCACGGAACGCGCTCGCGCTCGGCGCCGAGGTAGGACCCGAAGGACTGCCCGCCGGCCCGCAGTTGGGCGTCCAGAACGGCCGTCTCCAGTGCCGCCTTGGCCATCTTGTGGCCCTTGAAGGGCTTCATGGCGCGCTTGACCGCGTGGGCGTCCGCCACGGCGGGCAGCGCCGGGATCAGGAAGCGGCGCAGCACGTCGGCCGCCCCGTCGACGTACTCGGAGCAGTAGCGCGGTTCGGACATGGCGACGCACTCGCCCCAGCCCTCGCTGTCGGGGGTGACCACGCGGACGAGCAGGACGTCGCGTGCGGTCTCGACACCGAACGAGGTCCGGAAGGGCGCCCGCAGGGGCATCGCGATCCGGCGCAGTTCAATTCCGTTGATCTTCATGCTGCTCATGCTGCTTGGCTCCTGGTGAAGTGGTTCGGGCGTCACGCGGTGGTGGCGCGCGTGACGACGTAGTAGCCGCGGTCGTGGAAGCCGGTGACGCGGGCGCCGTCGGCCAGGAGACCGCCGAGGACCTCGCGCATCGCGAGACGCCACGCCTTGGCCGCGCCGGGGTCGGTGCGACGCAGCCCCTCGATGTCCGGCGGAACCTCGACCAGCAGGGTCGCGGCGTCGGGGCTGCCGATGACGGGCAGGCCGTCGTGCACGGACAGCGCGATCGCGGCGTCCTCGGGGACCGTCACGGGTACGGGACGCGAGGCCGCGGCGGCCATCGCCCCGGCACCGTTCAACTCCCAGGCGACGAGCGCCCGGTCGGTGTCGTCACCGCCGTTGATCACGTCGTCCATCGGTCCGTAGAAGCTGGTGAGGTACTCGACCGGCAGCCCGCCCAGTTTGGAGAGGTTGAAGTGGGCGTTGCGCCGCACCAGCGGGTCGTAGGTCCATGTGATCCGGCGCAGCCCGCGGTCCAGGGCCCACTCGCGCTGATGGAGCTTGAGGGCCAGGCCCGCTCGGCGGCCGGGCAGGGCGCCGGTGACGTGCGAGTGCAGGGCCACGCCGACCGGGGCCGCGAAGAAGGCGACGGACGCGCCCACCAGTCGGCCGTCGTCGAAGGCTCCGGCGACGTAGTTGCCCGCGTGGGACAGTGCCCGCATCTGTTCGACGCCCATGGGGGAGGCGCCGGGGGCGCTGCCCCAGATCTCCTCGAACAGGGCGTTGGCGCCCTCCAGCGCACGCAGGTCGTGCAGTTCCCGTACGACGAGGCCGTGCGCTGTGGCCGGCTCGTGCACGCTGTCGGCGCTCATCGGGCGACCTCCTCCACGAGGGCGGCCAGCAGGCGGGCGCGGGGGACCATCTCGGCGACGATCAGGTGCTCGTGGTCGGCGTGCGCCCCGCCGCCCACCGCGCCCAGGCCGTCGAGGGTGGGGCAGCCGAGCCCGGCGGTGAAGTTCCCGTCGGACGCTCCGCCGACCGCCGCGGACGACAGCGGCTCAAGCCCGAGCTGCGCGCCGAGGCGATGGGCCCGCTCGAACAGGTCGGCGGAGGACGTCAGCTCCAGCGGCGGCCGGTTGGGGCCGCCGAGCACGTCGAGGCGTGCTCCGGGCACGGTGGGCTTCAGGGCGTGCATCGCCGCGTCCACCCGTTCCTGCGCACCGAGGGTCGGGACACGCACGTCCACGAAGACGCGTGCCTCGGCGGGCACCGTGTTGGTCGTCGTGCCGGCACCGACCACCGTGGGGACCACGGTGGTGCGCCAGTCCTGCGGGGCGCCGACGTTGATCTCCTCGGCCAGTCCCTCGAGGGCGAGGACCAGATGCGCGGCCTCCACCGCCGCGTTGATGCCCTTCTCCGGCTCCAAGCCGGAGTGGGCCGCCTTGCCGTGCGCCACCAACTCGTAGGCAGAGGTGCCCTTGCGGGCCGTCTTCAGCGCGCCGCCGTCGGCCGCGGCCTCAAGCACGAAGGTCGCCGCGCACTGCCGCGCCACCTCCTCGATCAGCGGCCGCGACGCGTCCGAGCCGACCTCCTCGTCGCCGGTCACCAGGACGCAGACCCCCTCCAGGGAGGGCAGCGAGGCCAGCGCGTGGAACATCTGCACGAGCCCGGCCTTCATGTCGAAGATCCCCGGACCACGCGCGATGCCGTCGGACACCGACCACGGGTGCGTGGCCAGCGAGCCCATCGGCCACACCGTGTCGTGATGTCCCAGCAGCAGCACCCGGGGTGTGCCGAACATCCACCGCAGGTGGGTGACGCCGTCGACGACGATGCGTTCGGGCGGGACGCCCAGGTGACGGGTCCCCTGGGCGGCCACGACGTCCGCGCTGCGTGCCACCGCGGTCAGGTCGGAGGAGAAGGACTCGCAGACCACCAGTTCCTCGAGGTCCGCGAGCATCGCCGGAAGGTGGGGCGCCGGCAGCCCTTGTGTCGTGTCGCTTCGGCTGTGCAGGTCTTCGGTCACCTTCGACTCCTCCTCAGTTGCATGCGAAAGACGCTATGCGACTTTGGAGGGGCGTGGTTCGTGGGAGAGAACCAAGATCAATCCCGTTCTCCGTGTCTCCGGACAGCCGGCCCGGTGTCAGGCGCTACTGCCACCTCCCACGCCCTGATGGCCGAGCGCCTTGGCGTTGCGCCGGAAGTCCGACCAGACCGGCGAGGAGCAGGCCCCGCAGTCGGGACCGAAGAACTCGGCGCGCGCCTCTTGGTCGCCCATCAGGAAGTAGCGGAACCAGGCGGTGATCGGGCCCCGGAATCCGCCGCCGTCGCCTGCGGGCGTCACATGCGAGGCGCCAGCCAACTCGCCGTAGACGGCGGGGACATGATCGGCGCTGTTGTAGCGGGGGATCACCAGGAGCTCGGGGATGACCACCAGGTCGCGCTCGCCGCCCAGGATGAACAGGGGGCCCTTCAGGTCACCGATCCTGCCCTGGGGGCCCGGCTCGACGGGGACGGTCACGTCGACGCGCGGGTCCGCGCCGGCGTTGATCGCACCACCGCCGCCCTGCGAGTGCCCCGACGCTCCGACCTTGTCCAGGTCGACCTTGCCGTAGTACGGGCTTCGGGGGTCGGCCTCGGCCTTCTTCAGTACGTCGAGGCCGCCGAGCATGGCGTTGCCGGACCCCGCCTGCGTGGTGTTCGCGGCGATCACGATGAACCCGTGTGACGCGAAGTGCTTCAGGAGTCCGTCGTAGATGACCGGCGTCACGAACGAACCGTTGCCCCAGATGATCACCGGGTGTTTCGTGCAGCCCTGGCTGCCGAGATCGGTGGGGCGCAGGATGGTGTGGCTCAGCCCGGCGCGTTCCTTGGTCACGGCGAAGGGGCCTTCGTCGGCCCAGTAGCCGCCGGCCGACGGACAGCTGCCGGTCGCTTGAGTGGCCGTTGCCGGGCCGCTGCCGTCCGGCTGCGCCAGGCCTTGGCCGGTGAGCGCGACGGACAGCAGGAGCGACGCGGCCAGCACGGTGGCATACCGCCGCACGCCGGACGCCGCCGATACAGCGGCGGACCGCCGCATGACGTGGCTCATCGGCATGAGGGTCTCCCGTCCCGGGACGCCGGCCGTCACGGGCGCGCCGCCTTCGCGATGGCCTCGCCGAAGGCGGCCATGCCGCGGGCGTTGGGGTGCAGCGGCGCGGCGACGCTGGTGGGGACCAGGCCCTCGATGTAGCGCTCGGACGGCGCGGCGCAGGTGTCGTGCCCGGCGCTGATGGCGGCCGTGTCGACGTACGTGGCGCCGTGGGCCTTGCTCTGCTCGGCGAGCACGCCGTTGAGCTGGTTCACGCGTGCCTGGAGGTAGTTGGCGTCCTTGTCCCAGACGGGCTGGGCGGGCCAGCAGCCGTCCTTACGGATGTAGGTGGCGTACCCCGCGACGACGACCCGGGCGTTCGGGGCGCGCCGGTGGACCTCGTCGAGGGCCTGGCCGAAGGAGGCGCGCCAGGCCTCGATGGCCTTCGCGGTGGGGTCGCCCTTGGCCGCGGCGGTGTCGGCGCAGGAGATGCCGGCGGGCTTGGGCAGGAGGTTGACGCAGCCGAGCGCGGTGCTGACGAGGCTGACGTCGTTGCCGCCGATGGTCAGGGTCACCAGGTCGGTGCTCGGCTTGAGGGCGTTGTACTGGGGCGGCAGCAGGCCGAACTGGCGGCCGGAGAAGTCACCGACCGTCGCGCCCGAGCAGCTGACGTCGGTGAGCCGCGCGCCCAGCGCCTCGGCGACGACGGCCGGGTAGTTCCGTGCGGAGCGCAGACAGGACCACTGGCTCTGGTCGGGGATGAGGGGCCCCGCCGCGAAGGAATCGCCGATGGCGACGTACTCCAAAGGCTCCTCGGCCTGCGAAGACGTCGCGCCGGCCGGAGACACGCCGAGGGCGCAGGCGGACAGGGCGGCGGCCATGACCGCGGTGGTGCGGGCGCGTGTGGGGCGCACGGGCTCTCCTGAGTGGGGTGTACCGGGGGTAACGGACGCCCTTATGATCCGGGCCATCGACGCCTTGGTGTTCTAGGCGCGCAACCAGACTTTCCGAGGGGCCAGTTGTGACCGGTGACAAAAGCGTGGGCCGCTTCCTGATCGCCGACGTGCCGGGGCTCGCCGCGACCGTCACCCGGCGCCTCGCGGACGACCTGCCGGTCTACGGCCGCTTGCCCGCCGAGGAACTGCACGGGGACGTGCGCGCCATCGTCGACATGACGATCCGGGTCTTCGCCGACGTGCTGCGCACGGAGCGCATGCCGCCCCCGGAGTTCCTCCAAACGGTGCGCCGCTCGGCGGCCAGACGCGCGGAGGAACGCATCCCCGTGGAGGCCGTGGTCAGCGCCTACTACTACGGCGCCCGCATCTGCGTGGAGGAGGTGACGGCGAAGGCCGAACCGCAGGACCTGATCGAGGCCCACCGGCTGCTGCTCGACTGCCTGCGGGAGATCACGGCCGCCGTCACATCGGGATACGTGGAGGAGAGCCAGTCGCTGATCGGGGAGCGCGACGCGGCCCGCCACACCGTGCTGTCCGCCCTGCTCGACGGCAGAGGCCCGCAACTCGACTCCGCCCAGCTCGGGATACGCCTCCCACCGTGCTATCTGGTGCTCGCCTTCACCATCGGCCGCCACCCCGACGAGGACCGCGCGGACGTCGACACCACCGTGGCCTCCCGGCGCAAGATCAGACGCCTGCGTACGGAGCTGGACCGCGCCCTCGGCCACCCCGTGCTCACCCGCCTCTCGGCCGACGAGGGGCTCGCGCTCATCCCGTCCGACCTCGCGCCGGACCGGGCGGCCGACGGCGACCGGGCCCGCCTGGAGAGGCTGACGGCATCCCTCATCACCGCCAGCGGCGTGCCCCTGGTCGCGGGAGTCGCCGCCAGCACCCCGGCCGACGTCCCGCACGCCGTCCGCCTGGCCACCGAGCTGCGCGACACCGCGACGGGCACCGGGCGGCCACCGGGCGTCTACCCCCTGACCGCGCTGCTCCTCGACTACCAGCTCACCCGCGCGAGCCCCGCCCGCGCGCACCTGGCCGCCCTACTGACCCCCTTGGCGGACGGCCCCGACCTGACCGTGACCCTGCGGACGTACTTCACGTCGAACCTGGACCGCCGCGAGACGGCGGCCCGCCTGCACGTGCACCCCAACACCGTCGACTACCGGCTGCGCCGCATCGCCGCCCTCACGGGCCTCGACCTCGCCGCACACACCGATCTGCTGACACTGCGGGCCGCGCTGAGCGCGTACGACGCGGGAGCGCGGGAAGGGCAGAATCCTTGACCGTGACGATCACCGCGCGCGAACTGAACCGGGCCACCCTCAGCCGCCAACTGCTGCTCGAACGTGAGCCATTGACCGTCCAGGAGGGCATGCGGCGCGTGGTCGCACTCCAGGCGCAGCAGCCCGCCTCTCCTTACGTCGCCCTGTGGAACCGGCTCACCAAGTTCACCGCGGCGGACCTCGACGCCGCGTTCACCGAGCGTTCGCTGGTCAAGGCGACCCTGATGCGCATCACGCTGCACGCCGTACACGCCGAGGACTACCCCGACTTCCGTGCCGCGTTGCAGCCCACCCTGTATGCCTCCCGGCTCGGCTCCCGCTTCGCGGTCTCGGGGCTGAGCCCGGACGACGCCGACGCACTGGTCCCGGAACTCCTCGACTTCGCCGCACGGCCGCGGACCTCGGCGCAGATGCAGGCGTGGGTCGAGGAGCGCCTCGGCGCGGAGAAGAAGGAAGGGGCGTGGTGGGGCCTGAAGGCGTACGCGCCGTTGCACCACGCCCCGACGGAACATCCCTGGTCCTTCGGCCACCGGCCGTCCTTCGTGGCGGCCCCCAACGGGTTCGTCCCCACGGGCCGGGCGGCGGACCCGCAGGCGCTGCGGGCATTGATCCTGCGCTATCTGGCGGGGTTCGGGCCCGCGTCGGTCGCGGACGTGGCGCAGTTCGCCATGGTGCAACGAGCGCCTGTCCGCGCGGCGTTCCTCGCGCTGGGCGACAGCGTCGAGCAGCTCAAGGGACCGGACGGGGACGTCCTCTTCGACATCCCGGGCGCCTCCCGGCCACCCGCCGAAACGCCCGCTCCTTCCCGCCTCATGGCCATGTGGGACAGCGTTCTGCTGGCGTACTCCGACCGCGGCCGGGTGATACCCCCGGCCTACCGGCCGTGGGTCATCCGGCGCAACGGCGACGTACTGCCCACGTTGCTGGTCGACGGCCATGTCGCCGGTGTGTGGCGCCCGCTGGACGACGGCATCGAGGCCACGGCCTTCCACCCGCTGCCACCGGCGACATGGGACCAACTGGCCGCGGAGGCCCAGTCTTTGAAGGCCCTCCTGAGTGAGCGCGAGGTGGCCGTCTACAGCAGATACCACCACTGGTGGGCGAAGCTCCCGGAGCCCGCGGGCGAGGTGCGGATGCTGTAGTGGGCGATGGAGCGCGCACCCGTGCCGCTCACCGGGTCCTGCGGGTGTTCCACAGCGGCAGTTGCTCGAACAGCTCGACGGCCTCGCTGTTCCAGTGCCGGTACCAGGAGGCGGCTTCGGCCGCCGCGGCGTGGGCGTGCCGGTCGATGGCCGCCTGGAGGCGGGTGTGGACGTCGTGGCGGTGGGCGATGTCCCGGATGCGGTCGATGGTCTCCGGGGTGCAGTCGGGGTCGGCGAGGGCGGCTTTCACCGTGTCGTGATCGTCGCCGTCGGTGGCGGCCAGGAGTTCGCGGGTCAGGTAGGTGTGGCGGCCTGCCCGCAGGTCGGCGCCGCTGGGCTTGCCGGTGAGGCCGGGATCGCCGAAGAGATCGAGGTGGTCATCGCGCATCTGGCCGCTGAGACCGGCCAGCCGGGCGTAGCGGTGCAGGCTCTCCTCGTGTTCCGCCAGGTCCTGGCCGGCGGCGAGCAGGCCAAGGCGCATGGGCGCGAGGATGGTGTAGCGCGAGGTCTTGTACTCGCACACGGTCTCCAGCAGCTCGTCGTCTCCCTGCCCGCCCGCGTCGCCTTCGCCGGCTGAGGGGTGCACGTCGCGTTCGAGGTCGAGGACCTGGCCGATGACGGTGTCGGTCGTCACCCCGAACTGGACGTCGAGCATGGCCTGCTTGCGGTCGGCGGGCAGGTCGGCGTCGAACAGGACGCGCAGCGCCAGGAAACCGGCGAGATCGCCCGCCATCATGGCCAGGCCCAGCGCGGCCTGCGGGTGGTCGGGGAGATCCTCGCGGCACGCGTAGTACGTCGAGGGGCCGCCACGCCGCATCGGCGAGTCGTCCATGATGTCGTCGAGGACGAGCGCGTGGCTGTGGAGCAGTTCGAGACTCAACGCGGCTTCCGTGAGCCCCGGTATCTCGTCCCGGGTGACGAGGGCGGCGGCCTCGTAGAGCAGGGTGGTCCGTATCCGCTTCCCGCCGCGCAGTGACAACTGCGCCAGAAGTTCCAGGCAGCGAGGCGGGAAGCGGCCGAGACGTGCGCCGTCGAGGTCACCCGCGAGCCCGGCGAAGTACTTCTCGAAGGCCGCGTCGAAGCGCTGCCGGTGGCCTGCGGCACGCTCGAAGGCACTGGCGGTGCTGGCGGCGGTAACGGTGCTGCTGTTCATGGAGGTTCGGGCCGACCTTCCTGTACGGGTGCGGTGCCCAGCCTGCCATTCGCCACGGGAGAGCCGTGGTCGCCTGGGGCGCCGACCCGCCCTTCGGGATGGACGTTCTCTCCATCGACACTCCGTGAGGCCGGAGGACTTCTCCCTGTGCCTGGCGCGACCGCCTGCCTACGGTGAGCGGGCTCACCTGGCGAGACGGTCGTACGCCCGGCACAGGGACATGAGGAGTCGTCGATGACGGAAGCCGAGACGCTGCGCCGCAGCGCACTGCGCAAGATCGCCCGGAGGCTCATCCCGTTCCTGGGCCTCGTGTACTTCATCAACTACCTGGACCGCACGAACATCGGCTTCGCCAAACTGACGATGAGCGCGGACCTCGGGCTCACGGAGACCATGTTCGGGCTCGCCTCGGGGCTGTTCTTCATCGGCTATCTGCTGTTCGAGGTGCCGAGCAACCTGGCCCTGCACCGCTTCGGCGCCCGGCGCTGGATCGCCCGCATCATGGTGACGTGGGGCCTGTGCGCGATGCTGCTGGCCTTCGTGCAGTCGGCCGGGCAGCTGTACGCGGTGCGCGTGCTGCTCGGGGTCGCGGAGGCGGGCTTCTTCCCCGGGATCATGCTGTACCTGACGTGGTGGCTGCCGAGGGCCGAACGAGTGCGGCTGATCGGTACGTTCCTGGTCGCCATTCCCCTGTCCAGCGCCCTGGGCGCACCGCTGTCCACGGCGATCATCACCTACCTCGACGGGTTCCTCGGACTTGAGGGCTGGCGTGTGATGTTCCTGCTGGAAGGCGTGCCTGCCGTGGTGCTCGGCGTGGTCTGCTGGTTCTACCTCACCGACCGGCCGGAGAGCGCCGCCTGGCTCACTCCCGGCGAACGCCGGGCGCTCACCTCCGCCCTGGACGCCGAGCGGGCCGAGCTCGCGCCCGCCGCGGAGGGCTCCGCCTGGCGGGCCCTGCTCAGCGGCAAGGTCCTGGCCCTCGGCGGCATCTACTTCGGCATCGTCTACGGCCTGTACGCCCTGTCGTTCTTCGGGCCGACGCTGGTGGCGGGCTTCTCCGAGCGCTTCGACACCGAGTCCAGCCTCGTGCAGACCGGCGCCATCGTGGCCGTGCCCTTCGTGGCCGGAGCGATCGCGATGGTCCTGTGGAGCCGCCACTCGGACCGCACCGGGGAACGGCGCTGGCACCTGGCCGGACCCGCCGTCGTCGGCGGCCTGACGATCCCCGTCGCCCTCTACCTGGACTCGCCGTACGCGGTCATGCTCATGGTCACCGTCACCTCGGTGGGCATCTTCTGCGCGCTGCCGGTCTTCTGGCATTTCCCGCCCACGGTCCTGACGAGCGCCGGAGCGGCGGCGGGCATCGCGCTGATCAACACCCTCGGCAACGCGTCGGGTTTCCTCGCGCCGTACGTGACGGGGTGGGCCCGTGACGCGACCGGGGAGATGGACACCGGGCTGTGGATCGTCGGCATCGTGATGGTCGCCGCCGGGGTGGGGGCGGCCGTGTTGCGCGAAGGGCCGCGGGGCAAGGGCGGCGAATCGGCGGTCCGTGCGAGGCCGGCCGTCCAAGGGGGCAGGGGAGGGGCGTCCGTCAGGTAGGCGGCCGGTTGCTGCCGCTGGGCGCGCGGCTCAGGTCGACCACGCAGAAGAGGTTGCCGTCGGGGTCGGCGAGAACGACGAAGTCGGGGTCGGGCGGATACAGCTCCCAGTCGACGGCTCGCGCGCCCAGCGAGATCAGCCGACGCACCTCTGCCTGTTGTTCCTCGGTGGTGTCGGCGAACAGATCCAGGTGCAGGCGCGGCCGGGGCTCCGCCGGTGACGCGCTGTGCTGCAGGCCGAGGGCGCGGCCACGTCCGTCGGCGTGATCGAGTGTCCGCCAGGTCTCGCTCTTCCACTCCTCGGTGGCGACCAGGTCCAGGGCCTGCGTCCAGAAGGCGACAGCGCGGGGGATGTCGGTGACTCCGACGACGGGGATTCCGAGCTTCAGCATGGGCGGGAGCCTAGACGAGCCGGCTCGCCAGTTCGTGCAGCCGCAGGGCGAGCTGGATGTCCAGGGCCCGGTCCGCGCCGCGCCAGCCCTCGCCGAGCAGCCCATCGGCCCGGCTGAGGCGCTGGTAGAGCGTGTTCGCGTGGATGTGCAGGTCCGCGCACGTGCGGGCGTGGTGCTGCGCGTTGGCCAGGTACACCCCCACCGTGGCCGCCAGGTCGCCGCCCCGCCCCCGCGCCCGGTCGTGATCGAGCAGCGGGCCCACGGTCGTACGCACGAAGACCCGGGCCTCGTCGGCCCCGGCCTGGGTGAACAGGGAACGGTAGGCGCCCAGTTCGGCCGGCTCGGCCACCACGCCCTGCCGGCCGAGGGCCCGCAGCATCGTCGCCGTCTGCCTGGCCTCCCGGTGCGCCCGGCGGATCTCCGCGACGCCCCGCCCGCACGCCGCGAGGCCCACGGGCCCGGCCAGAGCGCGCTGTTCCACCAGCGCCCTGAGCGCGGCCAGGTCGAGACCCGGCACCAGGAACGTGATCTGGTCGCCGAGCTGGGCACTCCAGCCCGAAGTCTCCTGGGCGAGCCGCGCGACCTGGTCGGCAGTGTGGTCGGTGTCGCGGGCGTCCACGACGGCGACAGCCGCCACGGAGTCCACGTCCATGCCCGCGCCCAGCGCCCGGCGCCGTACACCGGCCTCGTCGGCCTCGGCGGACAGCAGCGAGGTCAGCACCTCGCCGCGGGTGCGCAACTGCGTCTCCAGGACCGAGCGTTCCAGCGCGGCCACCAGCGCCACGGTGTCCGCGCCGATCGAAAGGAGCCGTACGTCCTCGTCGTGGAACGCGCGTTCCCCGGTCGCCACGAGCGAGCCCGTGTGACCGCCGCGGACCACCACGGGCAGGGCCACGCCGTGGCGGCCGTCGTGCTCGAACCGGCGTGGGGACTGCGGCTCGTCGTCCGCCCAGGGCCGGGGGCGCTCGCACCGCGGCCCGGCGACCAGCTCGCCGTGCGAGTCGAGGACCGACACCGTCAGGCCGGTGGCGCCGGTGATGGCCTGCGCCACCTCGCGGTAGCCGCCCCCGCCGACCACGACGTCGGTGAGCCGGTCGCGCAGCTCGGCCTCGGCCCGACGCAGGGAATCGTTGCCGCGCAGCGTCAGGTTGGCCTCGCGCAGGTCCGCGATGAGCGCGGCGTTGCGCAGGGCCACCGCCGCGTGGGCCGCCAGCGCGGCCAGCAGCTCCACCTCCCGGTCGGTGAACCGGCGCGGGCTGCGGTCGGCGGCGAGCAGCACCCCGACCGGCTCGTCGTCGACGATCATCGGCACGCCCAGGATCCCGCCGAGCTGCTCGGCGGCCGCGGCACTGTCGACGGCGGGGGAGCGGTTGATGGCCGGGTCCTCGCGGTAGCGGACGGTCGACTGCGGAGCACCGCTGCGCAGGACCAGTCCCCCGAGGCCCGTGTCCGGTTCGAGTTCGATGCCCCGCAGGGTCGAGCCCATCGAGCCGTCGACGGTCTCGATCCGCAGCCGCCGGTCGTCGTGGAGCACCATGATGTAGGCGAGGTCCACGGAGAGCAGGCGCCGCGCGTGCGCCGCCACTTCCCGCAGGACTCCGCTGGACGCGGTCAGTGCCCCCAGGCGCCGGGCCAGGTCGTTGAGCGCCGCGAGCTCGGCCGACTCGCGCTGCTGGCGGTTCATGCGCCGCAGGATCTCGCGGGCGTGCGCGGCGGAGTCCTCGACTTCCGCGGCGGGCCGCCCCTCGGTGAGGAGCGCGCGGCGCAGCGCGTCGATCTCGTCGGGCGACGGAGCCTCGGACAGCAGCCGCAGCCAGCGGTTCTCACTCATGTGCACCCCCTCATGATGCAGGGGGCTCCACCGGCCCACTGTGGAGGGTCTCTCCGTGGCGGGGGCCAGAGCCTGGAGGTTGTCTCCGTACGGATCGCCGTGCCGCCGTGTTTCGATCGACATCAGCAGCACCGCCCGCGCCGGCCAGGCGGTCCTGCGCCGAGGGGACGGATACAGGTATGCACGCCACCGGAAGGCCCGCCTCGGGGCGAACCCACCGAGAGGAAACACGATGAGTACCACGGTCGTTCGAGCGATCCTCGAGCACGTTCCAGCCGACCGGGTGCTCACCGATCCGGACAGCGTCGAGGCCTTCCGCAGTGACCAAGCGGCATGGGCGCCCAGCGGCCGCCCCGCGGCCGTCGTCCGCGCGACCTCCACCCAAGAGGTCGCCGACACGGTCCGCGCCTGTATCCGTCACCGCACCCCGGTCGTGGCCCGCGGGGCGGGCACCGGCCTTTCCGGGGGAGCCAACTCGGGTGAGGGGCACGTGGTCGTGGCGCTCGACGCCATGGACCGGATCGTCGAGGTCAGCCCCTTGGAGCGGCTCGCGGTGGTCCAACCCGGGGTGATCAACGACCACTTGCGGGCCGCGGTGGCCGAGCACGGTCTGTGGTACCCGCCCGATCCGGCCAGTTCCCCGTGGTCGACCATCGGCGGCAACGTGGCCACCAACGCGGGCGGCGTCTGCTGCGTCAAGTACGGCGTCACCGGGGACTACGTACTGGCCCTGGAGATGGTCAACGGACTCGGCGAGATCGTGCGGCTCGGCCGGCGTACCGCGAAAGGCGTAGCGGGCTACGACCTCACGGGTCTCGTCGTCGGGTCGGAAGGGACGCTGGGCATCGTCACGGAGGTGACCGTCCGCCTGCGGCCCCTGCCGCCGGCCGCGGTCACCGTCGCCGGGCATTTCGGTTCCGTCGTGGACGCGGGAGCCGCCGTACGCGCGGTCGCCGAGGCCGGGCTGACCCCCTCGGCGCTCGAACTGATCGACCGGCACTGCCTGCGCGCCGTGGACGCGTGGAAGAACATGGGCCTCTCGCTCGACGCGGACGTGGTGCTCCTCGGCCGGATCGACGAGCCGGGCGAGACCGGCGCCGCGCAGGCCGAGCGCATGGTCGACTGCTTCCGCGGGGCGGGCGCCTCCTGGGCCGAGCGGTCCACCGACGAGCACGAGGCCGATGCACTGTTCGCGGCCCGCAGGCTCGCCTACCCGGCGCTGGAACGCCTGGGCCCGGTGCTCACCGAGGACGTCTGCGTGCCCAAGGAGCGCATCCCGGAGATGCTCGGCCGCATCGAGAAGACCGCCGCACGGCACGACATCCTCATCGCCAACATCGCACATGTGGGTGACGGAAATCTGCATCCCCTGTTGATCACGGAGCCCGGTGACGACGCGGCCCGCACGCGCGCCCAGGCGGCCTTCGAGGAGATCATCGCCGACGCGATCGCCCTGGGCGGCACGGTCACCGGCGAGCACGGAGTGGGCCTGCTCAAGCGCCCGGGACTTGCCGCGGAGGTCACGCCGGAGGTGATGGCCATGCAGCGGGCCGTGAAGCAGGCCCTCGACCCGTACGGGGTGCTGAACCCCGGCAAGGTGCTGTCGTCAACTTGACCCGGCCCTGAAGGGCCGGGCTTGGAGGTAGCGCCCAACTGGCTGTTGGGTGGGGCTCCTCCGTCCAGACACCCCTATGGGGTG
>NZ_JBSGUA010000003.1:582927-809071 GCF_053607685.1 Streptomyces sp. NPDC055099 | reverse complement strand
GAGCCATGGACGGCAGCCAGCATGAAATCCATCCCCACCCCGCTCGCGCGACCCCATCGTCGCGAACGATTGGGCCGTGCGAAAGAAGGTAGGGCGGCATGAGCGAGAACACGAGGAGCACCCCATGAGCGAGAACACATGGAGCGCGCCATGAGCAGGAAACGCGACCGGGAGCCCACCACCTACACCCGGCTCACCCACCCCCTCGTACGCGACTCGCGCGACGAGCCGTTCCGCCGGGCCACCTGGGACGAGGCGCTGGCCCGCACCGCGGAGGGGCTACGGGACGCGCGCGGCGCCTTCGGGATGTTCTCCTGCGCCCGCGCGACCAACGAAATGAACTACGTGGCGCAGAAGTTCGCCCGCGTGGTGATGGGCACCAACAACGTCGACTCCTGCAACCGCACCTGCCACGCCCCCAGTGTCGCGGGCCTCTCCGCGGCCTTCGGGTCGGGCGGCGGCACATCCTCCTACGAAGAGGTCGAACACACCGACCTGATCGTGATGTGGGGCTCCAACGCCCGCTTCGCACACCCGATCTTCTTCCAGCATGTCCTACGGGGCATCAGGAACGGCGCCCGCATGTACGCGGTCGACCCGCGCCGCACGAAGACCGCAGAGTGGGCGGAGAGCTGGCTCGGCCTGAACGTCGGCACGGACATCCCGATGGCGCACGCGATCGGCCGCGAGATCATCCACGCGGGCCTGGCCAACCGGGCGTTCATCGAGCGCGCGACGTCCGGCTTCGAGGAGTACGCGGCCCTGGTCGAGCCATGGACCCTGACGCTCGCCGAGAAGGTGACGGGCGTACCGGCCGCCGCCATCCAGGAGTTGGCGCATGCCTACGCGCGTGCCGAGCGCGCGCAACTGTGCTGGACCCTCGGCATCACCGAGCACCACAACGGCACGGACAACGTCCGCGCCCTGATCAACCTCTCGCTCCTGACCGGCCACGTGGGGCGCTACGGCTCGGGCCTGCAGCCCCTGCGCGGGCAGAACAACGTGCAGGGCGGCGGCGACATGGGCGCGATCCCCAACCGCCTCCCGGGCTTCCAGGACATCCTCGACCCCGACTCGCGGAGGAAGTTCGAGACGGCCTGGGACACGGTCATCCAGCCGCGCTACGGGCTGAACCTGACCGAGATGTTCGAGGCGATGGAGGAGGGCTCGCTCAAGGCCGTCTACTGCATCGGCGAGAACCCCGCCCAGTCGGAGGCGGACAGCGAGCAGGCGGTACGGCGGATGCGGGCCCTGGACTTCTTCGTGGTCCAGGACATTTTCCTGACGAAGACGGCGGAGTTGGCCGACGTCGTCCTCCCGGCGACGGCCGCCTGGGCGGAGACCGACGGCACGACGACCAACAGCGAACGGCGGGTCCAGCGCGTGCGCAAGGCCGTGCGGCCGCCCGGCGAGGCGCGCGAGGACATCGACATCCTCTGCGACCTCGCCGAACGGCTCGGCCACGACTGGAAGTACGCGGACGCGCAGGCGGTCTGGGACGAGTTGCGGTCGGTGTCGCCGGACCACTACGGCATGACGTACGACCGCCTCGAGTCCTTGCAGGGCATCCAGTGGCCCTGCCCCTCGGAGGAGCGGGTCGAACCGACGTACCTGCACGGCCGGTTGTGGGAGGCGGACCCCGCGCGGCGGGGCATGCCCGCACCCTTCGGGCTCGTCGCGCACGACCCGCCGGTCGACCTCACCGACGACTCCTACCCGATCCGGCTGACGACGGGGCGGCGCCTCGACTCCTACAACACCGGTGTGCAGAGCGGGAGTTTCGCCTCGCCGCTGCGGCGCGGCGAGTATGTCGAGCTGTGCCCGGAGGACGCGGAGCGCTACGGGGTCGTGGTCGGCGAGCAGGTCCGCGTGTCGTCCCGGCGCGGCGCGGTGACGGCGCCCGTGTGGGTGGACCCCGGACTCCGCCCCGGTCTGGCCTTCATGACCATGCACTTTCCCGACGAGGTCGACACCAACCAGCTCACGATCGAGGCCAACTGCCCGATCGCGGGCACGGCGGAGTTCAAGGCGTCGGCGATACGGATCGAGAAGCTGACCGCGCCAGTTACGTGACGTGAGGTGACGTATGGATCTGCACTTCGGTGACAGCAAGCCGACGGACGAGGAGCGGGCAGCCGTCGACGCGGTGCTCGGGCCCCCGGAGTCCGCCTGGGAGGGTGCCGACGACCGCAGCGACGCGGATCTGCGGTGGGCGCGGGGCGGCCGTGCGGCGCGGGAGCGGCGGGATGAGCTGTTGCCGGGGTTGCACGCGCTGAACGACCGCGTGGGGTGGGTGAGCGAGGGGGGCCTGGACTACCTCTGCCGCCGTCTGACGGTGCCGCCGGCGGAGGGGTATGGGGTGGCCACGTTCTACTCCATGTTCTCGGTACGGCCGCGGCCTGCGACGGTGGTGCGGGTGTGCACGGACCTTGCGTGTGGGGGTGGGGCCGAGCTGTGCGGGGAGGTTTCGGCGCGCCTCGGCCCCGCGTCCGGGGTGGCCGTCGAGCGCTCGCCCTGCCTGGGGCTCTGCGAGCGGGCTCCCGCCGCGTTGGTGGTGCGGGCCGGTGTTACCACCGATCGCCTTGACGGCTCGTCCTCAAACGCCGGACGGGCTATTCCAGCCCGTCCGGCGTTTGAGGACGAACTCGGCGGAGCCGGTGATCAACGGCCACTGGTGGCGGCGGAGCCGGGGGATTCGGGTAGGGGTGGGAGCGGGGAGAAAACCCACGCCACCGCAACCCTCGCCCCCGCCACCCCCGCCACCCTCACCCAAGCCGCCCTCGCCCCAGAGGCAGCCCCAGCAGAACCCCCCGCGGCCCTGGCCGTCCCCCAGGCAGGGCAGGAAGGGCTGATCCTCCTCAGGCGCATCGGTACCGTGGACCCGTCCTCCCTGGACGACTACCGCGCCCACGGCGGCTACACAGCCCTCCGCCGAGCCTTCGCCCTCGGCCCCGCCGAAGTCATCCGCGAGGTCACGGACTCCGGCCTCCTCGGCCGAGGAGGCGCCGCCTTCCCCACGGGAAGGAAGTGGCAGGCCACAGCCGCACAACCGGACCACCCCCACTACCTCGTCTGCAACGCGGACGAATCCGAACCCGGCACCTTCAAGGACCGGGTGATCATGGAGGGCGACCCGTACGCGCTCATCGAGGCGATGACCATCGCGGGGTACGCGACGGGCGCCCACCTCGGTTACCTCTACCTCCGCGGCGAATACCCCCGCGCGCTCCAGAGGCTGGAGCACGCCATCACGCAGGCCCGCGCCCGCGGCTTCCTCGGGGACGACGTCCTCGGGCAGGGGTACGCCTTCGACATCGAGATACGACGGGGCGCCGGCGCCTACATATGCGGGGAGGAGACCGCCCTCTTCAACTCCATCGAGGGGTACAGGGGAGAGCCGCGGTCCAAGCCGCCCTTCCCCGTTGAGAAGGGGCTTTTCGGCAAGCCCACCGCCGAGAACAACGTCGAGACCCTCGTCAACGTCCTGCCCATCCTCACCATGGGCGCGCAGGCCTACGCCGCCATCGGCACAGCAAAATCCACCGGGCCCAAGCTCTTCTGCGTCTCCGGCAACGTCGAACGCCCCGGCATCTACGAGCTCCCCTTCGGCGCCACCCTCGGCGAGCTCCTCACCCTCGCGGGAAAGCCGGACAACCTCCGCGCGGTCCTCCTGGGCGGCGCGGCCGGCGGCTTCGTACGGCCCGACGAGCTCGACATCCCGCTCACCTTCGAGGGGACGAGGGAGGCAGGCACCACGCTCGGCTCCGGCGTCGTCCTCGCCCTGGACGACACCGTGCCGCTCCCCCGCGTCCTGCTGCGCATCGCCGAGTTCTTCCGTGACGAGTCCTGCGGGCAGTGCGTGCCCTGCCGGGTCGGCACGGTCCGCCAGGAGGAGGCCCTGCACCGCATCGTCGAGCGGACGGGGGCGGATGCCGCCCCCGACATCGACCTCCTGCGTGAGGTGGGGCGGACCATGCGGGACGCCTCGATCTGCGGGCTCGGCCAGACCGCGTGGAACGCCGTGGAATCCGCCATCGACCGCCTGGGGGCGTACAAGTGAGTGCCGTACCGCTGGGAATCCCGCGCCGCCTCGTCGAGTTCACCCTGGACGGGCAGGAAACCAGAGTGCCCGAGGGGTCCACCCTCCTGGACGCCTGCCGGGCCGCGGGCAAGGACGTCCCGACCCTCTGCGAGGGCGACACCCTGACCCCGAAGAACGCCTGCCGGGTGTGTGTCGTGGAGGTCGAGGGCGCCCGTACGCTCGCCCCCGCCTGTTCGCGCCGGGCCGAGCCCGGCATGACCGTCCTGACCGACACCGAGCGCACCCGCCACAGCCGGAAGGTGGTCCTTGAGCTGCTCGCCTCGTCCGTCGACCTGTCGACCACTCCGAAGGTCGCGGGCTGGCTCAAGGAGTACGAGGCCAAGCCCGACCGCTTCGGGCCCGACGCCGCCCGGCTCAATGAGGAGCCCAGGGTCGACAACGACCTCTACGTCCGCGACTACGACAAGTGCATCCTCTGCTACAAGTGCGTCGACGCCTGCGGTGACCAATGGCAGAACACCTTCGCCATCTCTGTGGCGGGCCGCGGCTTCGACGCCCGGATCGCCGTCGAGCACGACGGGCCGCTGACCGACTCCGCGTGCGTGTACTGCGGGAACTGCATCGAGGTCTGCCCGACCGGGGCGCTCAGTTTCAAGTCCGAGTTCGACATGCGGGCCGCCGGTACCTGGGACGAGGAGCGGCAGACCGAGACGACGACGGTGTGCGCGTACTGCGGAGTCGGCTGCAATCTGACCCTGCACGTGCAGGACAATGACATCGTGAAGGTCACCTCACCGCACGACAATCCGGTGACCCACGGCAACCTCTGCATCAAGGGCCGATTCGGCTACCAGCACGTACAGAACCGGGACTGATCGACATGGGACGAGTCACGGAGCGCCGCCGCGTCATCCGCATCAGGGACGGGGCCGTCACCGCGGGGCCGGACACCCTGGTCGCGGAGGAACCGCTGGAGATCAGGCTCAACGGGAAGCCCCTCGCCATCACCATGCGCACGCCGGGTGATGACTTCGCGCTCGCGGCGGGGTTCCTGGTGAGCGAGGGGGTGCTCGGCTCGGCGGACGAGCTCCAGTCGATCGTCTACTGCGCCGGGGCCACGGCGGACGGCTCCAACACGTACAACGTGGTCGACGTGAAGACCGCTCCGGGGCTCGTCCTGCCCGACATCAATCTCGAACGCAACGTCTACACCACCTCGTCCTGCGGCCTGTGCGGCAAGGCGAGCCTGGACGCGGTCCGCACGACGGCCCGGTTCCCGATCGCCGACGCTCCCCCGGTCCGGCTCGGCACCGACCTGCTGGCGTGCCTCCCCGACCGGCTGCGCGCGGCGCAGCGGGTCTTCGACCGGACCGGCGGCCTGCACGCGGCGGCGCTCTTCTCGGAGGACGGCGAGCTTCTCGACATACGGGAGGACGTGGGCCGGCACAACGCGGTCGACAAGCTCGTCGGGCGTGCCCTGCAAGACGACCGCCTGCCGCTGTCGCGCGCGGTCCTCCTGGTGTCGGGGCGCGCCTCGTTCGAGCTGGCGCAGAAAGCCGTGATGGCGGGCATCCCGGTGCTCGCCGCCGTCTCCGCGCCCTCGTCCCTCGCCGTCGACCTGGCCGCCGAGACGGGCCTGACCCTGGTCGGCTTCCTGCGCGGCTCCTCCATGAACGTGTACGCGGGCGAGCACCGGATCGCCGTGCGGGCCGCGGCCTCCCAGGGCTGACCGGCCGCTCCCCGCCGCACGGCGGCGGGACCCCGGCCGGCGGGGAGCGCCCCCTGCGCCGGCGGGGTCCCGGTCCCGCTCCCTCCGTTGCCCTGTCCGGGTTCTGGCCTCTGACCTGGCCGCGTCCATTCGTGCCACGCACGCTTCTTGTGGGGTGTCGAGCCGCCCAAGTAGCGTCTGAGGCGCGAACGTTGGACGTGGGATGTCAGGATGTCCAGTCACCTTGAAGGGTGGGCCGCGCCATGCCATCAGCTCTCCGTTTACGCCTCAGATCCCTGCGCACCGCCACGGCCGCGCTGACCGTCGTCGCCGTCGGGGCGCTGCTGCCCGGACCCGCGGCGCAGGCGGCGCCGGACGACCGGGCCGCGGGCTTCGAGCAGCAGGTGCTTTTCAAGGCATCGCAGGATCCCGGGTACGCCTGTTACCGCATTCCGGCCGTGGTGAAGACGGTCAAAGGCACGCTCCTCGCCTTCGCCGAAGGCCGGGTGAACGACTGCAGTGACGCGGGCGACATAGACATCGTGCTCAAGCGGTCGCACGACGGCGGCCGCACCTGGAGTCCGCTCCAGGTCATCAACGAAGGCAACGGTGACACGCACGGCAACCCCGCCCCGATCGTCGACCGCAGGACGGGCCGGATCGTCCTCGCGGAGACGTACAACACGGGCCGCACGGACGGGCAGAACTGCGCCATACCGTGTGACCGCACCCCGCACATGCAGTACAGCGACGACGACGGCCGCAGCTGGTCGGCGCCGCGCGACCTGAGCGACCAGATCCTGCCGAAGGACTGGAACTCCTGGTACGCGACCGGGCCCGTGCACGGCCTCCAGCTGACCCGCGGGCGGCACGCCGGGCGGCTCGTCTTCACCGTCAACAGCGAGACGTGGGACGGCAGTCGCGTCACCGCGAACCACGCGGCCCTGATCGTCAGCGACGACGGCGGCGACAACTGGAAGATCGGCGCGAAGGACTCGTACCCGATAGCGCAGGACGGCACGTTCCGGCAGAAGCCGTCGGAGATGACCATCACGGAGCGCCCGGACGGGGCGCTCTACGTCAGCGGGCGCGAGCAGGACGGCACCGACCTCGGGCATCGCACCCACACGGTCAGCCGCGACGGGGGTGGCTCCTTCGTCGCGCCCTTCAAGGCCATCCCCGATCTCTACACGCCGCAAGTGCAGGGCTCCACGCTCCAGTTCGGCAAGCGGATGCTGCTCGCCTGCCCCGGCGATCCGGACCGCCGCCGCACGATGCAGATCCGCTCGTCCTACGACGGCGGCCGCACCTGGGACAGCGTGGACCGCGGCACCACGGTCACCACGGACTGGTCCGGCTACTCGGACATGGTGCGGGCCGACGGCGAGCATGTGGGCCTGATGTACGAGGGCGGGGCGGTGGACGCCCGCGACGAGATCCGCTTCGCGCGCTTCACCGAGGACTGGCTGCAGCCGCGCCGGGGCCCGGACCCGACGACCGCCGACCGCGCGCCGCGCGCGAAGCCCGCCGCCGTGCTCGGCGGGGCGTCCACCACCGACGGGCGGTTCGGCAAGGCGATCTCCTTCGACGGCCAGGACGACGCCGTACGCCTGCCCTTCCGCGGTCAACTTCCGCTCGGGACGAAGGACTTCACGGCATCGCTGTGGTTCCGCTACTCCGCGACCAGCGGTGAACAGCCGCTGCTCTGGATGGGCGGCATCGGCACCAACCAGCCGCAGGTGTGGCTGCGCGGCGAGCCCGCGAGCAACCGTGTCACGGGCCTGATCACCACCCGTCAGGGCTCCACACCGCCGAAGTCCGCGTCCGTACGCGCCACGGGCGCGTACAACGACGGCCAGTGGCACCACATCGCCCTGCGGCGAGGCGGCGGGCAGCTCACCCTCTCCGTCGACGGCACGCGGATCAGCACCGCGGACGTCCCGGGCACGGTCACCCGCACCTCCGGGTTCGGGTTCCACGTCGGCCAGCGGATCGACAGCCGCGCGCATTTCAACGGCTCCATCGACGACGTGCGCGTGTACGACCGTGCGTTGAGCGACGCCGAGCTGGCCTCGCTCGGCGGGGACGGCGCGGCCAAGGCGCCTGTGACGAGGGACACCGTCGCATGGCTCCCCATGGACCACATCCGCGGGAGCAACTAACGTCCCGCACGTGTCCGCCGACCAAGGTCCACGCCGGGGCCGGGGCGCGCGCAGGACGTGGCTCGTCCTGCTGCTCGCCCTGGCCTGCGCGGCCGTGCTGCTCACCGCCCTCCCGGAAGACGACCGGGAGGGCGGCGACACATGTCAGGCACGCACCGTCTCGTCCTGGACCGCCGACGACAAGGTCACCGACGCGTTCGCCCGCTACGGCGACGACGCCGCGCGGGCGGACGACTGGACCGGCGGCGACGGCACGCATTCGGTGCGCCTGCCCGACGGGCGGCTGCTCTGGCTGTTCTCCGACACCTTCCTCGGCCAGGTGCACGCGCCCCCGAACCCGGCGGGCCAGCCGCACACCTGGCGGGACACGAACACACCCATGGTCCGCAACTCGGGTGTGGTGATGTCGCGTTCGGGCTCCCTGCAACGCACCCTGCCCGCCCCGCTCTTCGCCGACCCGGCACCCCAGCAGTGGCGCTGGCCGGTGGCCGCGAAGGTGGAGCCCCGCTCCCCCGGCTCGTCCGAGAAGGTCGTGCGCGTCCTGCTCTGGAGTCGCTCGGCCGGCACGGGCCCGTGGATCTACGGCGTGCCGAACGCCACCGAGGTCGCCACGCTCTCCCTGCCCGACCTGCGCGTCGAGGGCATCGTCAAGGTCTCCGACCAGAGTTCCGTGCCGGACCTCGACAAGCGTGTCCTGTACGGCACGACGACGGTGGACGACGGTGACTGGACGTACGTCTTCGGCGGCAACGACGGCAAGGCGGTCTCGCGCCCCGCCTCGCACGCCTACGTGGCACGCGTCCCCAAGGGCAGGCTGGCGGAGCCCGGCGCGTGGCGGTACTGGAACGGCAGGGACTGGACGGAGTCCGGGAAACCACGTGCCGTGCTCGGTGACGGCGAGCGCAAGGGGGTGGGCAGCGCGTTCACCGTGGTGCGCGTGAAGGGGACGTACGTCCTGTTCACGATGGCCGCGGGGGCCGAGGGCCTGACCACCGTGACCTCCTACTGGGCGTGCTCGCCCACCGGGCCCTGGCACGGCCCCGCGAAGGGCTTCGCGCCGCCCCTGCCGAAGGACGGCGCGGCCCGGCAGGACACGGCCGCGTACAACCCCCAGGCCCATCCCGCGCTCAGCCGCGACGGGCGGCTGCTGCTCAGTTACGACGTCAACTGGCTGGACCCGGCGCCCGCGAGCGCGCAGGCGAACGTCAGCCGGAACGTGTCCCTGTACCGACCGCGGTTCGTGTCCGTCCGGCTGGCGACGGCTCAGTGAGGAAGTCCTCGGGGTCGCGCGAGCGCCGCTTGGCGATCACCGCGCAGACCATCAGCTGCATCTGGTGGAAGAGCATCAGCGGCAGCACGGCGAGCGAGGCCTCGGCCCCGAACAGGACGCTCGCCATGGGCAGCCCGGCCGCGAGGGACTTCTTCGACCCGGCGAACTGGATGGCGATGCGGTCCGCGCGGCCGAAGCCCATCTTCTTGGCGCCGTACCAGGTGAGGGCGAGCATCGCGGCGAGCAGCACCGCCTCCACGCCGAGCAGCGCGCCGAGCCGCAGCGGGGTCACCTGGTGCCAGATGCCCTGCACCATGCCCTCGCTGAACGCGGTGTAGACGACGAGCAGGATCGAGCCGCGGTCGACGAGGCCGAGGACCTTCTTGTGCCGTGCGATGAACGCTCCGATCCACCGGCGCAGGAACTGACCGGCGAGGAACGGCACGAGGAGCTGCAGCACGATCTCGAGGACGGAGTCCGCGGAGAACCCGCCCCCGCTGTTGCCGAGCAGGGCGGCCGCGAGCAGCGGCGTGAGGACGATGCCGGCCAGCGAGGAGAAGGAACCCGCGCAGATCGCCGCGGGGACGTTGCCGCGCGCCATGGAGGTGAAGGCGATCGACGACTGGATCGTGGACGGCACGAGCGTCAGGAAGAGGAACCCGCTGTAGAGGGCGGGCGTCAGGACGTACGGGACGAGGCCCTTGGCCGCGAGCCCGAGCAGCGGGAAGACCAGGAACGTACAGGCCAGGACGGTGGTGTGGAGCCGCCAGTGCTTGAGCCCGTCAAGGGCCTCGCGGGTGGAGAGCCGCGCCCCGTAGAGGAAGAACAGGAGCGCCACGGCTCCGGTGGAGGCGCCGCCCGCGACGTCGGCGCCCACGCCGCGCGCGGGCAGCAGCGCGGCGATGCCTACGGTGCCGAGCAGCGCCAGGATGTAGGGGTCGATCGGCATCCAGGAGGGCCAGCGCATCCGGGAGGCCCAGCTCGGGCGTTTCACTTCGCTCCAACGGTTCGGTTCATGTCGTGCCCTCTCGATGATCCTCCTGATCACCGCGATCGGGAATCCCGGATACCGCTCTGACTGTCATCACGTTCCGCGATAGCCTCGTGGCCATGTACGACCCCGCCCAGCTCCGTACGTTCCTCGCGGTGGCCCAGACGCTGAGCTTCACGCAGGCCGCCCGGCGCCTGGGGCTTCGCCAGTCCACGGTGAGCCAGCACGTGCGCCGCCTGGAGGACGCCACCGGACGCCAGCTCTTCGCGCGCGACACGCACTCCGTGGAGCTGACCGAGGACGGCGAGGCCATGCTCGGCTTCGCGCGGCGCATCCTGGAGGTGCACGAACAGGCGACGGCGTTCTTCACCGGGACGCGGCTCGGCGGACGGCTGCGGTTCGGCGCGTCGGAGGACTTCGTCCTGACCCGGCTCACCGACATCCTGGAGTCGTTCCGGCACGATCACCCCGAGGTCGACCTGGAGCTGACGGTCGAGCTGTCCGGCACGCTGCACGAGAGCCTCGACGCGGGCAAGCTTGACCTGGTCCTGGCCAAGCGGCGCCCGGAGGATCCGCGCGGCGAACTGGTCTGGCACGACGAGCTGGTCTGGATCGGCGCCGAGCGGCTGCGGCTCGACCCCGACAAACCGGTGCCGCTCATCGTGTACCCACCGCCGGGCATCAGCCGCGCCCTCGCCCTGGAAGCCCTGGAGCGGCGCGGCCGCGCCTGGCGGATCGCCTGTACGAGCGGCAGTCTCAACGGCCTGGTCGCCGCGGCCCGCGCGGGGCTCGGCGTGATGGCGCATTCGCACGGCCTGATCCCGCCCGGCCTGGTCCGGGTGCCGGAACGGGCGGGCCTTCCGGAGCTGGGCGCGGTCGACTTCGTGCTCCTGCACGGGGAGCGGCGGGCCTCCGCCCAGGGGGCGGCGGACGCGCTGGCGGCCTCGATCCTCGCGGGCGGCGACCGCCTGCATCGACGGCGTCAGCGGGGACAGTGACGGTCAGCGGAGATAGGGCCGGTACGTGAGCTGTTTGACGCGGCGCATGAACGGCGCCGTCTCGACGTGCTGGACGCCGTCGAGCCGGCCCAGTTTCCCGCTGAGGTAGGTGTAGAGCGCCGGAATGTCGCGGGCCACGGCCGTGGCCATGATGTTGGAGGGCCCGGCCACGGCGGTGGCGTGGGCGATCTCGGCGTGGGAGGCGAGGGCCCTGCCGACCGAGTCCATGGCCCAGGGCGCGGTGGTGATCCAGAGCATGGCCCCGACGTGGACACCGATGAGGGCATCGGCGTATTCGATGTCGATGTAGATCACGCCGGACGCGAGGAGCGCGGCGAGGCGGCGTTTGACCGCTGACTCCGAACGCCCGGTGGCCTGCTGGAGCTCGGGGTAGGTCGCGCGGCCGTCCCGCTCGAGCACCGCGACCAGCGGTTCGTCCTCCGGCTCGATCCGCGGGGGTCCCTCCGCGCGGACGGTCGGCACGGGCGCGGGACGCAGCGCGGCGACCTGCTCCTCGCTGAGCGGACCGTGCTTGATGAGCCAGCCGTCCGGGCCGCCGAAGAAACGGTGCAGCATCTGCTGCGCGCGGATGTCGACGATGTGCGGGGTGCGCGGGAGTTTACCGAGGAGCAGTTCGTCCTGGTCGGTGCGGGTGCGGGGCCGGGTGCAGCAGACGACCTCGGTGCCGCCGGACGTCAGGCCGATCCAGGAGGTGTCGGGGCGGCGGGCCAGCGCGGCGGCGATGGCCTCGGCGCCGTCGGGAGCGCAGCGCAGCCGCAGCATCCACTGGCCCTGGCCGAGCCGCTCGTGATCGCGTACGGCGACGACCCGCAGGCCGCCGCCGGCGACGAGCCTGCGGTAACGGCGGGCGACGGTCTGGTCGGAGACCCCGAGGACGGACGCGATCTTGCTGAAGGGTGCGCGCCCGTCGAGCTCCAAGGCCTGGAGGAGCTTGACGTCGAACGGGTCCGGCGCGTCCGATGTGGCGGATTCCGTCGCTGTACTGACCATTGGTGTCGGATTCCTTCGATCTCACCCGGCTGATGAACTGGATCGTCCGGTCGGACTTCATCGTACGAGCAACGCACACGTGTCGTACACGTCGTACACGTCGCACGAGGAGAGTTGAGAATGCGTACATGGGGGCCGCTCACAGCGGTATGCCTGGGGACGTTCATGCTGTTGCTGGACGTGACCATCGTGGTCGTGGCACTGCCCGACATGGCGAGAGCGCTCGACGCCTCGCTGAGTGATCTGCAATGGGTGATCGACGGTTACGCCCTCGCGCTGGCCGCGCTGCTGCTCGGGGTCGGCGCCGCGGCGGACGTGCTCGGCAGGCGGCGGCTCAACGTGGTGGGCACCGCGCTCTTCGCGCTCGCCTCGCTGGGCTGCGGGCTCGCCACGAACGCGGAGGTCCTGGTGGCCGCCCGCGCCCTGCAGGGTCTGGGGGCCGCCGCGATGCTCGCGACGACGCTGCCGCTGCTCGGGGCCGCCTACCAGGGGCGGGACCGGTCGGTGGCGCTCGGCGTCTGGGGCGCGGTCAGCGGGGCCGCGGCGGCGCTCGGGCCGATCGTCGGCGGGCTGCTCACCGAAGGGCCCGGCTGGCGGTGGATCTTCTTCGTGAACCTGCCGGTGAGCGTCGCCTCGATGTGGCTGACGCTGCGCGTGGTGCCGGAGTCCAAGGGCCAGGCGGGCCGCCGGGTCGACTGGGCGGGCACGGTGACGTTCGCGCTGTTCGCTGGCGCGCTGACGTACGGGGTGGTGCGGGCCGGTGCGGAGGGCTGGACGTCCGGGCCCACTGTGGCGGCCCTCGCGGTCTCGCTGCTCGCGCTCGTCGCGTTCGTGGCCGTCGAACGCCGGGTGGCGCATCCGCTGCTCGATCTGCGGCTGCTGCGCATGCCCGCGTTCACGGGCGTGCTGGTCGGCGCGATCGGCTACAACGCGGCGGCGTTCGGCCTGATGCCCTATCTGTCGATCTGGCTGCAGACCGTGCTCGGCATGAGCCCGGTGACCGGCAGCCTCGTCATGCTGCCGCTCGCCGCGACCTCGTTCGTCGTGGCCGCGATCGGCGGGCGGCTGCTGCACGGGGTGCCCGCGCGCCTGACCATCGGCGTGGGCCTGCTCCTGATCGGGGGCGGCGGCCTCGCCCTGGCGGTTCTCGACGCCGGGTCGTCCTGGGGCTCGCTCATCCCCGGGCTGACGGTCGCGGGCGTCGGCACCGGCCTGGTCTCGCCCGCCCTGGGAGGCGCGGCCCTTGCGGCGGTGCCGCCGGCGAACGCGGGGATGGCGGGCGGTGCGGTCAACACGTTCCGGCAGCTCGGGTACGCGGTCGGCGTGGCCGTCTTCGGCACCGTGCTGACCTCGCGGATGCAGGACTCGCTGGGCCATGACGCGGCGCACACCGTCGCGGGCGGCGGCGCGTCGGCGGTGAGCGGCACGCTCTCCAAGCACGCCGTGCGGTCGGCGTTCGCCTCCGGCCTGAACGGGGCCGCGATCGTCGCGGGCGTGGTGGGTCTGGTGGCGGGAGCGGCGGTTCTCGTCATGGTGCGGTCCGCGCGCTCAGCACCGGAAGCGCACATTCCGGCAGCCTCCGAGCGTGTCCCTGCGGCGCAGCCACAGCAGTAACCGCTGCGTACAGATTCGGTGGAGATTACGGCACCGAAACTTACTGAACCGTAAGTATTCTGTCCCGCCTCTCCCCTTGTGGCCGGATTTACTTGTGTGACCAGCGTGAATGTTACGTACCGACGGGTCGGTCGCCCCTCTCCCGCCCGGCTGCGCGTTGGGGTACCGTCACCGGCGCTGTGCGGAGCGCCACAAGGAGCATCATTGCGCGAGTTCACGAACCCTCCGATGGCGTCGGCGCCGCTGGTGGGCGGCCTTGCCGACGTCGTGTTCGACCATGCCCTTGAGGACCCGCTCCACGTCGCCTTCGGCCGCAAGGCCGAAGGCGAGTGGCGTGACGTCACCTCCGCCGAGTTCCGCGACCAGGTGATGTCACTGGCCAAAGGGCTGCTCGCGCAGGGGGTGCGCTTCGGTGACCGGGTCGCCATCATGTGCCGCACCCGCTACGAGTGGACGCTCTTCGACTACGCGCTCTGGACGGTCGGCGCCCAGGTGGTGCCGATCTACCCCACGTCCTCCGCCGAGCAGGTCTTCTGGATGCTGCACGACGCGCAGGTGTCGGCCGCCATGGTCGAGCACGAGGACCACGCGATGACCATCGGCTCGGTGATCGACCGGCTGCCGCAGCTGCGCAGGCTGTGGCAGCTGGACGCCGACGCCGTGGAGGAGCTGTACCGGGCGGGCCAGGACGTCGACGACGAGGTGGTGAACCGCCACCGCCGCGCCGTCACCCCCGACTCGATCGCCACGATCATCTACACCTCCGGGACCACGGGCCGCCCCAAGGGCTGTCTGATCTCCCACGCGAACTTCATGTTCGAGGCGGAGACGGTCATCCAGCGCTGGGAGCCGGTCTTCCACTCCCGGCGCGGGGACGAGGCGACAACGTTGCTCTTCCTGCCGCTCGCGCACGTCTTCGGGCGCATGGTGCAGGTCGCGGCGGTCCGTGGCGGGGTCAAGCTGGGCCATCAGCCGAGCCTGAACGCGGCGGCGCTCATCCCGGACCTCGCGGCGTTCCGCCCCTCCTTCATCCTGGCCGTGCCGTACATCTTCGAGAAGGTCTTCAACGCGGCGCGGCGCAAGGCCGAGAAGGACGGCAGGACCGGCCCCTTCGACAAGGCCGTGGAGTGCGCCGTGCGGTACGCGGACGCGATGGAGGCCAGGGCCTTCGGCACCGGTCCGGGACCCTCGGCGGCCCTGCGCATGCAGCACTCGCTCTTCGAGAAGCTCGTCTACGCCAAGGTGCGCGACGCGATGGGCGGCCGCGTCCGGCACGCGATGTCGGGCGGCTCCGGCATGGACCGGCGCCTCGGCCTGTTCTTCGCGGGCGCGGGCGTCGAGATCTACGAGGGCTACGGCCTGACGGAGTCGACCGCCGCCGCCACCGCCAACCCGCCCGAGCGCACCCGCTACGGCACGGTCGGCCAGGCCATCCCCGGCACCACCGTCTACATCGCGGAGGACGGCGAGGTCTGGCTGAACGGCGCCAACGTCTTCCAGGGCTACCTCAACGACCCCAAGGCCACCGACGCGACCCTGCACGACGGCTGGCTCGCCACCGGCGACCTGGGCGCGCTCGACGACGACGGCTACCTCACGATCACCGGACGCAAGAAGGAGATCCTGGTGACGTCCGGCGGCAAGAGCGTCTCGCCGGGGCAGCTGGAGGAGCGGGTGCGCGACCATCCGCTGGTCGCGCAGTGCATCGTGGTGGGCAACGACCGCCCGTACATCGCGGCGCTCGTCACGCTGGACGGCGAGGCCGTCGAGCACTGGCTGAACATGCGCCGCAAGCCGCCGATGTCCCCGGCCGACCTGGTGCGCGACCCGGACCTGGAGACCGAGGTGCGCCGTGCCGTGGTGGCCGCCAACACCCTTGTGTCCCAGGCCGAGTCGATCCGTACGTTCCGGATACTGGCCCACCAGTTCACCGAGGAGCACGGGCTGCTGACCCCCTCGCTGAAGTTGAAGCGCAAGGCGATCGAGACGGCCTACTCGGCTGAGGTCGAGGCGCTCTACCGGGCGTGAACACCCGCACCTGATGGTTCGTCATTTATTGCTGCGGTGGTTATTGACGGTTCATCAGGTCCCGCACAGAATCAGCCCCACTTCGACGGAGGGGGCTCGACTCGTGTCGCGATCGATCCGCACCATCACCGCCACCGTGGCCGCACTGCTGCTCGCCACCGCCTGCAACTCCGCCTCCAACAGCAGTGATTCGAGCGGCGACGACAAGGCAGGCGGCTCCGTACGCGGCGTGAGCGCCGACTCCATCAAGGTCGGCGGCATCGTCTCCATGACGACCGCGAGCGGATACAGCAAGAAGGACACCGACCTGGGCGCCGAGGCCCGCTTCGACCGCGCGAACGCCGAAGGCGGCGTACACGGGCGGAAGATCGACTACCTGGGCGCCGAGGACGACGGCCAGGACCCGGGCAAGAATCTCGCGGCGGCGCGCAAACTCGTCCAGCAGGACAAGGTGTTCGCGGTGGCGCCGATGAGCTCGGTGACCTTCTCCGGCGCCGACTTCCTCCAGAAGCAGAAGGTCCCGACCTTCGGCTGGGGCACCATCCCGCCCTTCTGCGGGCCGAGTTACATGTACGGATACGGCGGCTGCATGGTCCCGATGCCGGGCGGCACCATCACCCAGAGCTGGCCCGAGGGCCTGAAGAAGGTGACGGACGGCTCCAAGGGCAAGTCCGTGGCCATCCTCGCCAACGACAACGACGCGGGCACCTTCGCCATCCGCACCTACAAGCAGAGCTTCGCGGCGGCCGGCTACAAGGTGACGTACGCCAAGTCCACCGTGCCTGCGACCTCCGTGCCGAGCGACTGGTCGGCGTACACCAAGGAGATCATGCGCTCGGACGGCGGCAAGGCGCCGGACGTGGTCGTCTCCGTGATGCAGACCCCGTACAACATCGGCCTGTTCACGGCGGTCAAGCGCGCCGGCTTCCAGGGCGTGATCACCGATCCGACCGACTACGACCCCGGTCTCCTCGCCAAGAGCGCGACGAAGAAGGCACTCGACGGCGTGCACATCCTGCTCGCCTTCCAGCCGTTCGAGCAGAACACGGCGGCGATGAAGCAGTTCAAGGCGGACATCAGGAAGACGGCGGGCAAGGACGTCCCGCTCAACATGCACATGATGACCGGCTACATGTCGGCCGACCTCTTCCTCGCCGTCGCCGAGAAGGCGGGCAAGGACCTGACCGCCGACTCCTTCCAGCAGGCGGCGAACGGCTTCTCCGACCAGGACACGATGGTCGGCGACCGCAGCCTGCCCAAGGGGCAGAAGGAGTCGTTCGGCTGCGGCGCCCTCGTGCAGCTCAAGGGCGGGAAGTACTCGGTGTCCGCGCCCTTCAAGTGCTACGAGCCCATCCCCTTCAAGTAGCGGTCCTTCCCGTAGCTACCGGTAGCTTCTAGTAGAGGGGCGTGTGCACCCATGTCCGACCTGCTGGGATTCGTGCTGAGCGGTCTCGTCTCCGGCGCCCTGTACGCGCTGCTCGCGACGGGCCTCGTCCTGTCCTACTCCGCCTCCGGACTCTTCAACTTCGCGCACGGCGCGACCGCCTACCTCTGCGCGCTCGCCTTCTACGAACTCCACTCCGGCTTCGGCTGGCCCGCCGTACCGACAGCCCTGCTCCTCGTCTGCGTCGTGGCGCCCGCACTCGGCTGGGGACTCGACCGGCTGATGTTCAGGAAGCTGGCGAGGGTGGGCGAGACCGCGCAGATCGTGGCGACGATCGGCCTGCTCGTCGCGCTTCCCGCGCTCGGCCTGTGGGTGGTGGAGCTCCTGGAGGACGCGGGGGCGTCCGTCAAGCCGGCCGAGAACCAGTTCGGTCTGCCGGGAGTGGGGCCGAGCCCCGCCAAGAACTGGCAGCTCATGGACGGCGTGGGCATCGACTCCGACCAACTGATCACCTGGGTCGCCACGGCCGTGGTCGCCATCGGCCTGTGGGTCCTGATGCGGCACACACCGCTGGGGCTCCGGCTGCGGGCCGCGGTGGACAACCGCTCGCTGGTGGAGCTGCGGGGCATGAGCGCCGACCGGCTCTCCTCGGTGGCGTGGATGCTGTCGTCGGGCCTCGCGGGCCTGGCGGGTGTGCTTGCCACTCCTCTCCTCGGGCTTTCGTCGCACGACTTCACCCTCTTCCTCTTCGTGTCGGCCACGGCCGCGGTGCTCGGGCGCTTCATGTCGATCCCGCTGGCCTTCGCGGGCGGGCTCGGCCTTGGGGTCCTGCAGAACCTGGTCGCCGGGTACGCGGACTTCGCGGAGAAGATCACCGGTTTCCGCACGGCGGTCCCCTTCCTGATCCTCTTCGCCGGGCTGCTCCTCATGGCACGGCGGCAGCGGACGGCGGGCACGGCGGCGGTGGACGCGCCGCCGATCGACTATCTGGCGGGCAAGTCGTGGATAAGGCGCTGGGGGCCGTGGACGGCCGGGGGCGTGCTGCTCGCCCTCTCCTTCTACACGGTCACCACCCCCTTCTGGAGCGGCATCCTCGCGCAAGGGCTGGCCATCTCCCTGGTCTTCGTCTCCTTCACCGTGGTGACGGGCCTCGGCGCGATGGTGTCCCTGGCACAGGCGACGTTCGTGACGGGCGCGGCCCTCGTGGCGGGCCTGCTGATGAGCCACGGGTGGCCGTTCATCGCCGCGGCGCTCGTGGGGACGTGCGGTGCGGCGGTGCTCGGCGCCCTCGTCGCGCTGCCCGCGCTGCGCCTCGGCGGCCGGTCACTGGCGCTCGCCACGCTCGCGCTGGCCTTCCTCGCCGATCAAGTCCTCTTCCAGATGGGGTGGTTGCGCAACGGCGACACCGGGTGGGAGATCCCGCGCGCCGTCTTCGGCCCCGTCGACCTGAGCGACGACCGGGCGATGGGCGTGGCGATGGTCGTCCTCGTCGCGGCGGCCGTGGCCGCGCTGAGCGCGCTGCGGGGTTCGGCGACGGGGCGGGCCATGCTGGCGGTACGGTCCGCTCCGGCGGCGGCGATGGCCTCCGGGGTCTCGGTGGTCCGGACGAAGCTGCTCCTGTTCACGCTGTCGGCCGGGCTCGCGGGGTTCGGCGGCGTGATGTACGCCTCGTACAACACCCGCATCACGGCCACGGACTTCACCGCGATGACGGGCCTCGTGTGGCTGGCGGTGGTGGTGGCCGCGGGGGTGCGGAGGCCGCAGTTCGCGGTGGTGGCGGGGCTGGTCTTCGCGATCATGCCGCACCTGATCGCCGAGTACGTGACGGAGTCGGTGCAGCTGCCGGTGATCCTGTTCGGGCTGGCGGGCTTGGCGTTGGCCAATGATCCGGACGGGTATTGCGCGGCGGTGTCCGTGCGGGTGCATCGGCGGCGGGTGCGGATGGCGGGGGCTGAGGCTGCCTCCGGCGGTGAACTTCCCCCACCCCGCCCCTTCCCGAAACCGGCTTCGCCGCCAGTGCGCACCGCCCACCACCGGCTCCGCCGAGTTCGTCCTCGAACGCCGGACGGGCTGCAAGTGCAGCCCCTCCGGCGTTTGAGGAGCGGGGGCCCGGGGGCGGAGCCCCCAGCATCGGGAAGGGGCGGGCTCGGGGAAGAAAACCCGCCCTCCCTGGCCCTCCACGGCCTCCACGCCGGATACGACGGCGCCCCCGTCCTCCACGGAGTGACCCTCACCGTCCACCCGGGGGAGATCGTCGCCCTCCTCGGCCCGAATGGGGCAGGCAAGTCCACGACATGCCGGGTCGCGGCAGGGCTGATCGCCCCCACCAGGGGCGAGATCCACGTCGCCGGGGCGGACGCCACCCGCACCGGCCCCGTCCACCGCTCCCGCGCGGGAGTCGTCCTCGCCCCCGAGGGCCGCGGCATCTTCCCCGCCCTCACCATCGAGGAGAACCTCACCCTGCACCTGAAGGAGGGGCACGCCCGCGACGCCGTCTACGACCGTTTCCCCGGCCTCGCCGCACGGCGGAAGGTCACCGCGGGTTCCCTCTCCGGAGGAGAACAGCAGATGCTCGCCCTCGCACCCCTCCTCCAGCGCCCGCCCAAGGTACTGATCGCGGACGAACCGTCCCTCGGCCTCGCGCCCCGCGTGGTCGAGGAGGTCTTCCGGCTGCTCGCCGAACTCCGGGACTCCGGTACGGGGTTGCTCCTGGTCGAGGAGAAGGCCGCCGAGATCCTCGGCGTCGCCGACACCGTCGCCTACCTCGCGCAGGGCCGGGTCTCCTGGTGCGGCCCGCGCTCCGAGGTCCGGGCGGACCAGCTCACCGAGGCCTATCTGGGCATAGCCGCGCGGGACCGGACCGAAGGAGCGGGCAGGCCATGAGCGAGCGCGTCCTCGAAGCAGCCGGCATCGGCGTCCGCTTCGGCGGCATCCACGCCCTCACCGACGTGGACCTGAGCCTTCGCCCCGGCGAGGTCTGCGGCCTCATCGGCCCCAACGGAGCAGGCAAGACAACCCTCTTCGACGTCGTCTCCGGCATCCGCCGCCCCGATCAGGGCCGCGTCCTGCTCGACGGCGCCGATGTCACCCGCCGCTCCCCCGTCTGGCGTGCCCGCCACGGCATGCGCCGTACCTTCCAGCGCCAGCAGCTCTTCGGGCAGCTCACGGTCGGCGACAATCTCCTGGTCGCGCAGGAGTGGCGCGGGGGCGGTGGCGGTTTCGCCGCGGATCTGCTGGCGGCACCCACCCGTCGTACGCGCGAGAACGAACGACGCGCCCGCGCCTCAACTGTCCTGCGGGAGTGCGGACTTGAGGCCCTGGCCGACGACTACGCGGGCGCGCTGCCCGTCGGCAGGGCCCGCATGGTGGAACTGGCACGGGCGGTGGCGGACCCGCCCAGGGTGCTGCTCCTGGACGAGCCCGCCTCCGGCATGACGGCCGACGAACGAGCCCAGCTGTCGGCGGTCATCCGGCACCTCGCGGACGAGCAGGGCTGCGCCGTGCTCCTCGTGGAGCACAACGTCGCCTTCGTGATGGAGCTCTGCGCCCGCGTGGTCGTCCTCGACCTCGGCAATGTCCTGGCCGAGGGCACGGCGGCCGAGGTACGGGCGGACCCCCGGGTACGGGACGCATATCTGGGCACCACGGCGGCTTAGCGAACAGTGCAGCCGGTCGGCCACCGCGCATCATCCGGGCATTTACCACTCGTTCACATAAGTATTCCGCGTTCAAAGATGTGCAATAGAGTCGTGCGCATGGGAGTGGTCAAGGAATGCGGCACCGCACGTGATCGTTGACCATGGGAGTACCACCCGACGACTTAAGGATCGAGAGCTCGTGAGCAAGGTCCCCCCGATCATCCTGAACAACGGCGTCAAGATGCCGCAGCTCGGTTTCGGCGTCTGGCAGGTCCCGGACGACGAGGCCCAGGCGGCCGTCGCGACGGCGCTGGAGGCCGGGTACCGCAGCATCGACACCGCGGCCATCTACGGCAACGAAGAGGGCACCGGCAAGGCCATCGCCGCTTCCGGCATCGCCCGCGAGGAACTCTTCGTCACGACGAAGCTCTGGAACACCGACCAGGGCCACGACTCCACGCTGCGGGCCTTCGACACGTCCCTGGACAAGCTCGGCCTCGAATACGTGGACCTGTACCTGATCCACTGGCCGCTGCCGTCCAAGGGCCTCGCCGTGGACACGTACAAGGCCTTCGAGAAGATCCAGGCCGACGGCCGCGCGAAGTCCATCGGCGTCTCGAACTTCCTGCCCGAGCACCTGGAGCAGCTTCTCGCCGAGACGTCGGTCGTCCCGGCGGTCAACCAGATCGAGCTCCACCCGCACCTCCAGCAGCACGCCTCCCGCGAGTTCCACGCGGAACAGGGCATCGCCACGGAGGCCTGGTCCCCGCTCGGCCAGGGCAAGGGCCTCCTGGAGGTCCCGGCGATCATCGCCATCGCCCAGAAGCACGGCCGCACACCGGCCCAGGTGGTCCTGCGCTGGCACATCCAGCTGGGCAACGTCGTGATCCCCAAGTCCGTGACCCCGTCCCGGATCAAGGAGAACATCGACGTCTTCACCTTCGAACTGGACCCGGAGGACATGGCGGCGATCAGCGCCCTGAACGAGGACAGGCGCCTGGGGCCGGACCCGGCCACGTTCGACGCGGCCTAGTCAGCGGACTTCCCGAAGGGCGTCGCTTCCCGGTGCATCGGGGAGCGACGCCCTTCGTCTGTTTCTGCCCGGCTAACCCTTGACCCCCACATGCACCGTCTGCGCCGACAGCAGAAAGAGGTCGGGCCTGTGGTGCAGGCTCTGTTCGTCGGTTGCGTCCAGGAGGCGGTCGACCGTGGTCAGGTCTTCGGGGGTCAGGGTGTCCTCGTGCATGTCGCGGCGGCGGGAGAACTCGGAGATGATCTGGGCGCGGGCCGCTTCGGAGACGGGGGCCGGCAGGTCCAGGAGGAACGTGCGGGTTCCCGCGTGGCGCAGGCCCGCCTCCTTGAGGAGCGTGGGCCAGTCCTCCGTGACCGCCTTCGCGCCCGGCAGGTCGGCGCGCATCCGCGTGAACCACTCGTCGTCCGCAAGGTCGAAGCGGGTCTGCAGGCCCGGCCGGCCGATGCCGATGTCGCGGGGCAGGCAGCGCTGGTTCAGGCCGCCCTCCAGGAGTGCGATCGCGCCGCCCGGCGCGAGGCGGTCGGCAAGGGCGGACAGTGCGCTCTCCTGATCTCCCACGTGGTGCAGGGCCCGGCCGATCCAGAGGAGGTCCGCGAGCGGCAACTCGCCGATGCCCGAAGGGAGTTCCGCTTGCCGGGTGCTGAATCGGTCTGTCAGGTTCTCCCTGGTTGCCCGCTCCCGAGCGCGCTCCAGGAGGGGCTCCGCCGGGTCCACCGCGATGACGTCCGCCTTGGGGAAGATCTCCGCGAGGAGGAAGGAGATGGACCCCGAGCCGCTGCCGACGTCCGCGATCAGGGACGGCTCCGGCTGCCATGTGCGCAGCCACGCGGCGATCTCGCGGTTCTGCGGGGCGGCGAGCTCCGCGTTCCGTTCCAGCATCGGGCCCATCGTGGCCCAGTCGATGTCCCCGTGGTGGTGACCGTGCTTGTGGTCGTGGGCGTGACCGTGGTCTGGCTTGGGGTGGTGAGCCATCTCTTGCTGCCGCCTTCGCGTCCGGTGAGTGGGGGCCGAGCCGTCTCCAGACTGCGTCGCCGACCCCCTCCTGGCCACTCACCTTGCGGTTTCGGCAAACGAGGAGGGCTGGCGGAAGGAGGCGAGCGTGAACCTCGGGTCCGGGCGCGGCGCATCCTGGTCCGGCAGGGACGCGAGGCCCTCCGCGAGCCGCGCGGCCAAAGGGCTGTCGGGCGGGACCCGGGTGAACCAGCCCCGGCCGAGGTCCTCGATCGTGGAGCGAGGCGTGCGGCCCTGGCCGTGGCCCCGGAAACGCGCCCCGCCGGCCGGCTTGAGGCCCTGTGCCGCCGCGTACGCCTCGACTGCCTGGGCGTGGTCGACCGCGGGGCCCACCGGGCGCAGGGCAAGGACGGCGTCGATGTCGCTGCCCACGTCGTGCGCGGCGGCCTTGTCGACGGTCGTGACGAACACGCCGCCCGGCCGCAGCACACGGGCGCACTCGGCGACCACCGCCGCCGCCTCGTCCGCTCCGGAGAGGAGATGGAGCAGCCATATCGCGCTCACCGCGTCGAACGCGGCGTCGGGGAAAGGGAGTTGACGGCTGTCGCCCAGGACGATGGCGCCCGGCAGTCGGCCCGACGCCATGCGCGCCATGTTGTGCGCCGAGTCCACCCCGGTCACCCGCAGGCCCGTACCCGCGAGGCTCCGGGTGACCAGGCCCGTGCCGCAGGCGACGTCCAGGAGGGTGCGGGTGTCCGGCGGCAGCAGGCCACGGACCGCGGCGGCGGCGGCGTCGGCGCGCGGTTCACCGCCCCGCGAGGCGTCGTAGCGCTCGGCTTCCTTGCCGTAGTCCAGCATCCGCGCCTAGACCGCCCCGTGCCCGACGGCCATCTCTTCGACGCGGCCGGCCAGGTCGAAGTCGAGCGTGGTGAGAGCGCCGCCCACGCTGTGCGTGTTCACGGACAGGGTGACCGTGTTGTAGCCCAGGGTCAGCTCGGAGTGGTGGTTGAGCTCCTCCTGGATCTGGGCGATGTGCACGACCATCGCGGTCGCGGCGAAGTGTGAGCCGAGCCGGAAAAAGCGGGTGATCTTGTCGCCTGCGAGCGACCAGCCGGGCAGCTCCGCGAGACGCTCCTCGACATCCTTCTGTGACAGCGGTTCGAGTGACATGGCCGCCGCCCCTTCCCGTGCGTACGGACGTGTTCCCCTCAGCCTGCCACACCACCTCCCGCACGGCCCTGGGCGAGCCACCGGGCGGCAGGGAGTCTTCGACTACTGTCTGGGTATGACAACTGCCGTGGTCAGCAAGGAGAATACCGTCGGTCCGCTGCTGCGCGGCTGGCGCGAGCGGCGCAAGGTGAGCCAACTGGAGCTGGCGCTGCGCGCCGATTCCTCGGCGCGGCACATCAGCTTCATCGAGACCGGCAGGTCCCGCCCGAGCGAGGAGATCGTGCTGCGCCTCGCCGAGCACCTCGACGTACCCGTGCGGGACCGCAACTCGCTTCTCCTGGCGGCCGGTTACGCACCCCGCTTCCGGGAGACCCCGCTGGACGACCCCTCGATGGGCGCCCTGCGCGAGGGCCTCGAACAGCTCCTGCGCGGCTACGAGCCCTACCCCGCCCTGGTCGTCGACGCGGCGTACGACGTGGTCGCCGCGAACCGAGGCATCGCGATGATCCTCGACGGCGTCCCGGAGCACCTCCTGCGACCGCCGCTGAACGCCATGCGGCTCACGCTCCACCCGGAGGGCCTCGCCCCCAAGATCCGCAATCTGCGTGAGTGGCGTGGGCACCTGCTGCATCAGATGGAGCGGCAGATCGCGTTGCAGCGTTCGGACGCGCTGCGCGCGGTGTACGAGGAGGTGGCGGCGTACCCCGTGGAGGACCCCGGTGTCGACGTGGTCGATGCCGACGGTCCACAGAGCGGCGTCCCGTACTTCGCGCTGCCGTTGCGCATCGAGCACGACGGGCATCTGCTGTCCTTCGTGTCGTCGATCTCGACCTTCAACACGCCCATGGACGTGACGGTCGCCGAACTGGCCATCGAGACGCTGCTCCCGGCCGATCCGGCGACGGTCAAGTACCTCCAGTCGGGCACCTAGGCCACGCCTATGCCCTCGCCCTCAGGGACCGCAGCGCCGCGTACTGCAGGGCGGCGAAACCCCCGACGGTCAGCGCCTGGAGCGGGATCCACACGGCGCCCGCGGTGGTGGGCGAGAGCCAGGCGATCAGGGCGACGACGCTGAGCACCGCCCAGGCCGCGTTCGCCTCGATCACCACCTGGACGGCGGGCGTGGGCGGGCTCTTGCGGGACGCGAGGTAGCCGACGCCCGCGCCGTACAGCGTGAGGAAGACGCCGAGGGCGAGCAGGAGCCCCGCGTCGACGCCGAGGAAGCGGCCGAGCGGGCCCGAGGCGGCCGCGTACGCGATGCCGTTCCCGCCGGTCACGACCGCGTCGAGGGCGAGAAAGCGGCGCAGCATCGTCGTCGCGTCGTTCGTGCGGGCCAGTGCGGTGAGCGGGTTCGCGGAGTACGTCGACATGAGGTGCTGCCTCCAGGCTGCGGTAGGGAGAGGGGGCCGGAGCCGGTCCGGAGTGCGCCGGACCGGCTCCGGTGAGACCACCCTGCCGGGACCCCGGCCGAGGGTCGATTACCTCGGAGGTAAGCGCCGCTGCCCCGGGCATCCCCGCAACCCGTACGGCGGTCGCCGCCGTGTGCCCCCGTCGCCCCGCGCCTAAATTCGTTGAAAGGCAGACCTAGGGAGCTCAAGGGTGACAGAGACGACCGAGCCCGGCGCCGCGCTGCTGCGCGCGGGGAAGTTCTTCCGCCGCGGCACCGCCACCCCCGACCTGCACAGCATCGGACTCGTCGGCGGCCGGGACGCGGACGCCTTCTACCGGGACCGGTGGAGCCACGACAAGGTCGTGAACTCGACGCACGGCGTGAACTGCACGGGCTCCTGCCGCTGGAAGGTGTACGTCAAGGACGGCATCATCACCTGGGAGACCCAGCAGACGGACTACCCCTCCGTGGGCCCCGACCGGCCGGAGTACGAGCCGCGCGGCTGCCCGCGCGGCGCCGCGTTCTCCTGGTACACGTACTCGCCGACCCGCGTGCGCTACCCGTACCTGCGGGGCGTGCTCCTGGAGATGTACCGCGAGGCCAAGTCACGGCTGCGGGACCCGGTCCTGGCCTGGTCGGACATCCAGGGGGATCCGGAGCGGCGCCGGAGGTACCAGCAGGCGCGCGGCAAGGGCGGCCTCGTGCGGGCGACCTGGGACGAGGCCGTGGAGATCATCGCGGCGGCGCACGTCCACACCATCAAGACGTACGGCCCCGACCGGGTCGCGGGCTTCTCCCCCATCCCCGCGATGTCGATGGTGTCGCACGCGGCGGGCGCCCGCTTCATGTCGCTGATCGGCGCGCCCATGCTGTCCTTCTACGACTGGTACGCGGACCTGCCGGTCGCCTCGCCGCAGGTCTTCGGCGACCAGACCGACGTACCGGAGTCGGGTGACTGGTGGGACGCGGCGTATCTGATGATGTGGGGCTCGAACGTCCCGGTGACGCGGACGCCGGACGCGCACTGGATGGCCGAGGCGCGCTACCGCGGCCAGAAGGTCGTGGCCGTGTCCCCGGACTACGCGGACAACACGAAGTTCGCCGACGAGTGGCTGCACCCGCACCCCGGCACGGACGGTGCCCTGGCCATCGCGATGGGCCACGTCATCCTCAAGGAGTTCTTCGTCGACCGGCAGACGGACTTCTTCACGGACTACGTGCGCAAGTTCACCGACCTGCCGTTCCTGGTGACGCTGACGGAGCGCGACGGCGCGTACGTCCCCTCGAAGTTCCTGCGTGCCACCGACCTCGGGCAGAGCGGTGAGGGCGGTGACTGGAAGACGGCCGTCCTGGACGAGAACACCGGGCAGCCCGCCGTCCCGAACGGCTCGCTCGGCTTCCGCTGGACCGAGTCCGGCAAGGGCAAGTGGAATCTGGAGCTCGGCAACATCAAGCCGCAGCTCTCCCTGCACGGCTCCGATGTGGCGACGGGCGTCGAGGTGCTGCTCCCCCGCTTCGACACCGAGGGCGGCACGCACGGCCAGGGGCGCGGCGAGGTCGTCCGCCGCGGGGTTCCGGCGACGCGGCTCGGCGGGCAGGACGGCCCCCTGGTCACGACGGTCTTCGACCTGCTGCTCGCGCAGTACGGCGTCGGGCGCGAGGGCCTGCCGGGCGAGTGGCCTTCTTCGTACGAGGACGCCGGCGCGCCCGGCACCCCGGGCTGGCAGGAGGCGCACACCTCGGTCCCCGCCGCGAAGGCGGTGAAGATCGCGCGGGAGTTCGCGCAGACCGCCGAGAAGTCACGCGGGCGCTGCATGATCCTGATGGGCGCCGGGACCAACCACTGGTTCCACTCCGAGACGATCTACCGCGCCTTCCTCGCCCTTCTCCAGCTGACCGGCTGCCAGGGCCGCAACGGCGGCGGCTGGGCGCACTACGTGGGGCAGGAGAAGTGCCGCCCCGCGACCGGCTGGGCGACCCTCGCAAGCGCCAACGACTGGAGCAGGCCGCCGCGGCAGATGATCGGCGCCGCGTACTGGTTCCTGAACACCGACCAGTGGCGCTACGACAAGTTCGCGGCGGACGTGCTCGCCTCGCCGCTCGGCGTGGGCCGGTTCGCGGGGATGACGGGCGCCGACTGCCTGGCCCTGTCGGCGCGCACCGGCTGGATGCCCTCCTATCCGACCTTCGATCGCAACTCCCTTGATCTGGGCGAGACTTCAGATGACCCAGTGCGCAATGTCGTGGACGAATTGAAGGCAGGCACCCTCAACTTCGCCTGTGAAGACCCGGACGCCCCGGAGAACTGGCCGCGCGTCCTGACCCTGTGGCGCGCCAATCTGCTCGGCTCGTCGGCCAAGGGCGCGGAGTACTTCACCAAGCACCTGCTCGGCACGCACTCCTCGCTGCGGGCGGAGGAGGCGGCGCCCGACGAGCGGCCCTCGACGGTGACGTGGCGCGACGAAGCTCCCGAGGGCAAGCTCGACCTGCTGGTCTCGCTTGACTTCCGCCAGACGTCGTCGACGCTGCTCTCGGACGTGGTGCTGCCCGCGGCCACCTGGTACGAGAAGCACGACCTGTCCTCCACGGACATGCACCCCTACGTCCACTCCTTCACCCCGGCGGTCGACCCGCCCTGGCAGGCCCGCACCGACTTCGACGCGTTCAAGGCGATCGCGGACCGGCTCAGCGAGCTGTCCGTGGACCATCTCGGCGTACGCAAGGACGTCGTCGCCACCGCGCTCCAGCACGACACCCCCGGCGAGACGGCGCAGCCCGGCGGCGTCGTCCTGGACTGGCGCAAGGGCGAGTGCGAGGCCATCCCGGGCAAGACGATGCCGGGTCTGACGGTGGTGGAGCGGGACTACACCGCGATCGGCGCGAAGTTCGCGGCGCTCGGCCCGCTCGCCGAGAACCTGGGCCTGCCCGCGAAGGGCATCGCGCTGCGGCCCGACCAGGAGGTCGACGAGCTGCGCGAACGCAACGGCGTCGTACGCGGCGGTCCCGCCGACGGACGCCCCGCCATGGACACGGCGGTGAAGGCGGCGAACACCATCCTCGCCCTGTCCGGAACGACCAACGGCCGCCTGGCCACGCAGGGCTTCCACACCCTGGAGGAGCGCACGGGGCAGGAGATGGCGCATCTGGCCGCCGAGCACGAGGGCAAGCGCATCACGTACGCCGACACACAGGCCGCGCCCGTCCCCGTGATCACCTCGCCCGAGTGGTCGGGCAGCGAGTCGGGCGGGCGGCGCTACACGGCGTTCACGCTCAACACCGAGCACCTCAAGCCCTGGCACACGCTCACCGGGCGCCAGCACTTCTTCCTCGACCACGACTGGATCCACGAGCTGGGCGAGGCGATGCCCGTCTACCGGCCGCCCCTGGACATGAACCGCCTGTTCGGCGAGCCACGGCTCGGCCCGGACGGCGAGAAGGAGGTGACCGTCCGCTACCTCACCCCGCACAACAAGTGGTCCATCCACTCCGAGTACCAGGACAACCTCTTCATGCTGTCGCTCTCCCGGGGCGGCCAGTGCATCTGGATGTCACCGCAGGACGCGGAGGCGGTCGGCGTGAAGGACAACGACTGGATCGAGGCGGTCAACCGCAACGGCGTCGTGGTGGCGCGCGCGGTCGTCTCGCACCGGATGCCGGCCGGCACGGTCTACATGCACCACGCGCAGGAGCGCACGGTCAACGTCCCCAAGTCGGAGACCACCGGCAAGCGCGGCGGCATCCACAACTCCCTGACCCGCCTCATCCTCAAGCCGTCCCATCTCATCGGCGGCTACGCCCAGTTGTCGTGGGCCTTCAACTACCTGGGCCCGACGGGGAACCAGCGCGACGAGGTGACGGTCATCCGCCGCCGCTCGCAGAAGGTGGAGTACTGACACATGCGCGTCATGGCACAGATCGCGATGGTCATGAACCTCGACAAGTGCATCGGCTGCCACACCTGCTCCGTCACCTGCAAGCAGGCGTGGACCAACCGGGACGGCATGGAGTACGTCTGGTTCAACAACGTGGAGACCCGCCCCGGCCAGGGCTATCCGCGCCGCTACGAGGACCAGGAGAAGTGGCGCGGCGGCTGGGAGCTGAACAAGAAGGGCGCCCTGAAGCTCAAGAACGGCGGCCGGATCAAGGCTCTCCTGGAGATCTTCTCCAACCCCAAGCTGCCGGAGATCAAGGACTACTACGAGCCCTGGACGTACGAGTACAAGAACCTCACCGACGCCCCGCTCGGCGACGACTACCCGGTGGCCGAGCCGCGCTCGCTGATCAGCGGCAAGCCCATGAAGATCGAGTGGTCGTCGAACTGGGACGACAACCTGGGCGGCGCCACCGAGTACGGCGACCTCGACCCGATGGTCGCCAAGACCCGCGAGAAGGCCGCCGAGAAGGTGAAGTTCGCCTTCGAGCAGACCTTCATGTTCTACCTCCCGAGAATCTGCGAACACTGCCTCAACCCGGCGTGCGTGGCGTCGTGCCCCTCCGGCGCGATGTACAAGCGCGAGGAGGACGGCATCGTCCTGGTCGACCAGGACCACTGCCGCGGCTGGCGCAAGTGCGTGACGGGCTGCCCGTACAAGAAGGTGTACTTCAACCACCGCACCGGCAAGGCCGAGAAGTGCACGATGTGCTACCCGCGCCTGGAGGTGGGCCTGCCCACGGTCTGCTCGGAGACGTGCGTGGGACGCCTGCGGTATCTGGGCGTGATCCTGTACGACGCCGACAAGGTGACGGAAGCCGCGTCCGTGCAGGACGACAAGGCCCTGTACGCAGCCCAGTTGGGAGTCTTCCTCGACCCTGAGGACCCCGAGGTGCGGCGCGAGGCGGAGAAGGCCGGGATCGAATACGACTGGATCGAAGCCGCACGCCGCTCCCCCGTGCACGCGCTGATCAGCACGTACAAGGTGGCGCTCCCGCTGCATCCGGAGTACCGCACGATGCCGATGGTCTGGTACATCCCGCCGCTCTCCCCGGTCGTGGACGCGCTGAGCGAGACCGGGCACGACGGCGAGGACCTGGACAACCTCTTCGGCGCGATCGACACCCTGCGCATCCCGCTCGAATACCTCGCGGAGATCTTCACGGCCGGTGACGTGGGCCCGGTGCGGGCCTCGCTGGAGAAGCTCGCGGCGATGCGGGCGCACATGCGGGCCATCAACCTCGGTGACCGGCCCGACAGTTCGGTGGCCGAGGCCGTGGGCATGTCGGGCCAGGAGATCGAGGAGATGTACCGCCTCCTCGCCATCGCCAAGTACGAGGACCGCTACGTCATCCCGACCGCGGCGGTCGGTGACGCGCAGCGTCTGGAGGAGTCGGCGCTGCCCGACTCGTGCAGCCTCGACTTCGAGGGCGGGCCGGGGGCGGGCGGGGACGGTCCGTTCGGCCAGGACTCGGGCCGCAAGCAGCTGCCGCTGGTGACCATCGAGAACTTCCACACCCTGCGGGACCGGCAGACCGCCGACGAGCAGCCCTCCGCGACCGAGAAGGACACCCTGTGAGCGACCACGCCGTGCTCTACCAGGCCGCCGCACACTGCCTGGCCTACCCGGACGAGGATTTCCACGGCCTGCTTCCCCAACTGACTGCTGCCGCACCGAAGTTGAACGGCTTCCTGACGCACGCGGCGACAACCGACCCTTCCGAACTGGCCGCGCACTACGTCCAGGTCTTCGACTTCAAGAACCGCCACAGCCTCTACCTGAGCTGGTGGCGCGACGGTGACACGCGCCGGCGCGGGATGGCCCTGGTCCGCTTCAAGGAGGTCTACCGGGAGCACGGCCTGGAGTTCACGGGCGAGGAGCTGCCGGACTTCCTGCCCGCGGTCCTGGAGTTCTCCGCGCACGCGGGCCCTGTCCTCCTGGAGGAACACCGGCCGGGCCTTGAACTGCTGCGGCTCGCCCTCACCGACTTCGGCACGCCCTACGCGTCGGTCCTCCGGGCGGTCTGCGCGACGCTGCCCGGCCCCTCGCCGAAGGACCGGGCCGAGGCGCAGGCGCTGGCCAGGTCGGGGCCCCCGCGGGAGGACGTCGGCCTTGAACCCTTCGCACTGATCGGGGAGCACTGATGAGAACGCTGCTGTGGGGCGTCATCCCGTACGTGGCCTTCGTCCTCCTCGTGGCGGGCCTCCTGTGGCGCTATCGCTACGACAAGTTCGGCTGGACGACGCGCTCTTCGCAGGTGTACGAGTCGAAGCTGCTCAACATCGCGTCACCGATGTTCCACTACGGGATCCTGTTCGTGCTCGTCGGGCACCTGGTGGGCCTCTTCGTGCCGGAGTCGTGGACGGAGAAGGTGGGCGTGAGCGAGCACACGTACCACCTGTTCTCGCTGTACGGCGGCACGGCGGCGGGCATCCTGCTGGTGCTCGGCATCCTGCTGCTGCTCTACCGGCGGCGCACGAACGCGCCGGTGTTCCGGGCGACGACCGCCAACGACAAGCTGATGTATCTCGTGCTGTTCGCGGCGATCGTGCTCGGCATGGTGGCCAAGCTGACGCACGCGTCGGGCGAGGGCTACAACTACCGCGAGTCGATGGCGCCCTGGGCCCGCAGCCTGTTCACCCTCCAGCCGGACACGGACCGGATGGCGGCGGTGCCGGTCATGTACCAGATCCACGCGGTGGTCGGCATGGCGCTGTTCGCGCTGATCCCGTTCACGCGGCTCGTGCACATGTTCAGCGCGCCGCTGCAGTACCTGTTCCGGCCGTACGTGGTGTACCGCAGCAAGGACCCCCGCCGGGTGGGACCGCGTCCGGAGCGGCGGGGGTGGGAGAAGACGGGGTCCTAGCGGGGCTGTTGCCCCTCGGCTCCCTTCCCCTGCTCCCCCGGCTTCTCGTCGTCCACGATTTCCGCGTCGACCACGCCCTCGTCGGGGGCGGCGCCCGGAGCCGTCTGGTCCTGGGCGCCCTCGCCGGAGCTCTCGTACATGGCCTGGCCCATCCGCTGGCTCACCGAGGCCAGTTTCTCCGCGCCCGCGCGCAGCGCCGCCGTGTCGTCGGCCTTGTCCTTCAGGAGGCCCTTCAGCTCCGTGGCCGCCGCCTCCACCTCGGTCCTGGTGGCCGCGGGGATGCGCTCCTCGTTCTCCCGCAGGAACCGCTCGGTCTGGTAGACGAGCTGCTCCGCCTGGTTGCGGGTCTCGGCGGCGTCGCGCCGCTTGCGGTCCTCCTCCGCGTGCTCCTCGGCCTCCCGCACCATGCGGTTGATGTCGTCCTTGGGCAGCGCGGAGCCGCCCGTCACCGTCATGCGCTGCTCGCGCCCCGTCGCCTCGTCCTTGGCGGACACGTGCATGATTCCGTTGGCGTCGATGTCGAAGGTGACCTCGATCTTGGGCACGCCGCGCGGCGCCGGGGGCAGTCCCGTCAGGTCGAAGACGCCGAGCTTCTTGTTGTACGCGGCGATCTCCCGCTCGCCCTGGAAGACCTGGATGCCGACCGACGGCTGGTTGTCCTCGGCGGTCGAGAAGGTCTCCGAACGCCGGGTGGGGATGGTCGTGTTGCGTTCGATGAGCTTGGTCATGATGCCGCCCTTGGTCTCGATCCCGAGGGACAGCGGCGTCACGTCCAGGAGCAGGACGTCCTTGACGTCCCCCCTGATCACACCGGCCTGGAGCGCCGCGCCGAGCGCCACCACCTCGTCCGGGTTGACCCCCTTGTGCGGCTCGCTCCCGGTGAGTTCCTTGACGAGTTCCGTCACCGCGGGCATGCGCGTCGAACCGCCCACGAGGATCACGTGGTCGACGGCCGAGAGCTTGATGCCCGCGTCCTTGACCGCCTGGTGGAAGGGGCCGCGGCAGCGTTCGAGGAGGTCCGCCGTCAGCTCCTGGAACTGGGCGCGGGTCAGCTTCTCCGCCAGGTGCAGGGGGCCGTCCGCCGAGGCCGTCACGTACGGCAGGTTGATGTCGGTCTCGCTCGACGACGACAGCTCGATCTTCGCCTTCTCGGCGCCCTCGCGCAGGCGTTGCAGCGCCATCTTGTCCTTGCCGAGGTCCACGCCGTGGGCGTTCTTGAACTGCCGCACCAGGTACTCCACGATGCGCTGGTCCCAGTCGTCACCGCCCAGCTGCGTGTCGCCGTTGGTGGCCTTCACCTCGATGACGCCGTCGCCCATCTCCAGGAGCGACACGTCGAAGGTGCCGCCGCCGAGGTCGAAGACGAGGACCGTCTGGTCGTCACCCTTGTCGAGGCCGTAGGCCAGGGCGGCGGCGGTGGGTTCGTTGATGATGCGGAGCACGTTCAGGCCCGCGATCTCGCCGGCCTCCTTGGTGGCCTGGCGCTGGGTGTCGTCGAAGTAGGCGGGCACGGTGACGACCGCGTCCGTGACGTCCTCGCCCAGATAGGACTCGGCGTCACGCTTGAGCTTCTGCAGGACGCGGGCGGAGAGCTCCTGCGCGGTGTACCGGGTGCCGTCCACGGAGCCGCCCTCCGGGAAGCGCCAACTGCCGTCACCCATATGGCGTTTGACGGAGCGTGCGGTGCGCTCCACGTTCGTCACCGCCTGCCGCTTGGCCACTTCTCCGACGAGCACGTCGCCGTTCTTGGCGAAGGCGATGACCGAAGGTGTGGTGCGCGCTCCCTCCGCGTTGGCGACGACCGTGGGATCACCGCCCTCCAGGACGGCCACCACCGAGTTCGTCGTACCGAGGTCGATCCCGACTGCACGTGCCATGTCCAGTCCCCTTCAACGCGAGCCCGTTTCCCGGCGTACTTCGACCTCCATCACAAAACTTGAGCGGCTTGTTGTCAATGCCGCACATGACTGTGCCGCCGCCCCGAGAGGGACGGCGGCACGGTCCGCAGAGCGTCAGGCGAGCTTCGCCGTCAGCGTGATCGTCGTGCCCGTCAGCGCCTGGCTCACCGGGCAGTTCGCCTTGGCGTCCTCGGCGGCGGCGGTGAACGCCGCCTCGTCGATGCCCTCCACCGTGCCCTCGACGGTGAGGTGGATGCCGGTGATGCCGGTGCCCGGCTGGAAGGTCACGTCGGCGGACGTCACCAGGCGGGTCGGCGGGGTGCCCGCCTTGGCCAGGCCGTTGGAGAAGGCCATGGAGAAGCAGCTGGAGTGCGCGGCGGCGATCAGCTCCTCCGGGCTGGTCTTGCCGTTGGCCTGCTCGGCGCGGGACGGCCAGGACACGGCCTGCTCGCCGATCCCGGAGGAGTCGAAGGTGACGGTGCCGGAGCCCTCCAGCAGGTTGCCTTCCCAGACCGTGTGCGCGGAGCGCGTGGTAGCCACGATGTACTTCCCTTCAGTGCGGTTCCGGGATGCGTTCCGGAACTTCCGTGCGCCCATCCGATCACACCCGGACGCGGCGCACGCGCAGGACCGCCCCTCTCCACCGGGGCTCCTGTGACATCAGGACAGCCCCGTTGCGTGGTCGCTATGGCCGAAATGCCAACTGTGCAAGGCGCGTCCGCGGTGACACTTTGAGCCCCCCTCGCCCACGGGACGAGGAGTCCACTCAGGGGGTTTGACCATGCGCATGAACTACTCGGAACGCGGCCCGTCTCCGCTGGAGGGCGCGAAGCCCCAGGCCGCGGGTGACCGTGACTCGACGTTCGGCTGGTGGGGCGCCTTCAGCATCCAGAAGTTCGTCAACCAGTCGCCTCTCTTCCACACGCACGCCGACGCCACCGGGTGGCTGGCGTACCTCCAGCAGTTCTACGACCGCAACTTCTGGTTCGCGGACGGCGGGGCGCAGGTCTGGGCGTACGAGGAGACGTACGACAACTGGCAGGACCGCTACGGCATGGACGCGGTGGTCGCCGTGTACCACTCGGGCCACGGCGGCATGGACAACAACGGCGTGTTCTTCGCGCCGCTCGGCGCGGTCTGGGACGGCCGCAGCGACGCCGTCTCGAACCGGATGGCGCTGGGCAACGAGAAGGTCAACTACATCTTCTGGTCCACCTGCACCTCGTTGCGGGTCCTCGGCGGACACTCCCCGATCCGCACCTGGGCGGGCCCCAACATCGGCTTCCGCATGATCTTCGGGTTCGAGACCGTCAGCATCGACAGCCCGGACTACGGCAAGAAGTTCTGGGAGAAGTGGCGGGCCGGGCAGACGTTCACCGACGCGTGGCTGAACGCGAGCTGGGACATCTACAAGGGCCAGGCGCCCTCGGTGTGCGCGGTCGGTGCCAACCAGGCCGAGGCCACGGCCCGCCTCAACGGCGAGCGCACCCTCTACCGCGAGCACGTGCCGGACAACTGGTACGCGTGGCGCTGGTACAACGCACGTGACAGCCTCCGGGAGCCCCTGACGCAGGCGCCGGGCGCCCCGCAGATCGTGCAGCTGGCGCCGCGCGACCCGGGCGACGAGCTCACCAAGATGGGCCGCATCGCCGACTTCCCGTCGGCGGCGCTGCAAGAGGTGCAGGTCGAGCGGCAGGGCGTGCTCAGCGCCACCTCCGGCGACCGGACCGTCTCCACGGCTCCGCACGCGATCCGGTGGGTCAAGCTCGCCGAGGCCAACCACCGCAACCTGCGGCAGCTGCCCACGGAGCGGGCGGTCGAGGCGGCGCGCGCCTTCGCCGAGCAGTACGCCGACGGCGCCGAACTCGTCGTGGACAGCGTGCACGACCTGATGCAGAACTCCGGGGCGAAGGACGGCTCCGAGCTGGGTGAGCCGGTGTCCCTGGAGACCCATGTGACGTTCCGGCAGGTCTTCGACAGCATCCCGGTCATCACGCCCGACCGCGGTCTCATCCGGGTGGGCCTGGACAACGACGCGACCGTCGTCCAGGCGCAGATCTCCACGCGCGACACCACCGGCACGACGCGTGAGCCGAGCACCGACATCGCGCCGCCGCCCGCGGGCGGCAAGGCCGCGGGCGCCCCGCAGCGGGCACGCGACCCGCGCGAGGCACTCGCCGCCGCCCAGCGCAGGCTGCTCGCCGAGCTGGCCTCCGTCACGGCCGACGAGCAGGGCGGCCGGAGTGCCGCCGCGCAGCGCGAGCCCCAGGTCAGGGACGTGCCGGGCACCTTCGAGGTCGGCTATGAGATCGAGGGCAACGAGGCCTACCCGGCCGCCCGCAAGCTGATCGAGATCGGCTCGCCCGACAGCATGTACACCACCCGCCGCTGGGTGGTCGCACCGCTCGCCAGGTAGTCCGGGAGCGTCAGTGGGTGGCGGTCCGCTCCTTGCGGGCCGCCCTCCACGCGTAGACGAGCACCCCCGCGAAGAGGAACAGGACGCCCTGGTAGACGGCCGCGTATCCGGACCCGGCGACCAGCCACATGGAGAATCCGAACGCGGCGCACGCGAGGACGCCGTCCCGCACCAGGCGGGCGCGGTTGACGCGCTCGCCCTGCCCGGAGACCAGGAAGTAGATCTGCGCGGCGGTGGCGAGGAGGTAGGGCACGGTCGCGGTGAACGTGGTGATCAGGACGAGGGACTCGAAGACGCCGCTCGATCCCGCGGTGTAGTTGTAGACGGTCAGCAGCGAGGCCAGGGTGACGGTGACCAGGACGCCCACGGTCGGCACGCCGCGCTTCTTCCTGGCGAAGGCCTCGGGGAAGAGACCGTCCTTGGCGGCGGCGTACGGCGTCTGGGCGCTCAGCAGGGTCCAGCCGTTGAGGGCGCCGAGGATCGAGACGACTGCCGCGATCGCCACCGCCGTACCTCCCCAGGAGCCGCCGAACATGACGTTGACGGCGTCCGAGAAGGGTGCGGTGGAGCCTACGAGCTTGTCGTGGGCGACGGTGCCGAAGACGGCGAGGGTGCCGAGCAGATAGACGAGGGCGGCGCCGAGGGTGCCGAGGATGGTGGCGCGCCCGACGTTGCGCCGCGGGTCGCGCACCTCACCGGCGCTGACGGCCGCCGATTCCACGCCCAGGTAGGAGAAGAGCAGGATCGCGGCGGAGGCGGAGATCGCACCGGCCGGGCTGTCGTCACTGGCCTGGAAGGGGCCGAGGTTGGCGCTGTCGAAGAAGAAGAGCCCGCCGATCGCGACCAGGAGCAGGGGCACGAACTTCAGGACGGTGGCGACGACCTGGACCGCGCCGACGTAGCGGGTGCCCGCGAAGTTCGCGAGCGCGGGCAGGAGTTGCAGGACGAGGGCGGCCAGGCAGGCGGTCCACTTGTGGTCGCCCACCGGTATCAGAACGTCCAGGTAGCCGACGGCGGCGACGGCGAGCGCGGCGTTCGACACCCAGGCGGTGGCCCAGTACGACCAGGCCGCGAGGAAGCCGGCGAAGTCGCCGAACGCGGCGCGGGCGTACACGTACGGTCCGCCGGTGCGCGGGTCGCGGCGCGCGAGCCGCCCGAAGACCAGGGCGAGGGCGATGGCGCCCGCGGTCAGGACGCCGAACGCGACGAGGCTGATGGTCCCGAAGGGGGCGACGGAGGCCGGGAGCAGGAAGATGCCGCCGCCGATGATGTTGCCCATCACGAGGCAGGTGGCGATCGGGAGGCCGAAGCGGCGGGCGTGCCTGCTGCCGCCGTCCTGGTGCTGCTCCGTCCGCTGTTCTTCCTGGTCGGGGGCCGGAGCCGACGGGTTCACGGTTCCGGTGTCGTGCATGGGGTGGTGCCTCTCATCGTGCCGGACGCCCGGGATCGCCGGGGCGAGAGACATGGTCGGGCACGACGGGAACCGTACAAAATCAGCGTGTTTTGTCCTGCACGGCGGGGTCGGCGACCGCAAAAGCTGTCTCGTCCGGGCCGTCGTGCCGGGAATCGTCCACGGCCGCGGGACCCCCTCCCACCTGCGGAACCAGCGGAACCTCCGGCCCCTGGAACTCGCCGAGCCAGCGCCGGAGCACCGCGTGGACGCGCTCGGCGCCGACGAGTTCGTGCCCGTCGTCGAGCGGCGCGGAGAGCACGAGGGGCGACAGGAGGAACGGGGAGGCCTGGGCGCCGCCGAGTCCGCCGTGCGAGCCGATCTGCTCCTCGAAGGCGAGGACTTCGCCGTCCTGCGGGTCGTACCAGGAGTTGACCATGATGTCGGCGGCGTGCGGGAAGCCGTCGGTGCGGCGCACGGCGTCGGCGGCGCCGGGCCCGAAGTCGGCCAGCGGCCCGAGGTCACCGGGGCGCTCGTCGAGGTACACCTCGGCGCCGCGCGCGCCGAGGACGACCGCCCCGCGCTCCTGGCTGTGTACGAGGAGGAAGCCGACGCCCGGGTGGTTGGCGAGGGTGGGCAGGAGCGCCGGGTGGCGCTGGTCGATCTCCTCGCGGGTCATGCGGTGCGGGACGTCGGGGAAGGAGACGAGGCCTAGGTTGCCGGACGCGAGGACGATCGGCTCCGCGCGGCGGGCGGGACGGTGTTCGCCCGCGCCCTCCTCCACGGGGCGGCGCAGTGCGGCGCGGACCGTCGCGCGGGCCTCGGCGCCGCTGTGGGTGCGCTGCGCCTTGCGGGGTACGGGCAGGCCGCAGCCGGCCCGGACGAGGTCGCCGAGGGTGAGGCCGTAGCGGGCGTGGAAGGTCTCGCCTGGGCTCTGGCCGTGGTCGGAGAGGACCACGATGCGGTAGGCGCGGGGGGCGTGTTCGGCGACCTTCGCGATCAGCGCGAGGGACCGGTCGAGCCGCTGGAGCACCTTCTCCACGTCGTGGCCGGTGGGCCCCGAGTGATGGGCCACCTCGTCGTAGGCCACGAGGTCGGCGTAGACCGCGCTGCGCCCGGCGAGCATGTCCCCGATGACCGCGGCGACGACGACATCGCGCTCGACGACGGTCGCGAAGGCGCGGATGAAGGGGTAGAGCCCGCCCCGGGCGACGCGCGGGCGCCGCTTCCTGATCCGGCCCCGGGTCGACTCGCCGATCTCGCGGCCGACCTCGGCGACGAAGGACAGGGCGGTGCGGACGGCGTTGGCGGGGTCGGAGAAGTAGGCGAAGTACCCGGCGCGCGAGCGGTTCTCCTTGCCGCGGCGCGCGGCCATGGAGAGCACCAGGGCGACCTGCTCGGCACCGCCGCTGAAGAGGTTGCCGCGGCTGGCGCCGTCGAGGGTGAGGAGGCCGCCGTCACCGGTGCGCTCGATGGCGCGGCGCTGGAGTTCGACGGCGGAGGCGGGCCGGTTGGAGACCATGACCTCGCCGGTGTCCTTCTCGTACCAGCGGAAGGCGGGGACGTCGTGGTTGGAGCCGTGCAGGATGCCGAGCTGGCTCGCCCCGGTCTGGCTCGACCAGTCGGTGCGCCAGGGGGTGAGGCGGTGGGTCGGGGCGCCCTCCCGCCCGAGCCAGAGCGCGACGGTCGGCATGAGCCCCTTGTCCACGGCGGTGCGCAGGACGTCATGGCCCACCCCGTCGAGCTGGATGAAGACGGTGCCGGGCGGTACGGGACCGGGGCGCCCTTCGGCGAGGCGGCGCCGCTTGCGGTCGGCCAGGCGGTAGAGGCGGCGGCGGTAGGCGTCGTCGTCACGGACGGCGAGGGCACCGCCGGTCGCGGAGGCGACCGCGGACATGACCGCGGCGACGACGACGGCGGTCTCGGGGTTGGCCTCACCGCGGCCGTCGGGGATCAGGCTGAGGGCGAGCAGCAGCAGTGAGCCGTTGAGGGCGAAGGCGAGCAGGCCGAGCACGAGCGCGGGCACGAGCAGCAGGGCCCGCACGAGCAGGGGCCACACCAGCGAGGAGAGCAGGCCGAAGGCGCCGGCGCCCAGGGCGGCCGTGCTGGCGATGCGGGTGGCGCTGTCATCGTCGTCGGCCTGCAGCTGGAAGTCGGGCAGGATGCCGGCGAGCGCCAGCATGGTGAGCGTGCTGACCAGCCATACGGCGACGGATCTCCACAGCGCACTGCCGACCGACCGCCATCGCTCTCGCCCCACGCCGCGCCGCCTCACGTTTCATGACAGATCCGGACACCAGCGTGTCACAGGGTGTACGGCCGGGTGCCGGGGGTCGGTCAGCGGCCGTCGTACCCCGCGGTCGGCATCGAGAGCCGCCGGTGCACACAGGCCTTCATCTGCGCGTCGTACGACGGTTCGGCGAGCCCCGCCGTCTCGATCCGCACCCCGCGCCGCCCGCACTCCGCGGTGAACTCGTCCGGCGAACGCAGCGCGCGGTCGAGCACACGGCGGCTGGGCACGACGAAGAGGTCCACGAGGCCCTCGTCCACGTCGGCCCAGAGCACGGCGTGATCGGCGGGCAGCCCGTGCACGACCAGTTCACGCGTGATGACATACCCCCGGGCGGCGGCCCACCGCGCGCACATCGCGTGCTGGCTGCGGGAGTCCACCAGGAAGGGGTCGGCGTCCAGCTCCTCCAGCGGTATCAGGCTGGCGATCGCGGCGACCCGCAGCACGGTCACGCTTGCGGTGTCCCCCATCGCGTCCCCCTCACCTCTGGCATCCTCACCACGGGCGTCAGCGGAAGACCCTACTCCTGGCCGTAGGCTCGTAAACAGTCGCGCGAAGGAGGAAGAAGGAGCAATGGGAGTGCCGGTGGAGATCACCTGGTGGGGTCACGCCACCTGCACGGTCGAGGACTCGGGGCTCCGGGTGCTCACCGACCCGCTGTTCGCCCGCCGTCTGGCCCATCTGCGCCGGCGCAGGGGCGCGCTCCCGCCGCCCGAGGCGGCCGTCGCCGACGTGGTGCTCCTCTCCCATCTGCACGCCGATCACCTGCATCTTCCGTCCCTCGCACGGATCACCCCGGGGACCCGTGTGCTGTTGCCGCGCGGCGCGCGCCGGCAGGTGCCGGGGCTCGCGCGCCGGCTCTCCCATCTGCGCCTCATCGAGGTCGTGCCGGGTGACGAGGTGCGGATCGGCGATCTGGCCGTACGCGTGGTGACGGCTCGGCACGACGGGCGGCGGCTGCCCGTCGGACCGCATGCCGCGCCCGCTCTGGGCTTCGTGGTGCGGGGTGAGGCGCGGACGTACTTCGCCGGGGACACCGGGCTCTTCGACTCGATGGCCGAGGAGGTCGGGGAGGTCGACGTGGCGCTGCTCCCGGTCGGCGGCTGGGGGCCGTATCTCGGCCATGGTCACCTCGACGCGGGGCGCGCTGCCCTGGCCCTGGCGGAGCTCGCGCCGCGCAGCGCGGTGCCGGTGCACTACGGGACGTACTGGCCGATCGGCATGGACGCCGTGCGGCCCCATGAATTCCACACTCCGGGCGAGGAGTTCGTGCGCCAGGCCGCGCGGATCGCGCCCGATGTGGCGGTGCACCGCCTGGGGCACGGCGAGAGCGTGCGGCCCGAGGTCACCAAGGGAGACCCTCAGTGATCCTCGCCCTGACGGCCCAGGTGACCCCGGGGTCGACGCAGGCCGTCGGCTATCCGTCGTTGTTCCTGCTCATCATGGTCGGCGCGCTGGTGCCCGTGGTGCCCACGGGCGCGCTCGTCAGCTCGGCCGCGGTGGTGGCCTTCCATCAGGAGGCACCCCTGGCGCTGCTCCTGGTGTTCGTGGTGGCGGCGTTGGCCGCGTTCCTGGGTGACATGGCGCTGTACTGGCTCGGCCGGCGCGGCATGCACTCGAAGAACGGCTCGCGCTGGCTCGCGGCGATCCGGGACCGGGCGCCCGAGGAGCGTCTGGCCCAGGCGCAGGCGAAGCTCGCCGACCACGGCGTGCTGGTGCTCGTCCTCTCCCGGCTCGTCCCGGCCGGGCGGATTCCGGTAATGCTGGCCTGCCTGATGGCGAAGATGCCGCTGCGCCAGTTCACCCGCGGGGACATACCGGCGTGCCTCGCCTGGGCCTTCACGTACCAGCTGATCGGCATTCTCGGCGGCTCCCTCTTCAAGGAGCCGTGGCAGGGCGTGCTGGTGGCGGTCGCTCTGACGGTGGCGATCAGCGTGGCGCCGACGGTGTGGCACAAGGTCCGGCGCACGGCGGCCTAGGCCTGTGCTGTCGCGCGGAGGTCGTCGAAGGCGGCGGCCAGCGTGCTCAACGCCTCTTCCACATAGGGGAGTTCGGTCGCGTCCTGTGCGGTGAGGGCCGCCAGGCGTTCCTGTGGGGTCGCGCCGAGCAGGGGGCCGGTGGACAGGCGTACGCGCAGCGCGCCCAGTTCGTCGCCGAAGCGGTGGCCGCCGGGGGCGGGCATGGCGAGGCGTCCGCCGAGGAAGTCCTCCAGGTCCTGCGAGTCGCCGACGCCGCGCGCGGCGAGCGCCGGGCGGAGCGGGCCGAGGTCCACGTAGAGGTGACGGCCCGCCCCCGGCGGGCGGGCGAGCGCGCCCGCGGCGAGCACCGTGCGCTGCGCGGCCGCGGCCACGCGCGCGTGCAGGCGGGTCGCGCGGACGAGGCGGTCGGTGACCTCGTCCGGCTCGCCCAGGGCGTAGGACGCCGCCGCCCCGACCGGCGCCGTGACGCACGCGCCAAGGGCGGTGAGGACGTCCAGGGTGCGGGCCCGCAGCCCCGCGCCCCGCGCTCCGGCCGGGAACCGGGCGACCGCGGCGGGCCAGCCCGGCGGCAGGAAGGCCCCGGAGAGGTCGGTCAGCACCGTCACGCGTCCGGGGTCCATCTCGGCGGGGCTCACCAGCACCGTGTCGTGCGGCCGGTGCAGGGTGTCGCGCCAGGTCTCGTCGCTGACGACGTGCAGCCCCTCGTCCGCCGCCGCCTCCACGGCCTCGTGCAGCACCTCGGGCGGCGGCACGGTGGCGGTGGGGTCGTCGGCGACGGACAGCACGAGGAGGCGTGGGGTGCCGCCCTCGGCGCGGATACGGCGGACGGTCTCCATGAGGGCGAACGGATCGGGGACGCCGCCGCACTCGGCGGGCGTCGGCACGTGGTACACCGCCCGGCCGAGCAGCCGCACCTGCGGCGCCCACCAGGCGGGGCAGGGCCGCGGGAGCAGGACGTCGCCGCCGCCGAGGGCCGCGGTCAGCGCGAGCAGCAGGGGCGCGGCACCGGGTGCCGCGACGACCTGGTCCCGCTCCCCCGCGAGCCCTCGCCGGGCCCAGTAGCCGCTCCCGGCGTCGAGGAGGGCGGGGCTGCCGCCGGGTGGCTCCGCGTGGGCGCGGCCCGCGGCACCCGCGAGCACGGCGGAGAGCTCGGGCAGGACCGGGAGGCCCGGCTCCGGCAGGGGAGGCCCGTACCGGACAGGGCCACGGCCTTCGGGTTCCGTCCGCATGTACCCATCGAAACGCGACGGGGCGTTCTTCGCGCGCGCAGCGGCCTCGGCCGAGTGCTTTCCCGCTACTCCGCCGCCAGGGCCGCCAGCTCCTTCTCCAGGCCCTTGCCCCGCGTCTCCACCACTACGGACGCGACATCGGCCAGCTTGCGGTTCGTGGACTGGGAGATGCGGCGCAGCATCGTGAAGGCCCTGTCCGCGTCGCAGGTCAGGACGTGCATGATGATGCCGCACGCCTGGTCGACGACGGGGCGGGTGCGCAGGGCGGTGCCGAGGTGATCCAGTTCGGTGAGCGCCGCGCGGTAGCGGCGGTCGCGGACCAGGGCCGTCGTGGCGAGGTCGCCGAGCGCCTGGGCGGGACCGTGCCGGACGTCGTCCAGCGCGCCGGGGCGGAAGCTGAACAGGGTCAGGGTGACGGTGAGACCCCCGCACTGGAAGGGGAGCGTAACACTGGAGCGCACGCCGGTGTCGAGCGCCATGGCGCGGTAGACGGGCCACCGCTCGTCCCGCAGCAGGTCACCGGTCTCCACGGGCGCCCCACGCTCCTGCGCCGCCGGTATGGGCCCGTCGCCCGAGCGCAGCTGTACGGAGACGAGTCCGGCGAGGTCGGGGTGGGTCACCGAAGCGGGGTGTTCGCTGCCGCCCGCCGATACGGTGGTGCCCGCGCCGCAGCACGCGGTGGTGCAGCGCACGGCCTGTTCCGCCAGCTCCGAGAGCCTGCGCCCCGGCAGCGCGGACTCGGGACCCGCCAGGTCGAGGTCCGGTTCCGGTACGAGGGACATGGTGGGTTCCTCCTCCTTTTCTCCGCCTTCCCGCGAGTACCCCCCAAAAACGGCCGCAGCGGATACGTTCGGCATATGGCCCAAACGGAGGAGTTCGGTGAAGAGATCGCGGATTTCGTGCGCCGCGTCGCCGAGTTGAAGTCGGCGCGCTCCGTCCCGGCGGACGACCTCGGCACCGTACTCGACGCGGCGATCTTCGAACTCGACCATGTGGCGGCGCAGTTGCGGCCGCTCTACGAACGCCTCGCCGCCGAAGGCCACTTGGGCACCGGCGCTCCCGACCGGGACGAGCAGCACCTCCTGCGGGCCCTCTTCCAGCGCCTCCCCCTGCCCGTCGCCCTGGTCGACCGGGAGTCGGTGGTGCGGCGGATGAACTTCGCCGCGACCGGTCTCACGGGCGTACGCGCGGGCTACGCCACCGGCAGGCCGCTGACCGGCTTCCTGCTGCACGCGGACCGGGTGGCGTTCCGCTCGCAGACCGCCGCGGTCGCGCGTGGCGAAGGTGACCGCAGCCTCACCGTCCACCTCCAGCGTGACCCGCACCTCCCGGTCCAGGCGACGCTCACCGCGCTGCGGCCCGGCGCCGAGCCGCGTACGGCGGTGCTGGTGGTGCTGCAGCCGGGCACGCGGCCCGCGGGCTCGCACGCGTCACCCCGGGGTTCCTCGCGCGCTCCCGCTCCCGCCCCCGACCTCGGCGAGGCGACCCGGCACGCCGCCCGCATGGACCTCGCGGACGCCATGACCACCGCCCTGCTCACGGCTCCCGCCGGGGACCGTACGGCTGTGCTCGAACGGGCCGCCGGTGTCCTGCACCCGCGGTTCGCGGACTGGGTGATCGCCGACGAAGGGGCCGCGCGGCAGCGGCGTACGACCGTCCTGGGGCCGAAGGACGCGCCGGTCGGGGACGTCCTCGCACAGGCGCCCGCCGCATGCCCCCTCGTCGTCGAGGCGGCACGCGGCGGGGCGCCCATGCTGCAGGTGCGTCCGGAGGACCCCGACGCCTTCGGCCGGGACGCGTCCGGCGCCCCCGTCCTCGTACGCGCGCAGGTGACGTCCCTGCTGTGCGTGCCGCTGAGGGGACGCTCGGACGGTCCGGTGGAAGGCGTCCTCACGCTGTTCAGGAGCGGGGCACGGCTCGCGTTCTCGATGGCCGAGGCACAGACGGTCGACGTGATGTCACGCCACATCGCGCTGGCCATGGCCCGTCACGTGAGCCGGGAGGTCCCCGGCCTCAACTAGGCGGCGTCCTGCATGACTTCCTCGCGCAGTCGGTCGCAGCAGCGGCTGATCAGGCGCGAGACGTGCATCTGGGAGATGCCGAGCTGCTCGGCGATGCGGCTCTGCGTCATGTCGCCGAAGAACCGCATGTAGAGGATGTCCCGCTCCCGCTCGGGCAGCGCGGCGATGCGCGGTTTGACGGCCTCGCGGTCGATGACGACATCGAGCGCGGGGTCGGGTGCGCCGAGTGCGTCGCGCAGCGCGTACCCGTCGTCGCTGCCCGGCAGTTCGGCGTCCAGCGAGAGAGCGGTGAAGCTCTCGAGCGCCTCCAGGCCCGCTGCCGCGTCCTCCTCGGAGAGCTGCGCCTTCTCGGCGATCTCGGCGAGGCTCGGCGCGCGGCCGGGGACGGTCTGGGTCAGCTCCTGGCGGGCGAACCGTACACGGTTGCGCAAGTCCTGTACGCGGCGCGGCACATGGAGGGTCCACATGTGGTCACGGAAATGGCGCTTGATCTCGCCCGTGACCGTCGGCACGGCATAGCTCTCGAAAGCGCTGCCGCGCTCGGGGTCGTACCGGTCGACGGCCTTGACCAGGCCGAGGGCCGCCACCTGGCGCAAGTCGTCCAGTGCTTCGCCGCGGTTGCGGAACCGGCCGGCGAGGCGCTCGGCCATCGGCAGCCAGGCCCTCACCAACTCCTGGCGCAGCGCGTCGCGTTCGGGACCGTGCGGCATCTCGGTCAGCCTGCGGAAAGCAGCCGCGGTGTCGGGTGCGTCGTCGTGCGGATGGCGCTTCGTCTGTCGCGCGTCGGATCGCATGATGCGTCGCAACTCCCTTTTCGGTGCCTTGGGTTGAAGAGTCACCGTGGGGGTGGACGCGGCAGCGCGACGGGGCACACCCGGGCGAGCGCGAACCGCTCCCACGGACGTGCCTCCTGTCCGAAGCACTGTGAACTTCGCCTGCCCCGGGACCCGGGAAGCAAACACATGTGCGCCACGGGGGCGGCACCCGCGGGAGTGGGCACCGCCCTGGCCGCCTTCATGTGGCGCGGCGTACGGCTTCCGTCTCGTCGGCGTTCGCGGCGTGCTTGACGTGCGCGACGGACGGCAGCATCCACTCCTCGTACCGGCCGAGTGCCAGGATCACGCCCAGCATCAGGACCGGGATGAACACAGCGAGAACCGCCATGACTCCTTCCCTCCCAGAGTGCCCGTGGGGGGTGCGGAGGGCGGGTCTCCCCACTTCTTCCGGGCAAACCCGCATGGACCGGCCGCACAGGGGTACTGCGGCGAGACGACCGACCCCCCACCACAGGAAGGGCCCCACCATGGCTGTTGTCGTAAGGGACGTCATGACTCCGGGTGTCGTGGCGGTAGGTCCCGATGCCTCGCTGGTGGAAGCGGCCCAGCTGATGCGCGCGCAGGACATCGGGCACGTCCTGGTGGCCACGTCCGGCCGGGTTGTCGGCGTGCTCACGGACCGGGACATCACGCTGCGGGCCGTGGCCGACGGCGCCGATCCCCTCACCGTCAGCGCGCAGGCCATCTGCACGCCGAATCCGGTCATGGTCACCCCCGACGACGCCGTGGCGTCGGCGGTCAGCCTGATGCTGGAGAACTCGGTGCGCAGGCTGCCCGTCGTCGAGGACGGACAGCCGGTGGGCATGGTGACGCTCAGGGACCTCGCCGATTCGGCCTGAGGCCGAGGCTCCCTTCGCCGCGGCGGACGACACCGCGGCCGGTTGCCCCGGCCCTCAGGCCGGGCGGGGGCCTGGCCCGGTCCTGAAGGAGCGGGTCCGGTTGCACGGGTGGTGCAGGGGGAGCGACCGGACCCGCGGCGCGGGCCCGGCCCGGCCTGAGGCCGGGCCGGAACGTCCCCGGCGGTCCGTCACGGTCACGACCCTGGGGCGGGTTGAGGACCCATGGGCAGCGACCGGCCCGACCGGTGACAGGTAAAACGATAAACCAGTGACCCGGCGGTCACGATCCGCTGAGCGCGCCCACTGTCCGCATAACGCACGCGCCGGACGGCGCACGCCGCAGACGAGGCCGGCCGGTCCTCGCTTCAGCGCCGCAGTGTCTGGGACGGCAACTCCCCGAAGCGGGCGTGGTACTGCTCGGCGAACCTCCCCAGATGGCTGAAGCCCCACCGGTGCGCCACCTCGCTCACGCCGATCGTGCCGGGCTCCGTCTCCCGCAGATCGTCGCGCACACGGATCAGCCGTACCTCCCGTACGTACGCCATGGGGGACATGCCCACATAGCGGCGGAAGGCCTCCTGGAGCCAGCGCACCCCGACCCGCGCCTCGGCGGCGAGCCCGGCGGGCGTGAAGGGATGCTCGGGCCGCTCCTGCACGGCGTCCATCGCGCGCTTCACGGGCGCCGGGCGCAACCTCCGCCCCGGGTCCGTGAGTTCGTCGCGGTACGGGTGCTCCACGGCGAGCAGCAGCCCGCTCAGGATCGCCTCCTGGAGCGGCGCGGCGACCAGGGGCGACACGTAGAGGGACACCTGGCCCGGCGGAGCGCCCGGCTCCGCGCGCAGATCCCCGATCACCGTGGTGACGAGCCGGGCCCAACTGCGGCCAGGGCCACGGGTGGTGTCCAGCTCGGGGGCGAGCGTCAGCGGGCCGCGGGTCGGCCGGCCGAGGAGCTGCTCGAGGCGCTGTTCGAGCGCCTCGCGGTCCATCTTCACCGCAAGGACCCGGCAGTCGCCGGTCCACCGTTCCACCACCGTGTCACCGACGGGCTGGAACACTCCGGCCCGCTGCGCCGTCGCGACGGTGCTCGCGCCGCCGCCCTGCCTGAAGCGCATGTGCCCGCCGAGCGGGATGTTCACGTGGTACGCGCCCAGTTCCCCGACCCGCATCCACACATCGGCGCCGCAGCTCAGTTCGCCGACGGTGAGCGCGCCGAGCTGCCCGATGTCGAACTCGGCGCGAAAGGCGCGCGGCCCGTCGAGGACATCCATGAAGTTGCTGTAGAACGCGTCGCCGATCACCTGCCGCGCCTCGTCCACGTCCGCGGTCCTGAAGGACGTCCTCGACACCTGGGCACTCACGCGTGACTCACCCGCTCCCCCGACCTCACTGACGCTCCCCCGCGGCTACACCTGGCGCCCCACCAGACTCAGCAGCTCCGTCTGTGCGTCGGCGTCCTGGGGCGGTTCCACCGCGGGGGCGAAGAGCCCGCTCTTCGCCAAGTCCGCAGCGTACGGCTTGATTTCGTGCAAGGAGAAGGCGACGAGGTCTTCCGGAAGGGTTTCGTCCGCTCCGATGGCCCGGGACAGGTCCCAGGCGTGCACGACGAGGTCGGTGATCATCTGCCCGCAGTAGAAGTCGGCCGCGGTGTCGCCGAAGGAGAGATGCACCGTGCGGTAGAGGGCGCCCGGCTCGCCGAACGCCTCGTGGGCGGCGGCTGACGCCGTGTCCCAGGAGGCGACGGGGTCGGGGCCGAGCACGTCGCCGTCGAAGGCGTCACCGACGGACTCGATGGTGGCGCCGTCGCGGACGAGCGAGGGCACCCAGAGCTGCTCGGTGGTCAGGTGGGCGACGAGGTCGCGCACGGACCAGTCGGTGCACGGCGTTCCCGCGTCCCACTGGTCGGTCCCGATCGCGTGCACCCGGTCGCCGAACAGGTCGAGGGCGGCGGCGTGCCGATCGAGGAGTTCGCGGTCGTTCAGGTCGGACGGGCCGGCTGTGCCTCTCGTGTCTGCCATACCCGCCATTGTCCTCCCACGGCCCAAAGCCGCTACCGCTTGCGCTCCACCCGGCGCTCGTCCCACACCGGCTCGGGCGTCTCGCGCACGAGACCGTCGCTGCCGAAGACGAGATAGCGGTCGAAGGAGCGGGCGAACCAGCGGTCGTGCGTCACGGCGAGGACCGTTCCCTCGTATGCCTCAAGGCCTTCCTGGAGGGCCTCCGCCGATTCCAGGTCGAGGTTGTCGGTGGGCTCGTCGAGCAGCAGGGCCGTGGAGCCCTCAAGCTCCAGGAGCAGGATCTGGAAGCGCGCCTGCTGGCCGCCCGAGAGCCGCTCGAAGCGCTGCTCGGCCTGCCCGGTGAGCTCGTACCGGCGAAGGCGCGACATGGCGGGGCCCTTGGCCTGGGCGTGCTCGCGCCACAGGATGTCCAGGAGCGTGCGGCCGAAGAGCTCCGGGTGGGCGTGGGTCTGCGCGAAGTGGCCGGCCACGACGCGTGCGCCGAGCTTCCAGTCGCCGGTGTGCGCGACGTCGCCGCCCGCGAGCAGGCGCAGGAAGTGCGACTTGCCCGAGCCGTTCGAGCCGAGGACGGCGACCCGCTCGCCGTAGAAGACCTCCAGGTCGAAGGGTTTCATCAGGCCGGTCAGTTCGAGGTCCTTGCAGGTGATGGCCCGGATGCCGGTACGTCCGCCCTGCAGTCGCATCGTGATGTCCTGCTCGCGCGGCGGCTCGGGCGGCGGCCCCGCCTCCTCGAACTTGCGAAGCCGGGTCTGTGCAGCGGCGTACCGCGAGGCCAGCTCATGGCTGATCGACGCGGCCTGCCGCAGGCTGAGCACCAGCTTCTTCAGCTGCGCGTGCTTCTCGTCCCAGCGCCTGCGCAGCTCCTCGAAGCGCGCGAACCGCTCGCGCCGCGCCTCGTGGAAGGTGTCGAAGCCGCCGCCGTGCACCCAGGCGTCGGCGCCCGCGGGCCCCGGCTCGACGCTGACGATCTTCTCGGCGGCGCGGGCGAGGAGCTCGCGGTCGTGGGAGACGAAGAGGACGGTCTTGCGCGTCTCCTTGAGCCGCTCCTCCAGCCAGCGCTTGCCGGGTACGTCGAGGTAGTTGTCCGGCTCGTCCAGGAGCAGCACCTCGTCGCCGCCGCGCAGCAGGGCTTCGAGGACGAGGCGCTTCTGCTCACCGCCGGAGAGCGTGCGGACCTCGCGGAACTGCGCCTTGTCGTACGGGATGCCGAGCGCGGCCGTCGTACACATGTCCCAGAGGGTCTCGGCCTCGTAGCCGTGGGCCTCGGCCCAGTCGGACAGGGCCTGGGCGTACTGGAGCTGGGCGGCCTCGTCGTCGACGGTCATGATCAGGTGTTCGGCCACGTCCACGGCCTTCGCGGCATCGCGGATGCGCTGATTCGACACCGAGACGAGCAGGTCGCGCACGGTCGTCTCGTCGCGCACCGACCCGACGAACTGCGGCATCACACCGAGGCCGCCGCTGACGGTGACGGTGCCGCCGTGGGGCTGGATCTCGCCCGAGATCAGGCGGAGCAGGGTGGTCTTGCCCGCGCCGTTCGCCCCGACGAGGGCGACGATGGCGCCCTCGCCGACTCGGAAGGAGACATCACCGAGCAGCGCTCGGCCGTCCGGCAGGTAGTACTCAATGTGCGCGGCTTCCAGATGTCCCATGCGGGGGATTCTCCGTGGGGGGTGCGGGTCGCCGCAAATGCGTTTCCCCTCCCTCCGTTTCCGGCCGCTCCTTTCCGGCCCCGGGCAGCGCGCGGGCCGGTTTTCCGCCGTGTCCGGCGGCGCGGGAAAGCAAGCGGGAAAGGAAACGGGAAAGGAGGCGGGAAAGGAAAGCGCCCCCGGGGGTACCCGCGCCCCCATGCCTCTGCGAACCCGTCTCATCGCCCTGGACCACCAGACCTTCGACGCCGTCGCCACCCGGCACTGGCCGGGCGCCGACCGCTTGCTGCCGCGGCTGAGCCGCAGCGCCAACCACGGCCTCCTGTGGTTCGGCGTGGCCGCCGGGATCGCGGCGACCCGCACGCCGCGCGCACGGCGGGCCGCGCTGCGCGGGACCGCGTCGCTCTCGCTCGCCTCCGCCACCATCAACACCCTGGGCAAGCGCTCGGTGCGCCGGGCCAGGCCGCTGCTGGACGGGGTGCCGCTGATGCGTCAGCTCAAGCGGCAGCCCGTCACCACGTCCTTCCCCTCGGGGCACTCCGCTTCGGCCGCCGCGTTCGCCACCGGTGTCGCGCTGGAGTCGCGGGGCTGGGGCGCGGGCGTCGCGCCGCTCGCCGGTGCCGTGGCGCTGTCCCGCGTCTACACCGGCGTGCACTTCCCGAGCGACGTCCTCGCGGGGGCCGCCCTCGGCGCGGGGGCGGCCTTCGCCGTGCGCGGCATGGTGCCGACCCGCGGTCTGCTGCCGCCACCGGGCAGGCCCCGCGTCGACGCCCCCGCCCTGCCCGGCGGCAAGGGCCTTGTCCTTGTCGTCAACTCCGCCGCCGGCGCCCCCGGACGCGCCCGGGCGCTGCTGGAGGCCCTGCCGCTCGCCGAGCTCGTGGAGTGCGAACCGGAGCGCCTCGAGGCCGAGTTGGAGGGGGCCGCCGCGCGGGCACAGGTACTCGGGGTGTGCGGCGGCGACGGCACCGTCAACGCGGCGGTCCCCGTCGCCCTGCGCCACCGGCTGCCGCTCGCGGTGCTGCCGGGCGGCACGCTCAACCACTTCGCGTACGACATCGGGGTGGAGGACCAGCACGATCTTCGCCGGGCCGTCGAGGCGGGGGACGCGGTCGCCGTGGACGTCGGGCGTTTCAGCTCCGGAAGCGGTGCTCGGGGGTACTTCCTCAACACCTTCAGTCTCGGGGTGTATCCCGAGCTCGTGCGGCTGCGTGACCGCTGGGCGCATCGCGTCGGCGGCCGGGCCGCAGCGGTCCTTGCCGCCGTCCGGCTGCTCCGCTCCGACCGGCAGCCGCTGAGCGCCGAATTCCGGGGCAGGCAGCGGGCGTTGTGGCTGCTCTTCGCGGGCAACTGCACCTACCACCGGCTCGGGTTCACCCCCGGCCGCAGGCTCGACCTGGCCGACGGCCTGCTCGACGTGCGCATCGTGCACGGCGGTCGCAGGCCGGGCTCGCGGCTTCTTGCCGCGGCCCTCGCGGGGCCGCTGACGCGCTCCCCGGCGCAGGCCGCCGTGCGGCTTCCGCGGCTGCGGGTGGACGGTCTGGAGCCGGGAACGGTGGTGTCGTACGACGGTGAAGTGACCCTGGCGCAAGGGGAGTTGCTCGTCGACAAGCTGCCCGAGGCGCTCACCGTGTACCGGCCGCTCCAGCCCAGCGGCTGACCACATAGTGATACGCGGGTCTCATTATGCGACATGGCGGCGTACCGTTCGATCCACCGCAGCGAGCGGCAGCGATCGCGAAGGAGTTCCCGTCATGCCGGAGGAGACCGCCGTCTACACACACGGACACCACGAGTCCGTGCTGCGCTCCCACACCTGGCGGACCGCCGCCAACTCGGCCGCCTATCTCGTGGACGCACTCAAGCCGCACATGCGCATCCTGGACATCGGCTGCGGACCCGGCACCATCACCGCCGACCTGGCAGCGCTCGTACCGGACGGCCATGTCACGGGCGTCGACCACGCACCCGGCATCCTGGACCGGGCGCGCGCGACAGCGGCCGAACGCGGCCTGCGGAACGTGGAGTTCACCGTCGCCGACGTCCACGAACTGGACTACCCGGACGACTCCTTCTGTGTCGTCCACGCGCATCAGGTGCTCCAGCACGTCGGCGACCCGGTGCGCGCCCTGAGCGAGATGCGGCGCGTCTGCGCGCCGGGCGGCATCGTCGCCGCCCGCGACGCGGACTACTCGGCGATGGCCTGGTACCCGAAGCCTCCCGCCATGGACGGCTGGCTCGACCTGTACCGGCGGGTGGCCCGCGCCAACGGCGGCGAGCCGGATGCGGGAAGCCACCTCAAGTCCTGGGCCCTGCAGGCCGGTTTCGACGACGTCACCGCGAGCGCGAGCACCTGGTGCTACACCTCGGCCGACGAGCGTGCCTGGTGGAGCGGCCTGTGGGCGGACCGCACGGTCGCCTCCGGCTACGCGGCTCTGGCCGTGGAGGGCGGGCACACCGACGCCGGTGAACTGCGGGCCTTCGCCGACGCGTGGCGGGAGTGGGGAGAGCGGGAGGACGGCTGGTTCGCCGTCCTGCACGGGGAGATCCTCTGCCGGAAGTGAGAGACGCGCCCAGGGGGTTCCTTCCATGCCGCGCAGGGGTGCTGACAACACCTGAAGAGGGGGGCCGGCGGGCGTGCCCCGGGCCGCGTTCGCCGGAACCATCGAGAGGGACGGTTCAGGGTGGACCGCAGTGAGCGAGGCGCACCATGGCGAACGCGACGCAGGGACTTCCGGGGCGCCGCCCCGCACGGCCGGGCGGCGGTGAACCCTCCGCTCCCCCGCCCGTCCACGCCGCTTTCGCGCTCTGGATCACCGCGGTCGTGGCGGGCTTCTTCGAGACGGTGCTCATGGCCGGCGGCCTCGTGGCCGACGGCGACACGTCCGCCGGGGAACTGGCGGGCGGCCTGCTGCTGCGGATGGCCGTGTTCTCGGCGGCCGTCCTGACCGCCGTCCAGCTGCGCCGCGGCAGGAACTGGGCGCGCTGGACGCTCGCCGTGGGGCTCGGCGTCCTCGGCACGCTGTCCCTGGTGGTCGAACCGCTCCGGTGGCTGGCCGAGGGACACTCCCCGGGCGACGCCTTCCGGGATCTGGGGGCGGTGGACGTCCTGTTCGGCGCGAGCCGTGTGCTGCATCTGAGCGCGGTGCTCGTGGCGACGGTCCTGATGTTCCGGCCCACGTCCCACGCCTGGTTCAGGGCACGGACAGCCCGGTCGACGAGGCCGGCGCGACCGACGGGTCCCGGCAGGCGCTGACCGGCCTCACCGTACGACCGCCTGCTCCACCAGCAGCCGCGCTGCCGCCGCGATGGACTCGGCATCGATGCCGGCGTGGTGCAACTGCTCCTCGGGGGACGCCGAGCCGGGCATCGTGTTCACCGCGAGCCGCACCAGGCGGGGCACCGGGCCGCCGTCGGCGAAGGCCTCGACGACGGCGTCGCCGATGCCGCCCTCCGGCCGGTGGTCCTCGACGGTGAGCAGGCAGCCGGTGCGTTCGGCGGCCTCGCGCAGAGTGGCGCGGTCGACGGGCTTGACCGAGTACAGGTCGATGACCCGTACCTGGATGCCCTCGCGGTCCAGATACTCGGCCGCGGTCAGCGCCTCGTGCACGGTCACTCCCGCCGCGACCAGCGTGAGCCGGTCGTTGTCGGACGAGCGCAGGGTCTTGGAGCCGCCGACGGGGAACTCCTCGCCGGGGCCGTAGATGACGGGCATGTCCCCCCGCGACGTACGCAGGTACCGCACACCGTCCAGGCCCGCCATCTGCGCGACGAGCTTGCCCGTCTGGTGGGCGTCGCACGGATACAGGACCGTCGAACCGTGTACGGCGCGGAACATCGCCAGGTCTTCGAGACCCATCTGGGACGGCCCGTCCTGGCCGATGGCCACGCCCGCGTGCGACCCGACGAGGTTGATGCCGGAGCCGCTGATCGCCGCCATGCGGACGAAGTCATGGGCGCGGGTGAGGAAGGCGGCGAACGTCGACGCGTACGGGACCCAGCCGCGGGCCGCCAACCCCACCGCCGCAGCCACGAGTTGCTGCTCGGCGATGTAGCACTCGAAGAAGCGGTCGGGGTGCTCCTTGGCGAAGTACTCGGTCCGCGTGGAGTCACCGACCTCCCCGTCGAGGGCCACGATGTCGCCGCGTGCGGCGCCGAGCGCGGTCAGCGCCTGGCCGAAGGCGGTGCGGGTGGCGACGGAGTCGCCCACCTCGTGGCGCGGCAGTTCCAGATGGCCGCTGCGTGTCGCGTGCAGCGCACGCGCGGCGGCGGGTTTGCGCACCTCCACGCGCACGTCCTCCCCGCCGCCGGCGCCGCCCAGCTCCTCGACCGCCGCTGCCGCATCGGCCAGGGGTTTGCCGTGCAGGCCCTCGCGGTCCTCGGCGGCGGCGACTCCCTTGCCCTTGACGGTGCGGGCGAGGACGACCGTGGGCTGGCGCGTGGTGGAGCAGGCCTCCTGGAAGGCGCGGTCGATCTCGTCGAGGTCGTGGCCGTCGGCCTCCACGACATGCCAGCCGAAGGCGGCGAACCTGCGGGCGTAGGCGTGCAGGTCCCAGGCGTGGCGGGTGGGGCCGCGCTGCCCGAGGCGGTTGACGTCGACGACGGCGGTCAGATTGTCCAGGTGCTCGTACCCCGCGTGCTCGACGGCCTCCCACACCGAGCCCTCGGCTAGTTCGCTGTCACCGCACAGCACCCAGACCCGGTAGGGAATCCGGTCGAGCCGCTTGCCCGAGAGGGCCATGCCCACGCCGACGGGCAGCCCCTGCCCCAGGGACCCCGTGGCGACCTCGACCCACGGGAGGCGGCGCGGCGTCGGGTGCCCTTCGAGGCGGCTGCCCTGGGCGCGGAAGGTCAGCAGCTCGTCGTCGGTGACGACGCCCGCCGCCTTGTACGTCGCGTAGAGGAGGGGCGAGGCATGCCCTTTGGAGAGGATGAAGCGGTCGTTGCCGGGATGGCCGGGCCGGTCGAAGTCGTACTGCAGGTGGCGCGCGACGAGCACCGCCATCAGATCGGCGGCGGACAGCGAGGAGGTGGGGTGCCCGGAGCCCGCGGCATCGGCGGCCCGGACGGAGTCGACGCGCAACTGCCGGGCGAGTGGGGCGAGTTCGCTGGTGGTCATGGCGGGCGCTCCTCGGGGGGGTGCGGTTGTGGCGGTCCGCCGGGCGCGTCGGCCTTCGGCCCCTGTCGGGCGTGGACCTGCCGACGGCACCGGCACGCGGGCCCTTCGGGTTGCCCTCGCGCCCCGCGGTCAAACACCGCGGGCACGCGGGACGGGTTCCGGGGCAGGTCCGGTTTGCCCGCCGGGCTTCGGGATACCCGTACGGAGCGCCGCCGCAGGTGTGGGGGGGTCGTGAACCGATCCCGCACCGCCCCGCGCCCCCCCCACTCCGCATGTGATCAGGACGGTCCCGATGAAGGACGCAGTGCCCATCGAAATGCCCGCCATGTCCGCCTACTCGATCCCCGCGGACGCCCCCGAGGCGGACGGCACCTTCGCCTGGGAGAGCACCACCATCGTGATCGTCGAGATCACGGCGGGCGACGCGACGGGCACGGGCTGGACCTACGGTCCCGCGTCCATCGTCTCCCTGCTGGCCGAGCAGCTCGTCCCGGTCGTCACGGGCCTCGACGCGCTCGACATCCCCGCGGCGCACACGGCGATGACCAAGGCGGTGCGCAACACCGGCCGCCCCGGTGCCGCCTCGTGCGCCGTCTCGGCGATCGACATCGCCCTGTGGGACCTGAAGGCGCGCCTCCTGGAGATCCCGCTCGTACGTCTCCTGGGCGCCGCCCGCGACGAGGTGCCCGTGTACGGGAGCGGGGGCTTCACGACGTACCACGACACGCATCTGGCGGCCCAGCTGAACGGCTGGGTGCACGGCCAGCGCATCCCCCGCGTGAAGATCAAGGTCGGCGAGGCCTGGGGCCGGGCCGCGGCCCGCGACGTGCTGCGGGTGCGCACCGCGCGCGATGTCATCGGCTCGCAGGCCGAGTTGTACGTCGACGCGAGCGGCGGCTACACCCGCAAGCAGGCGATCCGGGTGGGCCGGGTGCTCGCCGAGCACGGTGTGGGCTGGTTCGAGGAGCCGGTCCCCTCGGAGGATCTGCGGGGGCTCGCTCTGGTGCGGGACGCGCTGGTCTGCGACGTGACGGCCGGAGCGTACGGCTACGACCTCCCCTACTTCGCGCGGATGGTCCCCTCCGTGGACTGCCTTCAGCTGGACGCGACACGCTGCGGCGGTCTGACCGAGTGGCTGCGCGCCGCGGCCCTCGCGCAGGCGCACGGGATCGAGGTGTCGGCCCGCTGCGCGCCGCACGCGCATGCCGCGGTCGCCGCGTGTGTGCCGAATCTGCGGCACATCGAGTGGCTGCACGACCATGTGCGGATCGAGTCGATGTTCTTCGACGGCGCCCTCGATCCGACGGGCGGCGTCGTCCGCCCCGACGGCGGCGTGGGCCACGGCCTGGAGCTCCGGCGCACGGAAGAGGTCGAGGAGTACCGGGTCGCGTAGCCGCGCCCCCGGAAGTCCGCCGAAACGATCTCGGACGGCGGCCGGGCCAACTAGGCTCGCCCGTATGGAGATCCTGGGAGCCACGCTGCGTATCTGCGTCGAGGACCTGGAGTCCTCGGTCGCCTTCTACGAACGCCTCGCGGGCGGTACCGCGCAGCGTTTCGAGCGGGAGGGCGTGTCGGTCGCGGCGGTCGGCTGCTTTCTGCTGATGAGCGGGCCCGAGCGCGAGCTGGAGATCCTCAGGAAGGTCTCGGCGACGATCGCGGTACCGGACGTCGATGAGGCGTACGCCGTCCTGAACGCTTCCGGCGCCCGGGTCATCGCGGGCCCCGTCCCGACGCCCGTGGGCCGCAACATCATCGCGGTGCACCCGGACGGCACGGTGTTCGAGTACGCGGACCGGCGCGGCTCGTCCTGAACCGCGCCCGCGCGGCACTCGCCGTATCCTCCACGGCAGGCAGGCCGAGCAGGCAGGCCGAACGGAGGACGGTGCACGTGGCGGGCAGTACGGCGGACGGTACGGAACGGATCTCGTTGAGCGCCCAGGCGCGCGAGGCCGTCCGGCAGCGCATCGTGGACCGCCGCTACCCGCTGGGCTCGCGTCTGGTGGAGCGTGAGGTCGCCGAGGAGCTGCGGATGTCGCGGGTCCCGGTGCGGGAGGCGCTGCGCGCGCTGGTCGCCGAGGGGCTGCTCGAACTGCTGCCGCACAGCGGGGTGCGGGTGCGCCGCCTGGAACGCTCCGATGTGCGGCATCTGTACGAGGTGTGGGAGCCGCTCGCCGTGCAGGCGTCCCGGCTCGCGGCCCGCCGGGTGGCGCGGAGTGCGCCGGACGAGCCACAGGGTCTCGCCGCGCTGCGAGGCACGCTGCACCAGGCCGAGCAGGCGTCGGACGTGGACGACGGGCCCCGCGAGGTCGCCGCGCACACGGCCTTCCACGAGGGCATCGTGGCCCTCTCCGGCAATCCCCTGCTCGCCCGCACGATGGAGCAGCTGAGCTGGCAGCTCCAACTCCTGTTCGGCATGCGCGCGGAGCCGGACCACATGCGGGCCCAGCATGACCTGATCTACCGGCAGATCGCCTCGGGCGACGAGGAGACGGCCGCGGCGAGCACGCTGCTGCATGTGCGGGACAGCCAGGCGGTGGCGCTGAGGGCGCTTTTCGAGGAGAACGACTCCTAGGTCTTCTGTATACCAAGGCTCGCGGAGTGCCGCTTGGAGTCGTCTCGCCTGACTTGAGGTCTGCCTATACCCGCATATTTCACCGGGCTCCCTTGCGGGCCTCTCCAGCTTGGTATACAAACTGCGGACGCGTTCCCTCCGCCACCCGCCCTGGAGCAGCCCCATGTGCGTCGAGTCCATCCCTCCGCCCTCCTCCCGGCTCACCCGGCGCGGCGTCCTCGCGGGTGCGGCGGCGCTCGCCGGGACCACGGCCGCGCTGGCCGCCGCCGCGCCCCGGGCCGGCGCGAGCCCCGCAACCCCCGCGACCCGGCGGACCGGCGGTGATCTGGTCGTCGAGGGCGGCACCCTCCTGGACCCCGCGACCGGGGAGGTCACCGAGGACGCGGTGGTCGTCATCGTGGACGGGGTCGTGCGCGCGGCGGGCAGGCGCGGGCGTACGGAGGTGCCCGAGGGCGCCGAGGTGCTCGACGCGCACGGGCGCTGGATGCTGCCGGGGCTCGTCGACGCGCACATCCACCTCAACACCGCGGCCGAGGCACGCGACGCGGTGCTGCTCGGTGCGACGAGCGCGCGCAGCGGCTCGACCAACTTCTTCCAGGACATCGCCGTACGGGAACTGGCCCGCCAGGCCCCGGAGCAGGCTCCCCGTCTGCGCGCCGCCGGTGTCTTCGTCACGCCCGACCTGGGCGACACGATCCTCGCAGACCCGGAGCTGACCCCGCTGGCCAGGCTGCGTGACGGCGTGCGCTCGCCCGAGGCGCTGCGCCGTGTCGTCGAGGTCAACCTCGCCCGGGGCGCCGACGTCATCAAGACCCGGGTCAACGAGCGGGCGGGGCTTCCCGAGCAGGACCCGCTGGCCCAGGTGTACGACCGGGAGCAGCTGTCCGCCGTGGTCGCGGCGGCCCGGCGCGGCGGCAAGGGCGTGCTCTGCCACAGCTACAGCGAGAAGGGCTGCCACGACGCCGTCATGGCGGGCATCCGCTCGCTGGAGCACGGGGCGTTCGTCGGCGAGCGCACGCTGCACGAGATGCGGCGCAGGGGCACGTACTTCACGCCGACGCTCACCGCCATCGCGGGCCTCGCCGAGTCCTCGGACCCGGTGCTCGCCGAGCGCGGCCGCCAGTATCTGCCGGTCCTGAAGCGGGCCGTGCTCGCCGCGCACGAGCTGGGCGTGCCGCTGGCCGCGGGCACGGACTCCTCCGGCGGGAAGATCAAGCCCATCGGCCGCGAGGTGGAGCTGATGCGGGCGGCGGGCCTCTCCGCGCTCGACGCGATCCGTACGGCCACCACCGGCGCCGCCAAGCTGCTCGGCGTCGACGGCACGGCGGGCCGCCTCGCGCGTGGCTTCGCCGGTGACGTGCTTCTGGTGGACGGCGACCCGCTGGCCGACGTGACGGTCCTCAAGAAGCCGGTACGCGTGGTGCGTTCGGGCATCGCGGTCTGAACACCCCCGAGCCCCCGGTACTCCCCGCGCACCACTCCTCCGCACCACCCCTCTCGAAGGAGACCCCCATGACGCCTCTCTCCCGTCGCGGCATACTCGCCGGAGCCGCCGCCCTCGCGGGTGCCGGAGCCGCCCTCTCCGCCGCCACCCCCGCCGCCGCGGCGCCTCAGGGTGACAAGCACCGCCCCAAGGCCGTGGTGTTCCGCAACGTGCGCCCCTTCGGCGCGAAGACCCCCGTGGACCTCACGGTCGTCGACGGCCGCATCACGCAAGGCCGGGCGCCCAAGGGCGCCAAGGTGATCGACGGCGGCGGCCGGGTCGCCCTGCCCTCGCTCGTGGACGCCCACATCCACCCGGACAAGACGACGTGGGGCGGCGACTGGGTCACGCGCAAGCCCGCGAGCGGCATCGCCGACTACTGCGCCCAGGACGTGGAGCTGTTCAAGAGCCAGGCCCGGCCGGTCGGCGGGCGCGCCTATGGCCTGATGGCGCACGCCGTGACCCGCGGCACCCGCGCGATGCGCGCCCACGTGGACGTGGCGCCCGCCTACGACCTGGCCGGTGTCGAGGGCGTGAACGCGGCCCGCGAGCGGCTGCGGGACGCCCTGGACGTGCAGATCGTGGCCTTCCCGCAGCACGGCGTGATCCGGACCCCGGGCACGGCGGAGCTCCTGGAGGAAGCGGCCCGCTCCGGCGCCGTCGACCTGGTCGGCGGCATCGACCCGATCAGCTTCGACGACGCGATGGACGAACAGCTCGACCTGGTCTTCGGCCTCGCGGACCGCCACGGGGTCGGCGTGGACATCCACCTCCACGACCGCGACGAGAAGGGCACGAAGGTCCTGCGGGCGATCATCGACCGCACCCGCGCGCTGTCCCTGCGCGGCAAGGTCACGGTCAGCCACGTCTTCTGCCTGCCGAAGCTGTCCGACACCGACCTGGGCAAGATGGCGGCCGACCTGGGTGAGCAGGACATCTCCCTGACGACGGTGGCGCCGAACGAGTCGCTGGTCCTGCCGATCGCGAGGCTGCGTGAGCACGGGGTGCGGGTCGGGCTCGGCTCGGACGGGGTGCGCGACGCGTGGAGCCCGTTCGGCAACGCCGACATGCTGCACCGCGCGCACATCCTCGGCTGGGTCACCGACGTCCGTCTCGACGACGAGCTCACCGACTGCTACGACGTGGGCGCGCACGGCGGCGCCGACGTGATGGGCCTGGACCACGCCGACCTCAAGCCCGGCTCCCCCGCCGACTTCATCCTCGTGCGCGGCGAGTGCCTGCCGCAGGTCCTGGTGGACATGCCGCAGCGGGACATGGTGGTGCACGGCGGCAAGGTCGTCGCCAGGAACGGCGAGCTGGCGTAACCACGGGGTCGGGCGTCACTCCCGCGAAGCTGCCCGCATCCGGAAGTCGTACCGGGCGGGCAGCTCCTCGTCGGTCACCGCGCGCCACAGCTCGCCGAGCACCTCGGCGCCCTCACGCAGGTCGGCGACCTCGAAGCCCTCGTCGAACATCGCCCGCGCGGCGGCCTTCTCGCCCTCCGCCAGGAGCAGTTGAATCTCGACGAGGCGGAAGCGGCCCTCCGCCCGCGTGGCCGGATGCAGGCGCTCCCACACAGCGCGGGCCGCCTCCTTGCGCCCGGCCGCGAGCAGGACACCCATCACCTCCCTGCCGAGGGCGGCACTCGCGGACGTCCACAGGACACCGTCGTCGCGCCGCTCCTGGCACAGGTCGTCGAAGGCTTCCGCGTACCGGTCGGCGGCCCGCTCCAGGTTCCCCGCGTCCTCGTCGGCGACCGCGAGGCAGCGCAGGAACGGCCAGCGCGAGGGGGCGAGTTCGAGGCCGCGCTCCCAGCTGCGCACCGCCTGCGCCAGGTCGCCCGCGTGCCACTGCGCCACGCCCAGGTGGTACTCGGCGGCCGGCCGCGCGGGCGCCGTCTCCAGCATGTCCCGCCAGTGCGGGGCGACCAGGGTCGGGCCGGGCGGCGCCACCCGGCGCGGCTCGGGGACGGCGCCGGAGTGCAGGAGCTCCAGCCACGGTTCCTGATCGGGGCCGAGGGTGGACTCGGCGAACGGCGTGCCCGGCAGCTTGTAGCCCGCGCGCAGGACTTCGAGCGCGCCCCACCCGGACCCGGCGGCGAGCACCTCGCCCGGCTCGGTGTCCGCGCACGGCCGCCACGCGTCGTAGGCTTCCTCCACCGCGCCGCGCGGCAGCGCGTCCGCGAGCCGCGCCCGGGCCTCCTCGCGCGCGGCACGCCAGTCGGGTCCGTGCACGAGGCCCGGGTCAGCCGACAGCGGTCCGTACGACTCCAGCCAGCTGAACTCGCCCTCGGCGTCCAGGCGTACGTGCTCCAGCTGGGTCCGTGCGAGGCCGGCCTGGATCTCCGCGTACCCTCCCGTGCCGGGCTCCGTCAGCCACTCCTGCCAGCGCCGCCCGCCCGTGCCGGAACCCCACACGAAGAGTTTGCGGCCGCGCAGCAGGTCGGTCGACGTCTGGACGAGGCCGTGCCCGTCGTCGTCGAGCGCGGTTATCCAGCGCCGTGAGCGGTCCGGTACGTCGTAGAAGTAGTCGGCGGCGAACTCGCTGCGCGGCGGGTAGGTCCGGTCCACGCCGTCGGTCTCGGGCACCGGCACCTTGCGCAGCGCGCCCGTGTACCCGAAGTGCCAGGCCTCGTCGGCCGGGGCGAGGACCCGGCGCTCCTCGGGCACGGCGATGTTGGACCACCAGTAGACCGGGACCGCCTTCTCGTGCGGGTTGCGTATCCGCACGCCGACGTGGAGGAAGTCGGAGTCCCCGGGCAGCCACAGGTCCACCTGGAAGGGCACGTCGCGCAGCCGCTCCCATTCCCAGAGCCGCAGCATCTCGCCGCCGTCGGGCGCCGTCACGCGCGCGGCGTGCAGGGGTGCGCAGGACAGCGTCGTATGGCCGGTGGCGCCGATGTTCCACTCGATGCCGCCGGAGAACCAGGCGCCGTTCAGCGCGAAGGCGGCGGGTTGCAGCACCGGGTTGCGGTAGAGGAGTTCACGGCCGGTCGGCTTGTGGAAGAGGGAGTGGACGCGGCCGCCGAAGCCCGGCAGGACGGTGGCGCGCAACCGGTCGTTCTCGATGACCAGGGTGTCGAGGGTGGTGTCGGTCCGCTCGCGCCCGTACCCGTCGAGCACCCGCGTCGGCAGGACCCCGCGCAACGGCGCGTATCCGAGCTGGCGCGCCATGTCGCGCGGCAGGCCCTCTCTGTCGCGCTCGTCCAGCGTGTGCACCTCACGGAGCGGCCGCAGCGGCGGCAGCGGGTTCTCGGGGCCCAACGGGGCGGCGGGCAGCGTCAGTACGTCACGTCGCACGGTGGTCGTCACGATCACCATGGAACACGCTCGGCGCCGTCCCGACCAGGGTCTCTCCCGGTCGGGATTCCGCGAAGCCGCTACTTGCGCCGACGCATGAAGTACGCCCCGCACAGCGCGCCGATCAGGCCGGTGCCCAGGAGCGCCACCCACAGGGGCATGGTCACTTCCGGGATCAGAAGTCTGATCTTGGTGTGGCGGGTGTTCTCGAAGATGAAGACCAGGGTGAGGACGGCGATCGCGAGGACGGCGATCCTGCCGGGCGTCATGACGCCACCGCCACCGCCGCCCGAGCCGCCCTTCGGGCCGCCCGTCGAGCTGCTGGGACCCATGCGTGGACCTTCCGTCGGAGCTTCGGCCGGCATCCCCCGGTGACCAGCATGGGCATCTCGGCCGGGTTCGCGCGCGGTGGATGCTCCTCCAGGGTGGGGGCGTGGGCCAAACGGGTGAGGTGCGGCGCGTGCGGCGGGCCTCATGCCAGCGCGGGCGTCTCCAGCGTCAACGTCCCCTTGTCCGCGTCCAGTTCACCCGCCAGGCCGAACGGCACGGTCAGCGCCCCGTCGCAGTGCCCAAAACCGAACTCCTCGACGACCGGCACACCAAGACCGCCCAGCCGGTCGAGCAGCAGCGTCCGCACCGAGTCGTACGGATCGCAGTCCACCCACGAGCCGAGCGCCACCCCGCGCACCCCCTCGAACCAGCCCGCTCGCAGGAGTTGGGTGAGGTAGCGGTCGAGGCGGTACGTCTCCTCGCCGATGTCCTCCAGGAAGAGCAGCCCGCCGCGCGCCGACGCGCGCACCTGGGGGGCGCCGATGTCCGCGGCGAGCAGGGAGAGGCAGCCGCCGAGGGTCACACCTCGCGCGCGGCCCGGCACGAGCGCCGTCCCGCCCGAGGCGATCACCTGGACCTGCTCGGGTGCGAAGAGCGTGGCCCGCAAGTGCTCCTGCGCTCGGGCGTTCTTGAGGAAGTCCATGGCCGCGACCATCGGGCCGTGCAGCGTCGCGAGGCCGAGGCGCGCCGCGAACGCCTCGTGCAGTGTGGTGATGTCGCTGTAGCCGACGAACACCTTGGGGCCCGCGGCCCGCATCGCCGCCCAGTCCAGCGCCTCCACCATGCGCAGGGCTCCGTAGCCGCCACGCGCGCAGAGCACCGCGGAGACGGACGGGTCGCACCAGGCCTCCTGGAGGTCGCGGGCGCGGTCGGCGTCCGTGCCCGCGAGGTAGTCCAGCCCCGGGTGGCGGTCCAGGACGTGCGGGGCGACGACCGGATCGAGGTCCCAGCCCCGCAGGATGTCGAGGCCCGCCTGGAGCCGCTCCTCCGGGATGGGTCCGCTGGGCGCGACGACGGCGACCCGCGCGCCGGGGGTGAGCCGCGCGGGGCGTGTCAGGGGTATCACTTGGAGAGCTCCAGGGTGGGCGTGGTGCCCGACAGCTTCAGGCGGAACACCTGGGCGTACAGGGCGAGTTCGGCCTCCAGGGCCCGGATCAGTGTGTCCGCGCGGCGGAATCCGTGCCCCTCGCCCTCGAAGGCGATGTAGGCGTGCGGCACGCCGCGCCCCTGAAGTTCGGAGACGAACCGCTCGGCCTGTTCGGGCGGGCAGATCACGTCGTCGAGGCCCTGCAGCAGCAGGAAGGGCACGCCGACCCGGTCGGCGTGCTCCGCGGGGGAACGCTCCACGTACCGTGTCGGCACCTCGTCGAAGGGGCCGATCATCGAGTCCAGATAACGCGACTCGAAATCGTGGGTCCCGCCGGCGGCCCACTCCGTGAGGTCGAGAACGGGGTAGATGATCGTGCCGCAGGCGTACACGTCCGTCGTGGTCAGCGAGGCGGCCGTGGTCCAGCCGCCCGCGCTGCCGCCGCGGATCGCGAGGCGGTCGCGGTCGGCGGTGCCCTCGTCGGCCAGGGCCAGGGCGACGGCGGCGCAGTCCTCCACGTCGACGATGCCCCACTGTTCGCGCAGCCGGTTGCGGTACTCGCGGCCGTAGCCCGTCGAGCCGCCGTAGTTGACCTCGGCGACGCCGATGCCGCGCGAGGTGAAGTAGGCGATCTCCAGGTCGAGCACGAGCGGGGAGCGGCTGGTGGGCCCGCCGTGCACCCACACCACGTACGGCGGGAGTTCTTCGTCGGGGGCGACGCAGGCCGGGTGGTGCGGAGGGTAGACGTGCGCGTGGATCTCGCGGCCCGCCGGGCCGCTGAAGGTGCGGATGCGCGGCTCGGGGTAGTACGCGGTGTCCACCGGGTCGTCGTGCGCGGCGCCGATGACGCGGGCGCGGCCGGTGCTGGTGTCCAGCTCCACGACCTCGTACGCGCTGCGGGGGCTGGCCGCGACGCCGACGGCACGGGTGCCGTTCACCGCGACGGTCGCCGCCCACTCGGTCCAGGGGCCCGCCGCGTCGACGACCTCGCCGGTCTCCGGGTCGAGCACGCCGAGCGCGGTGGCACCCTTGCCGTGCACGACGACGACGAGGCCGCTGTCCAGGGGCGCGAACCAGCCGGAGCCGATCTGCCACAGGGGGCCGCCGAACTCCTCTTCGCGCGGACAGACGGGTGCGCCGTCGCCGCCCTCGGATACGTCACCGCGGTAGAGGTTCCACCAGCCCGTGCGGTCGCTCGCGAACAGCAGCCGTCCGTCGGGGGCCCACTCCGCCTGCGCGATGGACTCTTCGGGCCCGCCCGCGAACACCCGCGGGGCGCCGAACGTGCCGTCCGCGCGGACCTCTGCGACCAGGAGTTCCGTGCCGTCCCACGGCATCCGGGGGTGGTCCCAGGCGATCCACGCCGCACGGGCGCCGTCCGGCGAGAGGCGGGGCCCGGTGAGGAAGCGGTGCCGGTCGTCGGAGAGTTCCCGCACCGCCGCGCGGTCGTCGGCCGCCGAACCGTCGAGCGGCACGGCGACGGCGACTCTGCGCACATCGGTCGGCCCCTCCCCGGTGTACTCCTCCAGGACGCACCACACCTCGCCCCGGTCCAGGTGCACGCACGGGTCGATGTACCGCAGGCCGCCGCCCACGCGGGAGAGTGGCGTCAGGGGGCTCGGCTCAGCTCCGGGGACGTCGGGCGTGTACGCGTACAGGCGCTGGTCCGCGAAGTTCGCGAACACGATCAGCGGCCCCTCGGGCCCCGCTGCCCCGGCCCACGAACGCCCCCCGTACTCGATGACCCGGCTGCGCACGTTCCACGGCTGGGGCAGCACGGACTCCTCCGTGCCGTCCGGACGCCGTCGCACCAGGGCGCGCCTGCCGCCCTCGGCGGGCCTGGGCTCGGTCCACCACGCCTCGTCCCCGACGAAGCCCACGGTGGCCGGGGAGCCGTCGTGGGCCGCGGCGAGCGCCGCGTCGATGGGCGACGGCCATGATCCGTAAGCCTGGGTCTCCATCATGTCCTTCTCTTCCCCCATGATCGGTTGTGTTCCCTAGGCCGTTCTCAGATAGCGGTCGAGTACGCGGACGCCGAAGTGCAGCGCGTCGACCGGGACGCGCTCGTCGACCCCGTGGAAGAGCGCTTGGTAGTCGAAGCCCTCCGGTGTCCTCAGCGGCGAGAAGCCGTAGCCGGTGATGCCGAGTCGCGAGAACTGCTTGGCGTCCGTGCCGCCGGACATGCAGTACGGCACGACCTGTCCCTCGGGCGCGAATTCCTCGACGGCTGCCCGCATCTTCGCGTACGTCGACGAGTGGACCGGCGCCTGCAGCGCCACCTCGCGGTGGTGGAACTCCCAGTCGACGTCCAGTCCGGTGAGCCGGTCAAGGGTGGCGGCGAACTCTTCCTCGCCGCCCGGCAGATACCGGCCGTCCACATAGGCGACGGCTTCGCCCGGAATCACGTTCACCTTGTAACCGGCTTGCAGCATCGTCGGGTTGGCGCTGCCCCGCACGGTCGGCGCGACCAGGTCGGCGGCCGGGCCGAGCTTCTCCAGGAGCGCGTCCACGTCGAAGCCGGGCGCGTCCAGATCGGCCTGTTCCCCGTACAGCGCGGCCAGTTCGGTCAGGGAGGCGCGGACCGTCGGCGTGAGCCGCACCGGCCAGCGGTGCTCCCCGATGCGGGCGATCGCCGCTGCCAGCTTGCTCACGGCGTTGTCGGGGTTCACCTTCGAGCCGTGACCGGCCCTGCCGCGCGCGGTCAGTTTGAGCCAGCCGGTGCCGCGCTCCCCCGCCGCGATGGGATAGAGCTGATTGCCGCGGCCGTCGTGGAAGGTGAAGGCGCCGGACTCGCTGACGCCTTCCGTGCAGCCCTCGAAGAGGGACGCGTGCTGATCGGCGAGGAACCCGGACCCGTCCTCGGCGCTGGCCTCCTCGTCGGCGGTGAACGCGATCACGATGTCCCGCCGCGGCCGCACTCCCGCGCGCGCCCAGCCGCGCACCACGGCCAGGATCATCGCGTCCATGTTCTTCATGTCGATGGCGCCGCGGCCCCAGACCACGCCGTCGCGGATCTCCCCGGAGAAGGGGTCCACGCTCCAGTCGGCGGCCTCGGCGGGCACGACGTCCAGATGGCCGTGCACGAGCAGCGCGTCGGCGGAGGGGTCCGTGCCCTCGATGCGTGCCACCACGTTCGTACGGCCCGGTGTCCGCTCCAGGAGCTTCGGTTCGAGCCCGGCGCCTGCCAGGCGCTCGGCCGCGTACTCGGCGGCGGGCCGCTCCCGGCAGTCGCCGCTGCCCCGGTTCGTGGTGTCGATGCGGATGAGTTCGGAGGTGAACCGGACGACCTCGTCGAGCGCCTGCCCGTCGACGTGTCCGGCGCTCCGATGCCCCGGCTGCTCCTCAGCCATACTGCTCCTCCACGGCGGCCGATGCGATCGTCGTGACCGCCTTGAACGTACGAATGCCCTCGTACATGGTGTCGCTGGTGTACGCGATCTTCCGCTCGCCGGTGCGCCGCACGCCCGGCACCACGGTGGACGCCATGGACAGGTGCTCGGCGTCGAATTCGAGCTCCACGGTGAACGGGCCGCCCTGGACCGGTTCGTGCCGTACGGCGAGCGGGGCCGCCTCCTTGGCCGCGGCGCGGATGTCGGAGGCGGTCCGCCGGGGGGTGCGGCAGACCGCCGCGTACCGCGACACGTGGTCCTTCACTGCGACCTTCAGCGCGCCGGGCGCGTAGCCGAGGGCGTCCTCGCAGGCCAGGTCGTCACCGGTGACGAGGACGACGGGCACCCCGTACTCGGCGACGACGTGGGAGTTCAGCAGTCCCTCGCTGGCCCGGTCGCCGTTGACCCACACGCCGGTGATCGAGTTGGCGAGGTAGGTGTGCGCGAGCACACCCTCCATGCCGGCGCCCGCGTGGTAGCCGATGAAGGCGATGCCGTCCACGTCGTCGTGCTGGACGCCCTCGACCATGGAGAGGGCCTTGTGCCGCCCGGTGAGCATCTCGGCCCGCTCGTCCAGGTCCTCCAGGAGCAGGTTGCGCATGGTCCAGTGGGCTTCGTTGATGAGCACCTCGTCGGCGCCCCCGTCGAAGAAGCCGAGCACGGCGGCGTTGACGTCCGAGGTGAACATCGAACGGCACCGCTCCCACTGCGGCGTACCGGGCAGCACGTCGGCCGGCCACGTGACACCCGTGGCCCCCTCCATGTCTGCGCTGATCAGGATCTTCATGCCGCCTCACGCTACGCGTTCGCCAACTCCTGGACCAGATCCGTCGGTGACCGCGTCGCGTGCCGGTTGCCAGAGTGTGCTGCGCAGGTCCGATCCGCGCACCAGTTGGATGCGCCAGGGCTCGATGCGGATCACGTGGTACTCGGGGTCCTCCGGGCCGCCGCGCCAGTAGTGGACGGGGTCGTATCCCACGCCGGGCGGGCCGCCCCGGGTGTAGAGCTCCCAGGCGTGGCGTCTGGATGCCTCGTCCTCGGCCCAGGTGGAGAGGGCGTCGACGTGGACGGTGTTCTGGCGGGGGTTCCAGTAGGAGTAGGTGGTGTGCGGGTTGCCGGCCAGGTGGGCGGCCTTGACGGGGGTCTTGTACGCGGCGAGCCAGCCGACCGGGCGGCCGTCGACGAGCTCCCAGACGGGCAGCAGGACGCGGGCCCGGGGACGGTGCTTCCGGTCGACGGTGATCATCGTGGCGTACTTGATGTCGCGTACGTACGAGAAGAACGTGTCCCGAACCTCGGAGAAGTCGCTGACTTTGGTGGTGGGCATGTCGGGTGCTCCTTGCTGGGGTGGGGTGGCGGATCAGTGGGTCGCCGGAATCTCGGGGGTGTGCCCGGCAGCGGGTTCGCCGGAGGCCGTCACCGTGCCCGGTCGCGAGCGCAGTCCGAAGGCGCTGATCAGCGCGGCGAGCAGGGCCGCCGCGAGCGGGACCCAGAGGGCGGCGCGGTAGCCGTCCAGGAGCGCGGAGGGTGAACTCGACGTGGTGGCCCAGACGTTGACGGCGGTGACCGTGGAGAGGCCGAGGGCGGCTCCGAACTGGAAGGCGGTGTAGAGCAGCCCGCCGGCCAGGCCCTGCTCCTCCTCCTTGACGCCCTCGGTGGCGACGATGGTGAGCGGTCCGTAGGTGAGGGCGAAGCCGAGGCTGAGGATGATCAGGCTGGGGAACATCGCCAGGTACGTCCAGTCGGCGCCGACCGGCAGGAACAGGGCGTAGGAGAGCGCGGCGAGGAGAAGGCCGCCGAAGATGACACGGGCGTTGCCGAAGCGTTCGACCAGCTTGGGGGTGAGCGTGGGCGAGAGCACCGCGTCGGCGCCGATGACGATCATCGCGAGGCTGGTCTGGAGCGTGGACCAGTCCCGCAGCTCCTGGAGGTAGAGGACGACCAGGAACTGGAACCCGAAGAAGCCGCCAGCGAAGAAGAGGCCCGCGAGGTTGGCGCGGACCAGGGCGCCGCTGCGGAAGATCCCCAGGCGGACGAGCGGGGAGGCCGAGCGGCGCTCCACGGCGACGAAGACGGCGAGGAGGGCGAGGCCCGCGGCGAGCGTGCCGATCGTGGCGGCGGCGCTCGCGTGCGATGCGCGCTCCACGCCGAGGACGAGCAGCACGATGGCGCCGGTGACCGTGAGGGCGCCCGCCAGGTCGACGCTCTGCCCGGTGCGGTCGGGCCGCGGCGACTTGGGGACGTAGGCGAGCGCGGCGGCCAGGATCAGGGCGGAGAGCACCACGGGCACGAAGAACACCCAGCGCCAGCCGATCGCGGTGAGCAGACCGCCGACGACCAGGCCGATCGAGAAGCCGCCCGCGGCGGTGCCCGAGTAGAAGAGCAGCGCCTTGTTGCGGCGCGGGCCCTCCTCGAAGCCGGTGGTGATGATGGAGAGGCCCGCGGGGGTCATGAAGGCCGCGGCGACGCCGGTGACGAAACGGGCGACGATCAGTGTCCAGCCCTCGGTGGCGAATCCGCCGAGCCCGGAGAAGACCAGGAAGACGGAGAGCCAGAAGACGAACATCTGGCGGCGTCCGAAGAGGTCGGCGGCGCGTCCGCCGAGCAGCATGAAACCGCCGTAGCCGAGGACGTAGGCACTCATGACCCACTGCAGGGAGCCGGTGGACAGGCCCAGGTCGGCGCGGATGGACGGCAGGGCCACGTTGAGCATGGCGACGTCGATGCCCTCCAGGAAGATCGCGCCGCACAGGACGAGCAGGACGCCCCACTCACGGGGCTTGAACTGTGAACTCATGTCTCTTCTCCGCCAATTCATCGCTGGTGCGGGAGTGTTGCCGCGGGTGTTGCCGGGGAATTTCCCGGCTCACTCAGCCTCGGCCAGGGCGCGGGGACGGAACAACGGCGAAGATCGCAACGTTCGTTCAACCAGGCTTACCGATCCGAGCAGCCTGGGGGGACGTCGATGGAACGCGATGAACTGGAGTGTTTTCTGCTCCTGGCCGAGGAGTTGCACTTCGGCAGGACGGCCGAGCGCATGCGGCTGTCCCGGGCCCGGGTGAGCCAGCTGATCCAGCGCACCGAACGCCGCGTCGGCGCACCGCTGTTCGTCCGCACGAGCCGCCGTGTCGGCCTCACCGCGCTCGGCCGGCAGCTCCGTGCCGACCTGGAACCGCATCACCGGGCGATCGACGAGGCCGTCGAGCGGGCCGCGGCCACGGCGCGCGGCATCGACAGCGTGCTGCACGTCGGTTTCGCCAACCCGCTGGCCGGCGAGATCGTGATGCGGGCGACGGAGGCGCTGCGCGTGAGCCATCCGGGGCTTGCCGTGGAGATCTGCGAGGTGCCGCTCGGCGATCCGTACGGGCAGTTGCGCAAAGGCGAGTTCGACGTGCAGCTGACGGAGTTCCCGGTGCGCGAGGAGGACCTGGGCGGCGGTCCCGCGCTGCTCACGGAGGAGCGTGTCCTCGCGATCGCTTCGGCGCACCCGCTGGCGGCGCGGGACTCGGTCACGCTGGACGACCTGGCCGGTGTGCCGCTCCTGACGATCGCGGGCGAGGTGCCCGACTACTGGCTGGAGCACCACGTCCCCGCACGCACCCCCTCCGGCGAACCGATCGGCCGCGGACCCGGGGTGACCAACATGCAGGAGGCGCTGATGCTGGTCTCGGGCGGCAAGGGCGCCTTCCTGGCCCCCGCGCACACCGGGACGTACTTCACCCGCCCGGGAGTCGCCTACGTGCCCTTCGCCGACGCCGAGCCGGTCGGTTACGGCCTGGTGTGGCGGGCCGGGCACGGCACGGGCGCGGTCGCGGCCTTCGCGCGGACCGCGCGCGAGGTGGCCCACGAGGTGGCGCAGGGTGACCCCCGCAGCGTGGTGCCAAGAGCCGTCACGGCGGCGGGCTGACGGGAGCGGGGGCCGGGGCCCGGTGCGGCGCGCCGCACGGACCGCGCCGACGGCGGTCATGCCGAGGGTTCCCGCTCGTGAGCCTCACACGGCCCGGGGCCTCCCGGCCTGTCGGGGGCCGGCCCGCGCACGGCCTCACCGCCCCACCACCAGCCACTTCGACGGCAGTTCGATGCGTGTGCCGTCCGGTGTGAACTCGGTGGTGGTAAGCGGGAGTTCGCCCTTCGCGAGCACTGTCAGGCCCGCCGCGGTGACGTACTCCGGCACCGCGGCGTCGGCGACCTCGCCGGGCGCGATGCCGTGCGCGAAGACCGGCGCCAGCTTCGGCGGCGGGCCCTCGGGGCTCTGTGCGAGGCCTCGCAGGATCGGGCCCGCGGCCTCGGCGAGCTCCACCACGAACGCTCTGCCGCGCTCGCCGAGCAGCGTCGCGATGCCGTCGACGAGCGGCTGGCGGTCGTCGGGGTCGCACTGGTGGAGCACGCCGCGCATGTAGACGTTCGCGTCGCCGATCTCCGCGTGCAGTTGCTCCGCCTCCGTCTTCTCCGCGGCGTCGACCTGCCGGAACTCCACCTGTCCCGCCGGGTCGGCGTCCCGTGCGTGACGCAGCGCGGCGGCGGCCAGGTCGGCGCCCAGGACGCGCGGATAGCGGTCGGCGAGGAAGCGCGTCTGGGTGCCGTTGCCGCAGCCGAGGTCCAGGAGGGGCAGCCCCGCGGCCACCATGTGCGGTTCGAAGAGGGCGAGGTGGATGCCCGCCGTGAGCACGGGTTCCGCGTCCCAGAAAACGGCTCCCGCTTCGTCGGGGGCGTCCCGCCAGAACCCCTCCCAGGCCTCTCTGTACCGACGCGTGACGCTCATGCCCAGCTCCCCAGGATTGCGACGACGACCGCCGAAGATGACGGCAAGATCGGTCTATCGCGCCCGGGGTGCACGGACAAGTCACCGGCGCCATCAATTGCGCGGCGGCCCCAGCTCGAACCACACGGTCTTGCCGGAGGCCGTACGGCTGGTCCCCCACTCCTTGGCGAGCACGCTGACGATCCGCAGTCCGCGCCCGAACTCGTCGCCGGGGCCCGCGTTCAGCAAGGTGGGCAGGGTGTGGTCGTCGTCCTCGACCTCGCAGACCAGCGTGGCCCCCGAGCGGACCAGGCGGAGTTCGACCCGGCCACCGCGCGAGTGCCGTACGGCGTTGGTGACGAGTTCGCTGACCAGGAGCTCGGCGGTCTCGGCGAGGGCGTCGCGGGACCAGGTGCGCAGTTGGGCGCGGACCAGGTCGCGGGCCCTGCTCACCTCGCTCGGGTCGAGTGCGAGCCGCCAGCTCGCGACGTCCTCGTCCGCGATGCCGTTCAGGCGTGCCATCAGGAGGGCCACGTCGTCCTTGCGCCCGCCGCGGCCCGCGCTAGCAAATGTCACGGCGAGCGCGCGGATGATGGTGTCGCAGGCGGCGTCCATGGAGGCGGCTGGGTGGGCCGCGGACTCGGTGAGCGTGGCGAGGCCGACACCGATGTCCTCGCCGCGGACCTCGACGAGGCCGTCGGTGCACATCAGGAGCCGGTCGCCGGGCGCCACGCGTACGGTGACCGCCTCGAAGGGCACGCCTCCCACGCCGATGGGCGCCCCCGTCGGCAGGTCGAGGAGTTCACTGCGGCCGTCCTCGGCGCGCACGAGCACGGGCGGGATGTGGCCCGCGTTGGCGAGGTGCAGCTCGCTCGCGATGGGGTCGTAGACCGCGTACAGGCAGGTCGCGAGATAGTGCTCGCCGAGCCGCTGCGCCAGGTCGTCGAGGTTGCGCAGGAGCTGGGCGGGCGGCAGGTCCAGGGCGGCCATGGTCTGGACGGCCGTGCGCAACTGGCCCATCATCGCCGCCGAGTTGAGGCCGTGGCCCATCACGTCGCCGACGACGAGCGCGGTGCGCGAGCCGGGCAGCTTCACGGAGTCGAACCAGTCGCCGCCGACCCGGCCGAGGAGCGTGCCCGGCAGATAGCGCGTGGCGATGTCGCAGCCGGTCATGCGCGGCTCGATGTGCGGCAGCATGCTGTCCTGGAGGGTGTCGGCGACGCTCTCCTGGTAGGTGTACATGCGGGCGTTGTCGAGCACGAGGCCGGCGCGGGCAGCGAGTTCGGCGCCGGTGACGCGGTCCATGTCGTTGAAGACGGGCCGCTCCCGGTGGCGCAGCAGGATCATGAATCCGAGCACCACGTTGCGGGCCTTCAGCGGTACGACGAGCATCGAGCGATGGTTGATGAGCGGGCGGATGTCGCGCTTCTCGAACTGCGAGGCGATCGCGTTGCCCATCTCCTCGGTGATGCGCGGCACGAGGACCGGATCGCCGGAGGTCATGCACTGGAAGAACGGGGTGTGCGACGGGAAGGGCATGGACTCACCGACGGGCACGACGTCGTCCCAGCGGCCCGGCTCGTCCGTGTGCTCCACGGCGACCCGGTGCCACATCGTGGTCTCGTCCGGCGGCCCCTCGGGGAAGCCCTCGCCCGCGACGACCTGTTCGCGCAGGTAGGTGCCCGCGACGTCGGTGAAGCGCGGCACGACGGCGCGGCTCACCTCGATGATCGTCTGCGAGAGGTCGAGCGAGGAGCCGATGCGTCCGCTGACCTCGTTCAGGAACTCCAGGTGTTCGCGCACCGCCGCGTACTCGAGGTCCTCGCCCTCGTCGCGGGCGCCGGGCTCGGGTGCGCCGCCTTCCGCGGCGGCCTGCTGGGCGCGCAGCCTGCGCGCCTTGCGCTCGGCGCGCCGGGGCACGCCCCAGTCGGGCGTGACGGGCACGCGGTCGTGCTTGCTGAACTCCAGGACGGGATAGCCCAGTTCGAGGATCTGCGCCACGATGCGGGAGCTCTCGCCCACGCTCATGCTGGGCAGGATCTCGGGCAGCCGGTCGGCCAGCTCGTCCGCTCCGGGGAAGTCCGTGTGCAGGGCGAAGCCCGGCGCGATGCGCTCGACCTGCCCCGGCTCGGGGTCGTCCTCGTCGGCCAGCCGGTCGGCGTCCGCCGCGAGGACGAGCAGCCGCTCCGGCCCGGGGCCGACGAGAGGGTAGGCCCACCACAGGACGTCCACCCTGTGGTGTTCGCCGCCGGGCACGGAGAGTCGCGCGCGCCCGGCGGCGGGGTACGAGATGCGTCCGTCGAGGGAGGTCTCCAGGTCGGGCCCCAGGCCGTCGTACTCGCCGTAGTCGGCGTGGCTCTCGGGGATCGCGCCCGCCACGGGGAGCAGGTCGCCCGCCGGACTGCCGACCGCCGCCTCTTTCGCGTACCCGAACAGCTTGCGCGCGCCGGTGCTCCAGTGCGACACGAGGCCCGCGCCGTCGATGACGACCACGGCGAGTGGGATCCGGCCGGCCACGGCATGCTGCGCCACCGGCCCGTCCGGGGTGCCGTATTCCATGGCCAACGCTCCTTCCGGCGGCACCGCGAAGGCCTGCGCCGCCCCAACCACCGTACGACCGGCACAGGTTGCCGTGCGGTGCAATAAGGGAATTGGGCCCCACGGGGGCGCCTCCGGCGGGTATTTTCCCTCCCTGCCGTCAAATGGGCCCTAGTCCTCGTGGCCCAGCTGGAGATCCCGTTCCGTGCGGCCCCCGCCCGCGACCTGGAGCACGGTCGCCACCGGCGGGTAGCCCGCGGCGATGACGGTGTACTCGCCGGACGACAGGTCGATGAACCGGAAGGTGCCGTCCTCCTTGGTCGTGAGGGTGTCCACGACGTTGCCCGCCGCGTCGAGGAGCGTCACGCGGGCGTCCTCCACGGGCCGGCCGCCGTTGGCCCGCACGGTGCCGCGCAGGACGGCGCCGCCGGCGAGCTCGACGTCCTGCCGTGTCTCGCGGGAGGCCTGCACGCTGACGGGCAGGGCCGCCGGGCGGAAGGCGGGTGCGCTGGCGGCCAGGGTGTACTCGCCGGCCACCAACTCCGTGATCACATAGCCGCCTTCGCGCCCGCTGCGGGTGGTGGCGACGACCTCGCCGCGGACGTCGGTGAGGGTCACCGCGGCGTCCCTGACCGGGGTCCCGTCGGCGGTGACCACGCTGCCGGCCAGGCGTCCCGCGCCGCCGAGCACCACGTCGAGTTCCACCGGGCGCTCGCCGACGGTGACGGTGACCGCCTGCGGCTGGTGCCCTCCGGCGGCGGCGATCAGGACGAACGATCCCGAGCCCGGTGTGGAGAGCGCGTACCGCCCGTCGTCGCCGCTCGCACCGCGGCCGATCTGGCGGCCCGCGACGTCGATGAGGGTGAGGGCGGCGCGGGGCACGACGGTGCCGTCGGGGTGCTGCACGGTGCCGCAGACGGGCACACCGGCGGCGTAGGAGGTACGGGCCTGCGGGACGGGTGTGGCTTCGGCGGTGGGGGCGTCCTGGGACGCTGCGCTGGACAACAGGGGGGTCTCCTTGAGGAAGAAGGTGATCAGCATGCCGAGGACGAGGACCGGCACCAGGTAGAGGAAGATCCGGGGCATCGCGTCGGCGTACGCCTGGATGTAGCCCTCGCGCAGCGGGGCGGGCATCGCGTGGACGAGCTGCGGGGTGATGGCCTCGGGGTCCGGAAGCCCGGCCCCGGCCGGGATGCGGTCGGCGAGCGAGTCCGCGAGGCGGTCGGCGAAGAGCGTGCCGAAGATGGCGGCGCCGACACTGCCGCCGATCTGCCGGAAGTAGTTGTTGGCGCTGGTGGCCGTGCCCAGGTCGGAGGGGCGTACGGCGTTCTGCACCGCGAGGATGAGCACCGGCATGACGAGGCCGACGCCCGCGCCGAGCACGGCCATCCAGATGCTGTAGTGCAGCCGGGGCGTGTCGGCCTCCAGGCGGGAGAGCAGCCACATGCCGATGACGGACAGGATGCCGCCGAGCACCGGGTAGATCTTGTAGCGCCCGGTGTGGCTGATGAGCTGGCCGGAGAGGATCGAGGCGCCGACCACGCCGCCCATCATCGGCAGCATGAGCAGTCCGGACTCGGTGGCGCTCGCGCCGTCGACCATCTGCAGGAACGTCGGCAGATAACTGGCCGCCCCGAAGAGCGCGATGCCCACGACCATGCCGACCAGCGCGGTGATGTTGAAGACCGAGTCGCGGAACAGGCGCAGCGGGATGATCGGTTCTGCGGCGAAGCGTTCGGCGACCACGAAGAGCACGACCGAGACGACGGCCCCGGCCGCGAGCCCCAGGATGACGCGTGAGCCCCACGCGTGCTCGGTGCCGCCCCAACTGGTCAGGAGCACCAGGCAGGTGGAGGCGGAGGCGAGCAACAGCGCGCCCAGCACGTCGAGTCGGGCCTTGACCGCGCGCTTGGGGAGCTTGAGCCCGAAGCTGACGACGAGGAGGGTGACGAGCCCGAAGGGCACGTTGAAGTAGAAGCACCAGCGCCAGGTGACGTGGTCGGTGAAGAAGCCGCCGAGCAGGGGTCCGGCGACCGACGCGAGGCCGAAGGCGGCGCCGATCAGGCCCATGTAGCGGCCGCGTTCCCGGGGCGGGACGATGTCCGCGATGATCGCCTGCACGCCGATCATGAGGCCGCCCGCGCCGATGCCCTGGATGGCGCGGAAGGCGATGAGCTGGTCCATCGTGCGGGACCAGCCGGCGAGCGCGGAGCCGATGATGAAGATGAGAATCGCGAACTGGAAGACGCCCTTGCGGCCGAAGAGGTCGCCCAGCTTGCCGTAGATGGGCAGGCCGATCGTGGACGTCAGCAGGTAGGCGGTGATCGCCCAGGACATCTTGTCCAGGCCGTGCAGCTCACCGACGATCTTCGGGAGCGCGGTGGCGACGATCATCTGCTCGAGGGCGGCGAGCAGCAGGGCGAGCATGAGTCCGACGAACACCATCCGGACACGCCCGGGGCTGAGTCCCGCCGCCGCCGACACATGCTCTTGGGGTGGTGGCGGCTCCTCGACGCCCGCAGGCACCGCCACCACCGCCAAGTCCCCCTGCTCGGCGCCCTTCACCAGCGTCGTGCCGCCCACGTCCTGCTCCCCTCGTCTGCGCCTGCGCCGCATTTCTCGCATTACGCGACAACTGCGAGCAAGCGCGACGAGTCGCCCCTGTCGGGGGTCCGGCACACGTATCTGCCGGTGGGAGCCCTACGCCGTACAATTGGCCCGAACAGAAAACCACTCGAAACGGTGAGCGTGACAACAACCCTGTTGGGCTACCGGAGTTGAGGTCCGGCCGGGGGTCGGTCTACTTCTCGACCTCCGCGGCGAGCTTGCCGAGCACCTCGTCGTAGATCCGGCCGAGCCCCTTGGGGGCGAAGGTCTTCTCGAAGAAGCCGCCGATGCCGCCCGCGCCGTTCCACACGGTGGAGACGACGACGCGTGCCTTGCCCTCCCCCGCCGGGGTCACGGTCCACTTGGTGACCATGGAGGAGTTGCGGTCCTTCTCGACGAGCTCCCCGTCGGTCGGCTCGCTGACCTCCAGGAGGCAGTCCCGGATGCGCTTGCTGGTGGCCTGCAGCTTCCAGTGGACGAGCGTCCCCTCGCCGTCGCCGCCCTCGCGCACCTCGAACTCGCTGAAGTGCTCGGACAGGATCTTGGGACGCGTGCCTTCGTAGTCGGCGAGCGCGTCGAAGACGTCCTCCGGCTGCGCCGCGATGATCCGCTCCGTGGTCGCCTCGACCTGCGCCATGGCACTTCCTCCAGCACTCGGTTGTTCAGGGTGATCCCCGGAAGCCAACCACCCCGCCCGCCGGGCCCCCAAATCGGGGTCACCGAGGTATCCCCTCGCACGATCAAGGGAACATGTGTTCTATTCTGTGGTCAGTGCTACCGAGGAGGCGTCATGCGCTGGGAGAACCTCGCCGACGGGCCGTCACGGGGTGTCGCGGATGCCGCGCTGTTCGGCGCGGACGCGGTCACCACGAGGACCTTCGACACCCCTGAATTCGCCGGCATCACGTTTCACGAGATCCGGGCCAGAACGATCGTGAACCGGGTGCCCGGTGCGTCCCGCATGCCGTTCGAATGGACGGTCAACCCGTACCGGGGCTGCACGCACGCGTGCGTGTACTGCTTCGCGCGCAAGACGCACAGCTACCTGGACCTGGACACGGGGCTCGGCTTCGACAGCCAGATCGTGGTCAAGGTCAACGCCCCCGACCTGCTGCGGCGCCGGCTCGCCTCGCCCCGCTGGCACGGCGAGCACATAGCGATGGGCACGAACGTCGACTGCTATCAGCGGGCGGAGGGACGCTACGGCCTCATGCCCGGGATCATCGCCGCCCTGCGCGATCACGCGAACCCCTTCTCCATCCTCACGAAGGGCACGCTGATCCTGCGGGACCTCGACCTCCTGCGCCAGGCCGCCGACGTCACGGACGTCGGCGTCTCGGTCTCGGTGGGCTTCGTCGACCAGGAACTGTGGCGCACCGTGGAGCCGGGCACGCCCGCTCCCCAAAGGCGCCTCGACGTCGTACGGACGCTGACGGATCACGGCATCGGGTGCGGGGTGCTGATGGCGCCGGTGATCCCCTTCCTCGGGGACCGCCCCGAGCAACTGCTGGCGACCGTACGGGCCATCGCCGCCTCGGGGGCGACGTCCGTGACCCCGCTGGTGCTGCATCTGCGGCCCGGGGCACGCGAGTGGTTCATGACCTGGCTGCACCAGCACCACCCCCACCTCGTACGCCGCTACGAACGGCTGTACGCGGAGGGCGCGTACGCCCCCAAGTGGTACCAGCGCCGCATCACCGGTCAAGTACACGAACTGGCCGAGGAATTCGGCATAGGCCCTTCGCGCGCCGACACCCCCCGCCGCATCCGCACACCCCAGTCCCCCGAGCCCGCATCCCCCGCCGACACCCAGCTCACGCTGCTCTGACAGGGCCCAGGCCCTAGTCCGGCAGGCGGGCGAGGGCCGCCGAGGCTGCTGCTGCCAGGCGGGGGTAGCCGCAGGCCTGGGTCAGGACCGGGCGGGCCCGGGGGTCCCCCAGGGCGCCGAGGCCCTCGACGCAGGCCAGCGCGATCTTGCCGTACGGGTCGTGCGGGGCGAGCCTGCGTTTCAGCGTGGTGATGAGGGCGGGCGCGGATTCGGGCGCGCGCAGCTCGGTGAGCAGACGCACGGGGTACAGGGCGTAGGCGACGCGCAGCTCATTGGTGGCCAGGGCGGCTGCCGCGCGTGCCGTACGCGGATCGCCCAGCCTGGCCAGGGCGTACGCGGCGGCCGCGCAGCGTGAGGGGTCCCGGTGGTTGAGGAGCAGCACGAGGGACTCGAAGGCCCGGTTGTCCCCCGCGGTGCCGAGCCGCACCGCGGCAAGCTCCCGTGCCCACAGTGGCTGACCCGCCGCGGCGAGCACCTCCGCCAGTTCCTCCACATCGCCGGTCGCGACCAGCCTCTCGTAACTCTCCGAGACTCCTGCCTCGCGGCGTAAGCGTTCCGTCACCGTGCGCAACTCCACGTCCATGACGGGGAGCCTATCCGCGATGTAGATCACAAACCCTGGGGACTGGCGCGCTCGTTACTCGCCGGTTAATCTCATGTGAGCGGGGCACACTCCCCGTCAGCAGTAACTGAACCTCGCAGCGGCCTGGTGACGCAGCCGGTGCGAGCGAGTGTTTGTCGGTTCGGTGCTTCGCGCACCTCAGCTCCACCCAGTACGACGTGGCTCCGGGACAGAGCCGGTCGACTCCTCACGGGCGTGTGCTCCATGCCGCCCGGTCACGACACAGCAGCTCACCCTCCGTACGCCGCGCCGCCGTTGCCGCGCACCGTGCGCCCCTCAGTCGTCACTCACTTCCTGGAGTCCACGCATGGACACTCCCCTGAACACCGTCGCCGTGATCGGTCTCGGCACCATGGGCACCGGTATCGCCGAAGTCCTGGCCCGCGCGGGACGCGAGGTCATCGGCATCGACATCAGCGAGGCCGCCGGCGCCCAGGCCGTCGCCGCCATCGAGTCGTCCACCGCGCGGGCCGTGCGCCGTGAGCAGCTCACCGAGGACGAGCGGCGTGACGCGCTCGCCCGCATCCGCACCTTCACCGACCTGCAGGCCGCGGCCGACGCCGACCTGGTCATCGAGGTCGCCCCGGAGTCGTACGAGATCAAGCAGCAGATCATCCGTGAGCTCGACGGCGTCGTGCGCCCCGAGACGATCATCGCGACCGGCACGAACGCGCTGTCCGTGACCCGTCTGGCCGCCGAGTCGCAGCGCCCCGAGCGCGTGCTCGGCCTGCACTTCTTCAACCCGGCCCCGGCGATGAAGCTCGTCGAGGTGGTCTCCTCCGTGCTGACCGCGCCCGCGGCCGTCGCCTCCGTCACCGACCTGGCGTACGCCCTCGGCAAGGAGCCCGTCGCGGTCGGCGACCGCCCCGGTTTCGTCGCCGACGGCCTGCTCTTCGGCTACCTCAACCAGGCCGCGGCGATGTACGAGGCCAAGTACGCCTCACGCGAGGACATCGACGCCGCGATGAGGCTGGGCTGCGGTCTTCCCATGGGCCCCCTCGCCCTGCTCGACCTGATCGGCGTCGACACCGCCCGCACGGTCCTGGACGCGATGTACTCCGAGTCCCACGACCGCCTGCACGCGCCCGCCCCGATCCTCAAGCAGCTCAGCGAGGCGGGCCTGACCGGACGCAAGTCGGGCCGCGGCTTCTACTCGTACGAGGCGCCCGGCAGTTCGGTCGTCGTGCGGGACGCGCTGACGCCGCCGGAGGACGGGCGCCAGGGCGGCGGGCGCACCATCCGCTCGGTCGGTGTCGCGGGCTCCGGCACCATGGCCTCCGGGATCGCCGAGGTCTTCGCCAAGGCCGGCTACGACGTGGTGCTCGCCGCGCGCAGCGAGGAGAAGGCGGAGAAGGCCAAGTCCCGTATCGCCAAGTCGCTTTCGCGCTCCGTCGACAAGGGGCGGATGACGCAGGAGACCGCGGCCAAGACCCTGGACCGCATCACGCCGGCCGGTACGTACGACGCGTTCGCCGACGTCGATCTGGCCCTGGAGGCGGTCGCCGAGGACCTGGAGATCAAGCAGCAGCTCTTCGCGGCGTTCGACAAGGTCTGCAAGCCGGGCGCGATCCTGGCGACCACGACCTCGTCCCTGCCGGTCGTGGCCTGCGCCCGCGCCACCTCGCGCCCCGGCGACGTGATCGGCATGCACTTCTTCAACCCGGCACCGGCGATGAAGCTGGTCGAGGTGGTCCGCACGGTCCTCACGGACGACGACGTGCACGCGACCGTCCGCCAGGTCTGCTCGACGATCAAGAAGCACCCGGTGGACTGCGGCGACCGCGCCGGTTTCATCGTGAACGCGCTCCTGTTCCCGTACCTCAACAACGCGGTCAAGATGGTCCAGGAGCACTACGCGACGCTCGACGACATCGACGCCGCGATGAAGCTCGGCGGCGGCTACCCCATGGGCCCCTTCGAGCTCCTGGACGTCGTGGGCCTGGACGTCTCGCTGGCCATCGAGAAGGTCCTGCACCGCGAGTTCCGCGACCCGGGCCTGGCCCCCGCTCCCCTGCTCGAACACCTGGTGGCCGCGGGCTGCCTCGGCCGCAAGACCGGCCGCGGCTTCCGCGAATATGCCCGACGGTAGGCCGGAAGCGGACGGGAGCGCGCCTGACGGCAGACCACGCGCGGACTGGGGCGGGCTGCTCGAACCGTCGGGCGGCCCCGTCCCGCCGCCGCTCAGCCCCGTCCCGCGGGAGCACTCGGCTGCGCGTATGCAGTACGTTCGGGGCATGCCCAAGGCCGCCAAGTCCTCACGTACGCCCGCTACGCCCGACGCCCCCGAGAGCGCGGCCGGCAGTCGCGCCGCCGCCCAACGGCTCAAGATGCGCCGGGAGCTGGCGGCCGCCGCGATGGAGCTCTTCGCGTCCAAGGGGTACGAGGCGACGACGGTCGACGAGATCGCCGCACAGGCCGGTGTCGCGCGCCGGACCTTCTTCCGGCACTTCCGCTCCAAGGAAGAGGCGATCTTCCCGGACCACGACGACACGCTGACCCGGGCCGAGGCGGTGCTCAACGCGGCTCCGCCGCACGAGCACCCGCTCGACACGGTGTGCCGGGGCATCAAGGAAGTCATGAAGATGTACGCGGCGTCGCCCGCCGTGTCCGTCGAGCGCTACCGCCTGACACGCGAGGTACCCACGCTGCGCGAGCGGGAGATCGCCTCGGTGGCCCGCTACGAACGGCTCTTCACGCGCTATCTCCTGGGCCACTTCGACGAGCAGGCGCACCACGACGGGAACGACGACCCGCTCCTGGCGGAGGTGGCCGCGTCGGCGGTGGTGACGGCGCACAACCACGTCCTTCGCCGCTGGCTGCGCGCGGGCGGACAGGGCGACGTGATGACCCATCTCGACCACGCCTTCGCCATCGTCCGCAGGACCTTCGGGTCGGGCATCGGGGCGGGGCGTGACACCACCACCGCTCCGGCGGCCTCGGTGAGCACCGGGGGCGATGTGCTGGTCACCGTGGCCCGGACGGACGCACCGCTGGACGAGATCATGCGGACGATCGAGAAGGCTCTGCGGGAGTCGTAGATCCCGTTTTCCACCCATTTACCCTCGACTTTTGAAGGGGCGCTACCCACCGGTAGCGCCCCTTCTGTCATGCCGCCACACCCTCTGACCTGCACTGATCGATCATCTATCAAAAATTGCTGGCACTCAGTGTCTTGCCGACTGGCACGCGGTGTCATACGTTGATGTTGTCCGGGCGGCCGGCGTGCAGAGAACCTTCGTACGCCGGCTGTCCCCACAAGCCACGGCTCGTGCGCCCGGACGCCTGCGTCACAGGCAACCTCCCGCGCCACACCAAGCGCTGCCGAGCATCACCTTCGCCGAACCGACGGCACACCCTCCACCACCTGCACCAGCAGCACCCGACGTAACCCTCAAGAGCGTGCTCCCCTCAAAGGGGGCACGAACTTCGCCGGAGGCATCACCGTGAAGGAAATCCTGGACGCGATCCAGTCGCCGGACACCACGTCCGCCGACTTCGCCGCTCTCCCCCTGCCCGACTCGTACCGCGCGATCACCGTGCACAAGGACGAGGCGGAGATGTTCGCCGGGCTCGAGACCCGCGACAAGGACCCGCGCAAGTCGATCCACCTGGACGACGTGCCGGTCCCCGAACTCGGCCCGGGCGAGGCCCTGGTGGCCGTGATGGCCTCCTCGGTCAACTACAACTCCGTGTGGACCTCGATCTTCGAGCCCGTGTCCACCTTCAGCTTCCTGGAGCGCTACGGCCGGCTGAGCGAGCTCACCAAGCGCCACGACCTGCCGTACCACATCATCGGCTCCGACCTGGCGGGCGTCGTGCTGCGCACCGGACCCGGCGTGAACGCCTGGAACCCGGGCGACGAGGTCGTCGCGCACTGCCTGAGCGTCGAGCTGGAGTCCTCCGACGGCCACAACGACACGATGCTCGACCCCGAGCAGCGCATCTGGGGCTTCGAGACCAACTTCGGCGGGCTCGCCGAGATCGCCCTGGTCAAGTCCAACCAGCTCATGCCCAAGCCGGACCACCTGAGCTGGGAGGAGGCCGCTTCCCCCGGCCTGGTGAACTCCACCGCCTACCGCCAGCTCGTCTCGCGCAACGGCGCCGGCATGAAGCAGGGCGACAACGTGCTGATCTGGGGCGCGAGCGGCGGGCTCGGCTCGTACGCCACCCAGTTCGCCCTGGCCGGCGGCGCCAACCCGATCTGTGTCGTCTCCAGCGAGCAGAAGGCGGACATCTGCCGCGCGATGGGCGCCGAGGCGATCATCGACCGCAGCGCCGAGGGCTACAAGTTCTGGAAGGACGAGCGCACCCAGGACCCCAAGGAGTGGAAGCGCTTCGGCAAGCGCATCCGCGAGCTGACCGGCGGCGAGGACATCGACATCGTCTTCGAGCACCCCGGGCGCGAGACCTTCGGCGCCTCGGTCTACGTCACGCGCAAGGGCGGCACGATCACCACCTGCGCCTCGACCTCGGGCTACATGCACGAGTACGACAACCGCTACCTGTGGATGTCCCTGAAGCGGATCATCGGCTCGCACTTCGCGAACTACCGCGAGGCCTGGGAGGCCAACCGCCTCATCGCCAAGGGCAAGATCCACCCCACCCTCTCCCGCGTCTACTCCCTCGAGGACACCGGACAGGCCGCCTACGACGTGCACCGCAACCTCCACCAGGGCAAGGTCGGCGTCCTCGCCCTCGCGCCCCAGGAGGGGCTCGGCGTGCGCGACCCGGAGATGCGGGCCAAGCACATCGACGCGATCAACCGCTTCCGGAACGTCTGAGGGCTGAGGGTTCGCACATGACAGAGCGTCAGAAGGACCGGCCGTGGCTCATGCGGACCTATGCCGGTCACTCCACGGCCGAGGCGTCCAACGAGCTGTACCGGCGCAACCTCGCCAAGGGCCAGACGGGCCTTTCGGTCGCGTTCGACCTGCCCACGCAGACCGGCTACGACCCGGACCACATCCTCGCCCGCGGTGAGGTCGGCCGGGTCGGCGTCCCCGTCTCGCACGTCGGCGACATGCGGCGGCTGTTCCAGGACATCCCCCTGGACCAGATGAACACCTCGATGACGATCAACGCCACGGCCATGTGGCTTCTGGCGCTCTATCAGGTGGTCGCGGAGGAGCAGGGCGTGGACATCACGCAGCTCCAGGGGACGACACAGAACGACATCGTCAAGGAGTACCTCTCGCGCGGGACGCACGTCTTCCCGCCGGGGCCCTCCCTCCGCCTGACCACCGACATGATCACCTACACGGTGGCGAACATCCCCAAGTGGAACCCCATCAACATCTGCAGCTACCACCTGCAGGAGGCCGGGGCCACTCCGGTGCAGGAGATCGCGTACGCGATGTCCACCGCCGTCGCCGTGCTCGACGCCGTGCGCGACTCGGGGCAGGTCCCCGAGGAGAAGTTCGGTGACGTGGTCGCCCGTATCTCCTTCTTCGTGAACGCGGGCGTCCGCTTCGTCGAGGAGATGTGCAAGATGCGGGCGTTCGGCCGCATCTGGGACCGGATCACCCGCGAGCGGTACGGCATCACCAACCCCAAGCAGCGCCGGTTCCGCTACGGCGTGCAGGTCAACTCCCTCGGTCTGACCGAGGCGCAGCCCGAGAACAACGTCCAGCGCATCGTCCTGGAGATGCTGGCGGTCACGCTGTCCAAGGACGCACGCGCGCGTGCCGTGCAGCTGCCCGCCTGGAACGAGGCCCTCGGTCTGCCGCGGCCGTGGGACCAGCAGTGGTCGCTGCGCATCCAGCAGGTGCTCGCCCTGGAGAGCGACCTCCTGGAGTACGAGGACATCTTCGAGGGCAGCCACGTCATCGAGGCCAAGGTGGAGTCCCTCGTCGAGGAGTCGCTCGCCGAGATGGACCGCATCGAGCAGATGGGCGGCGCGATGGCCGCCGTCGAGTCCGGCTACCTGAAGTCGCAGCTCGTCTCCTCGCACGCCGAGCGCAGGGCACGCATCGAGTCGGGCGAGGAGAAGATCGTCGGCGTCAACGCCTACGAGTCGACCGAGCCGAACCCGCTCACCGCGGACCTGGACACCGCGATCATGACGGTGGACCCGGCGGTCGAGAACCGTGTCGTGAACGCCCTCAAGCACTGGCGCGACACCCGCTACCAGCCGCCGTTCAACCACCCGCGCCCCTGCAAGGCCCTGGAGCGGCTCAAGGAGGTCGCCGCGGGCACCGGCAACCTCATGGAGGCCACCCTGGAGTGCGCACGCGCCGGTGTGACGACCGGGGAGTGGGCCGGGGCCCTGCGGGAGGTCTTCGGGGAGTTCCGGGCGCCCACGGGCGTCTCCAGCGCTCCGGTGGCCGTCACCGCGGAGGCGGGCACGCCGCTCGCCCTCGTCCGCGACAAGGTCGCCAAGACCGCCGCCGACCTCGGCACCGGCAAGCTGCGCTTCCTGGTCGGCAAGCCGGGCCTGGACGGGCACTCCAACGGGGCCGAGCAGATCGCGGTGCGTGCGCGTGACGCCGGCTTCGAGGTCGTCTACCAGGGCATCAGGCTCACGCCCGAGCAGATCGTCGACGCGGCCCTCGCGGAGGACGTGCACGCCGTGGGCCTCTCGATCCTTTCCGGCTCGCACGCGCAGCTCGTGCCGGACGTCCTGGTGCGCCTGCGCGATGCGGGCGCGCCCGACATCCCCGTCATCGCGGGCGGCATCATCCCCAACAGCGACGCCGAGGACCTGAAGGCGGCGGGTGTGGCCGCCGTGTTCACCCCCAAGGACTTCGGCATCACCGAGATCATCGGCCGTATCGTCGACGAGATCCGGAAAGCGAACAAGCTCGACCCTCTGGAGGTCCCCGCATGACCGCGCCCATCAACCGTCTGCGCCCCCGCCGCTCGTGTCTGGCGGTACCGGGTTCGAACCCGCGCTTCCTGGAGAAGGCCCAGGGCCTCCCCGCCGACCAGGTCTTCCTGGACCTGGAGGACGCCTGCGCGCCGCTCGCCAAGCCCGAGGCACGGCACACCATCGTCAAGTTCCTCAACGAGGGCGACTGGACGGGCAAGACGCGGGTCGTGCGCGTCAACGACTGGACGACCGAGTGGACGTACCGCGACGTCGTCACCGTCGTCGAGGGCGCCGGCCAGAACCTCGACTGCATCATGCTGCCGAAGGTGCAGACGGCGGACCAGGTCGTGGCGCTGGACTTCCTGCTCACGCAGATCGAGAAGACGATGGGCTTCGAGGTCGGCAAGATCGGCATCGAGGCGCAGATCGAGAACGCGCAGGGCCTGAACAACGTCAACGCGATCGCGCAGGCGTCCCCGCGCGTCGAGACGATCATCTTCGGCCCGGCCGACTTCATGGCATCGATCAACATGAAGTCCCTGGTCGTCGGCGAGCAGCCGCCCGGCTATCCGGCGGACGCCTACCACTTCATCCTGATGAAGATCCTGATGGCCGCCCGCGCCAACAACCTCCAGGCGATCGACGGCCCCTACCTGCAGATCAAGAACGTGGACGGCTACCGCGAGGTCGCGAACCGCGCCGCCGCGCTCGGCTTCGACGGCAAGTGGGTCCTGCACCCCGGCCAGGTCGACGCCGCCAACGAGGTCTTCTCGCCCTCCCAGGAGGACTTCGACCACGCCGAGCTGATCCTCGACGCGTACGACTACTGCACCTCCGAGGCGGGCGGCAAGAAGGGCTCGGCGATGCTCGGCGACGAGATGATCGACGAGGCGAGCCGCAAGATGGCGCTCGTCATCTCCGGCAAGGGGCGCGCCGCGGGCATGACCCGTACCTCCAAGTTCGAGATCCCGGAGGCCTGAGACATGCAGTTCGGCCGCACCTACGAAGAGTTCACCGTCGGGGACGTCTACAAGCACTGGCCCGGAAAGACGGTCACCGAGTACGACGACCACCTCTTCTGCCTCCTGACGATGAACCACCACCCCCTCCACATGGACACGAACTATGCGGAGAAGACGACGGACTTCGGGAAGAACGTCGTCGTGGGGAACTACATCTACTCGCTGCTCCTGGGTATGTCCGTGCCGGACGTCTCGGGCAAGGCGATCGCCAACCTGGAGGTCGAGTCGCTCAAGCACGTGGCGCCGACCTTCCACGGCGACACGATCTACGGCGAGACCACAGTCCTGGACAAGACTCCGTCGAAGTCCAAGTCGGACCGCGGGATCGTCTACGTGGAGACCAAGGGCTACAAGCAGGACGGCACGCTGGTCTGCGTGTTCCGCCGCAAGGTGATGGTTCCCACCGAGACGTACATCAAGGAGCGCGGCGGCGAGCAGCCCGGCCGCCCGGAGCTGCGTGACAACCCCAAGAAGGGCCAGGAGAAGTAGCCATGAGCCGACTCGCGCAGACCGCAGGTCTCACCGACGTCCAGCAGGAGATCCTGTCCACGGTCCGGGACTTCGTCGACAAGGAGATCATCCCGGTCGCCACGGAGCTGGAGCACCGTGACGAGTACCCGCAGCAGATCGTGGACGGTCTCAAGGAGTTGGGCCTCTTCGGGCTCATGATCCCCGAGGAGTACGGCGGTCTGGGCGAGTCGCTGCTCACGTACGCCCTGTGCGTCGAGGAGATAGCGCGTGGCTGGATGTCGGTCTCCGGCATCATCAACACCCACTTCATCGTCGCCTACATGCTCAAGCAGCACGGGACGCAGGAGCAGAAGGACACCTTCCTGCCGCGCATGGCGGCCGGCGAGGTGCGCGGCGCGTTCTCCATGTCGGAGCCCGCTCTCGGCTCCGATGTGTCCGCGATCACGTCCAAGGGCGTCAAGGACGGCGACGAGTACGTCCTCAACGGTCAGAAGATGTGGTTGACGAACGGCGGCACGTCCACTCTGGTGGCCGTTCTGTGCCGGAGTGACGAAGGACACCCCGAGGGCACGGCCCCCCACAAGTCGATGACGACCTTCCTCGTCGAGAAGGAGCCGGGCTTCGGAGAGGTCCGCCCCGGCCTCACCATCCCGGGCAAGATCGACAAAATGGGTTACAAGGGGGTGGACACCACCGAACTCATCATGGATGGACTGCGAATTCCGGCCAATCGTGTGCTCGGCGGGACCACCGGCCGAGGGTTTTACCAAATGATGGACGGCGTCGAAGTCGGCCGTGTGAATGTCGCGGCTCGTGGTTGTGGTGTCGCTCAGCGTGCATTTGAGCTCGGTGTCTCTTATGCCCAGCAACGTCACACTTTCGGCAAGGCGATCGCTCAGCACCAGGCGATTCAGTTCAAGCTGGCCGAGATGGCTACCAAGGTCGAGGCCGCCCATGCGATGATGGTGAACGCAGCACGCAAAAAGGACTCCGGGGAACGAAACGACCTCGAAGCAGGGATGGCGAAGTACCTCGCCTCCGAATACTGCAAAGAAGTCGTAGAGGACGCGTTCCGAATTCATGGCGGTTACGGCTTCTCGAAGGAGTACGAGATCGAGCGTCTGTACCGTGAGGCGCCCATGCTGCTGATCGGCGAAGGTACCGCCGAGATCCAGAAAATGATCATTGGACGCCGACTGCTCGAAGAGTATCGATTCCAGGGCTGAATGTCTGGTTTGGGGCGGTTTCTTCGAGAAGAAGGTCACACCCTGTCAGCACTCTTCGGCCGTCGACTCCGCTTCCTGGCTTGCCCAGTTGTGGCTCGCAACCGATACCATCCGGAAAAAGCCGCCGTCCCCCGTTCACTGCGCGGCATCATCCGCTACGAAGGTCATCCATGCCCCACAGCCAAACCTCTGCACCACGCGACAGCCTCGCTGGCGTACGCCTTGCGCGCGGAGCATCGCCGTGGCTCCTGCCGACTGTCGCCACCGCGGCACTCAGCCTGGTGCGTGCGCGTCGCTCCAAGGGCGCCGCGGCCGTAGCCGTGCCCGCCACCGCCCTGGCGGCGGGCATGCTGTGGTTCTTCCGCGACCCCGAGCGCGACATCGCCCAGGGCCGGGTCATCTCCCCGGCCGACGGTGTGGTGCAGAGCATCATGCCGTGGAAGGACGGACGCACCCGCGTCGCGATCTTCATGAGCCCGCTGAACGTCCACGTCAACCGCGCGCCCCTGGCGGGCACGGTGACGTCCGTGGAGCACATCCCCGGCGGGTTCGTCCCGGCGTTCAACAAGGAGAGCGAGAACAACGAGCGCGTTGTCTGGCACTTCGACACCGAGCTCGGTGACATCGAGATGATCCAGATCGCGGGCGCGGTCGCGCGGCGCATCGTTCCTTACGTGCCCCAGGGCACGAAGGTCGAGCAGGGTGAACGGATCGGCCTGATCCGCTTCGGCTCCCGCGTCGACATCTACCTCCCCGAGGGTGTCGAGACGGACGTCGAGGTCGGTCAGAAGACCGTGGCTGGGGTGACTCGAATTGACCGTGGTTGATCCTGAGACACAAGCGGGCTGGGTGCCCGAGGCGGCCGAGGATGAGGCCGACGAGGAGATGCCTCTCTCACTCCGCCTCTCGATAGCGGACACCCTCACCCTCGGTAACGCCACGTGCGGATTCATGGCGGTGTACTTCACCACCACCGGCATCCTCATCCCGCACCTGCAGGGCAGCAACGAGAGCGGCATGGCCCGGCACTCCGCCGCCACCGCCGTGATCCTGATGCTCTGCGCGGCCGTCTTTGACCTCTTCGACGGGCTCGTGGCGCGCAAGCTGCGGTCCTCGCCGATGGGCGCCGAGCTCGACAACCTGTCGGACCTGATCAGCTTCGGTCTGGCCCCCGCGTACTTCGTGCTCGTCTACGGCATGGTCGCCGACGACGCGCACCAGAGAGTGGCCGCGGTCGGAGCGATCGTCGTGCTGTTGGCGGTGGTGCTGCGGCTTGCGCGGTTCAGCTGCGTGACCGTGAAGGACGGCACCTTCCAGGGCATGCCCTCGCCGTTCGGCGCGCTCACGGTCGTCTCGATCGTGCTCCTGGAGCTGCCCTTCGTGGCGACGCTCCTGGCGATCATCGGCACGGCGTGGCTCATGGTCAGCCGGGTCGAGTACCCGAAGCCGCGGGGTCCGCTCGCGGTGGCGATGCTCGCGTGGATCGTCGCGGCCATGGGGCTGCTCGCGGCCTGGGCCTTCGAGGCACCGGGCGGCCAGCTCCTGTTGCAGACCGGCTGCGCGCTGCAGCTGGTGCTCGGCGCGGTCATCCCGCTGTTCGCCACAGCCCGCCGGGTGAACAACTTCCGGGACAACCGGCGTGAGGCGCGTGCGGCGCAGTTGCCGTAGCGGCGCTTGAACGGTGTAAGAGGGGCCCGAACCTATTGGTTCGGGCCCCTCTTACGTGCCGTCTATCGTCCTCCGGGCTCGTTCTCAAGCGCCGGACGGGCTGAAACCCCTCAGCCCCCCGCGGTGAAGCCCTGCGTCGCGTCGGCGGCGCCCGGCTCGCGGACCACCTTCATGCCGCCCGTCACGCCCTTGTCGGGGCGCAGGATCACGCTCTCCTTCGAGGAGGGCGCCTTGGGGTCGCTGAAGTTCTGGGTGACGCCGAAGCCCGTGTCGTAGGAGTCGATGGTCAAAAGGGCCTTGTCGACGCCCTCACGGGTGAGGTCCTTGCTCTCGCAGGCCTTCTTGAGGGCCTCCCCGAAGATGGACGCCGCGGTCCAGCCGGCCGTCACGCCGTTGTCCAGGGAGTCCTTGGGGTAGGCCGCCTTGTAGTCGCTGACCAGCTTCTTCGCCGCGGGGGTGTCCGCGCCGATCGGGAGGGTCGGTGAGGCAACGTAGTAGTTCTTCGCCAGGGCCGGGCCCGCCTGCGTGCCCAGGAGCTGGGGCGCGAAAGCCGAGTTGTTGCCGATGATCGGGACGTTGAACTTGCCGGCCGCCGCGACACCCACGAGCGAGGCCGCCTGCCGCGGACCCGCGCTGATCACCACGGCCTTCACCCCGGCCTTCTTCAGGGCCGCGACCTGCGCCGTCATGTCGTTGTCGGTCGCCTTGATCTTCTGCTCCACGACGGTCAGGCCCGACTTCTTCGCCATGTACTGCGAGCCCGCCAGGGCGTTCTCGCCGTAGTCGCCCTCGAAGTAGACGTGACCGAGCTTGTCGCCCTTCTTGAGGCCCTTCTCCTTCATCAGGAAGTCGATCGCGTTGATCGTCTCCAGGTCGTACGTCGAGCCCACGACCCGCACGTACGGGCTGCCCAGGAGGTTCGCCGACCAGGCCTGCGGGAGCACGAGGCTCTTGTCCTTGTCGATCCGCTGCTTGACCGCGGCGACGAACGGGGAGCCGATGAACTGGGCGAAGCCGAGGACCTCCGGCTCCAGCTCGGTGTAGGCGGCGACCGCCTTCTGCGGGTCGTAGCCGTGGTCGCGGACCGTCAGCTTGAGCTTGCGGCCGCAGATGCCGCCGTCGGCGTTGGTCTGCTTGACGTAGAGCTGCTGGGCCTGCGTGACGCTCTTGCCGAGGGTCGCGTACACACCCGTCATGTCGGTGAGCACACCGAGCTCGATCTCCTTGGCGGAGACACCGACACCGGACTTGACCCCGCCCGCGCCCTCCTTGTCGCCCTCGTCGTCCCCCGCCTTGGAGCTGCAACCCGCCACCGCGAGCAGTGCGGCGAACGCCGTCGCCGTCGCGGTGGCCCTCTTGAACCTGCGTGAACTCATCGTTCCTCCCCTGGAGTGTGGCCTGACGTCGGCCTGGAGCGCCGGGCGGCAATGCTGGCCAGGCCGCCGGGCAGGAACAGCACCACCGCCACGACGGCGGCGCCGTACAGATACCGGGATGCCTCGCCCGGTGTGATCCCGCCACCGCCGGGGGCCGTGACCAGGGGCAGCGCGTCGCTGTACCGGGTCAGGAGCTGCGGCAGCAGGGACACCACGGCGGCACCGGCCACCGCGCCCGCGACCGAGCCGAGGCCGCCGATGACGATCATGGCGAGGTATTCGAGGGACAGCGTCATGCCGAAGTAGTCCGGCACGGTGCGCTGGAAGACAAGGGCGAGCAGGACGCCCGCGAGGCCCGCGTACATCGACGAGAGGACGAAGACCCCGGCGCGGTACCGGGCGACCGGCACCCCGATCACGCCCGCGGCGATGCGGTGGTCGCGGATGGCGTTCATGGCACGTCCGGGGCGTCCGCGCAGCACACCGCGGGCGAAGAGCCCGCAGCCGACGAGGAGGACGAGGCCCGCGTACCAGAGCTTCTCCGAGGCCCCGAACGGCACGGCCGCCACGACGAGCTCGCTGTCGTCGAAGGTGATGCCGAAGACGCTCAGGGGCGGCACGTCGCGTCCGTTGGAGCCGCCCGTCAGATCGTGCGCGTTGAACAGCACGTGCTGCCCGATGAAGATCAGCGCGAGGGTCGCGATGCCGAGGTAGGCGCCGCGCAGGCGTCCCGCGATGGGGCTGAAGAGCCCGCCCGCGATCCCCGCGACGACGACGGCCAGGGTGGCGGCGATCCAGGTGGGCAGGCCAAGTCCGGTCAGGCCGTCCTCGCCGTCCCCGGCGAAGACGCAGTAGCCGTACGCGCCGATCGCGAGGAAGAAGGCGTGCCCCATGGAGAGCTGGCCGGTCGCGCCGGTGAGGAGGTTCAGGCCGATCGCGCCGATCGCCGCGGCCATGGCGAACAGGCCGGCCTGGAGCCAGAAGCGGTCGAGGTAGAAGGGCAGGGCGAGCAGGATCACGGCGCCCGCGATCCACAGATACACGCGGGGGCGGGTCAGCCTCGTACGGCCTCGGGAGCGCAGCTCCCGTCCACGGGCCAGGACTTCAGACACGGGCGAGCTCCTTCGTGCCGAAGAGTCCGGCCGGCCGGATGAGGAGGATGACGGTCATCACGAGATAGGGCGCGAGGTCGCCGAGACCCCGTCCCAGGAAGGTCAGTTCGCTCTGGTACCCGGTGGCGAGGGACTCGGTGACCCCGACGACGAGCCCGCCGACGAGCGCGCCGGTGGTCGAGTCGAGGCCGCCGAGGATCGCGGCGGGGAACGCCTTCAGCGCGGCCAGGGAAGTGGCCCGTTCGAGCCCCGGCGTCGGGAAGACGGTGAGGAAGAGCGCCGCCACCGCGGCGAGGCCGCCCGCCACCGCCCACGCGCCGAGCGAGACCCGGCCCAGGCGCACGCCCATCAGGGCGGCGGTCTCCGGGCTCTCGGCGGCGGCCCGCATCGCCACGCCCCAGGAGGTGTAGCGGAAGGCGAGCAGGAACGTGGTGATCAGGAGCGCGGCGGCGACGAACGCGGCGATGCGCGTGTGGGCGATGGAGACCGACCCGATGGTGAGCACCGAGTCGCCCCAGGGGTCGCCGAGGGCGAGCACGTCGGTGCCGAGGCGGCGGGTGAGTTCGGTGGTGAGCAGGATGTCGACGCCGATCGTGACGATGGCGAGGACGCTGTGGTCCGATCCTCGGTACCGCCGCATGACGAGGAACTCGATGGCGGCGCCGACGACGGCGGCCCCGGCGATGCCGACGAGCACCGCGGGCCAGAAGCCGATGTCGTCGTGGAGGGACGCGATGAAGTAGCCGCCGGCCAGGAGCAGCGAGGCGTGCGCGAAGTTCACGACCTCGGTGGCCCGGAAGATGACGACGAAGCCGAGTGCGATGAGGGCGTAGACGGACCCCATCGAGAGGCCGTTGAGGAGAAGCTCGACGAAGGTGTTCACGAGGTTGCCCCCTCCCCCAGGTAGGCGCGCACGACCGCGGGGTCGTTCTGTACGGCCGCCGGGGCGCCGTCCGCTATGCGCCGGCCGAAGTCAAGTACGGTCACCGCGTCCGCGAGCCGCATCACCACCCCCATGTCGTGTTCCACCAGGACGATCGAGATTCCGAGGCTGTCGCGGACGCCCGCGATGACGGCGGCCGTGCGTTGCCGCTCGTCCGCGGTCATGCCCGCGACGGGCTCGTCGAGCAGGAGCAGCCGGGGCTCCATGCACAAGGCGCGGGCCAGTTCCGCGAGTTTCTGCTGGCCGTACGGCAAGGAGCCCGCCGGGGCGTGCAGTTGTTGTTCGATGCCGACGAACGCGGCGATCTCCCGCACCCGTTCGCGGTGACCGCGCTCCTCGCGTGCCGCCGAGGGGAGGCGCAGGCCCGCGGCCAGGAATCCGGTGCGGGTCAGCCGGTGGCGGCCGAGCATCAGGCTGTCGGCGACCGTCGCGCGCGGCGGCAGGGCGAGGTTCTGGAAGATCCTCGCGACGCCGAGGTCGGCGATGCGGTGCGGAGGCATCGTCGTCAGGTCGTGCTCACCGAAGTGGACACTGCCGCTGGTGGCGCGGTACACGCCGGACAGGACGTTGAAGCAGGTGGACTTCCCCGCGCCGTTGGGGCCGATGACGGCGTGCACGGTGCCTGGCCTGACGGTGAAACTGATGGCGTCGAGGGCGGTGAGGCCCGCGAAGCGGACGGTCAGATCCCGCACCTCCAGGGCGGGGACGTCGTCCGGCGGTGCCGGCTGCGTGGCCGGGTGGTCCTCGGTCATCGTCGGCCCGCCCATCGGTTGAGGACCGGCAGCGCGCTGACGCCGCGCGAGGCGTCGGCCGCGGCGGTCTCGTCGACCACGCCCAGGTAGCGGCGGCGTACCTCGTCGGACGCGGCCAGCTCGTCCGCGGGTCCCGCGAGTGCCACTTCGCCGACGTCCAGGACGTACGCCCGTGATGCGAGGCGCAGTGCCAGCGCGGCGTTCTGTTCGACGAGGAGGACCGCGGTGCCCTGGCCGTTGATCTCCTGGATGGTGTCGGCGATGCGTGCCGCCATCAACGGGGCCAGCCCCAGGGAGGGTTCGTCCAGGAGCAGCAGCTTCGGTGAGGCCATCAGCGCCCTGCCCACGGCGAGCATCTGCTGCTCGCCGCCCGACAGGAGCCCGGCCCGCTGGCCCGCGCGCTCGGCGAGCACGGGGAAGAGTTCATGGACGCGCTCCAGGGCCCTGGCCTTCGCGGCCCGGCTTCCGGTGGACCCGAGCGCGCCCGACCGGAGGTTGTCGGCGACGGTCATGCGGGCGAACACCCTTCTGCCTTCCGGCACTTGTGAGACTCCCGCGGCGACCACCCGGTCCGCGTGCAGATGGTCGATGCGCCGCCCGCCGAAGTGGATGGAGCCGGTGGTGAGCGCCCCCCGGTGAAAGGCGAGGGTGCGTGAAATGGCGCGCAGGAGCGTCGACTTGCCCGCGCCGTTGCCGCCGAGCACGGCGACCACGGCGCCGTCCGGTACTTCGAGCGACACCTGGCGCAGCGCGCGTACCGGTCCGTATCCGACCGACGCGTCCTCTACGACCAGTCCGGAACCACCCACCTGGGACCCCCTGTCCTCTGCCTGCCCTGTTCGTGTCGCTCGGCCGTCCGTGCCGCTCGGCCCTCCGCGTGGCGCTCAGCCCAGCACCGCCGCGCCCGCCCGTCCACGTCCTGTGTCCGAATCGCTGCGGGTGACCAGCGGGACCGGCCGCCGGTTGTGCACGGGCACAACACCCCGTGTCAGGGGCCTGCCAGGGGTGGCCGAGCGGTGGCATCCTCCCCAGCACCAGGGCACGGCGGGCAGCGGTGACGGGGGTAGGAAGCCATGAGCGGACGCAGGCCTCGGACGGGTCACGACTGGAAGGTGCTCGAGGAGGCGTGCGTGGCGCTCAAGCCCCGCATCCCCGAGCTGGTGGACGAACACCTGCGGCAGCTCTTCGAGCACTCGCCCGTGTACGCGCGGGTGCTGCCGTACGACCAGCAGTGGCGGGAGGCGGAGGACGCGATGCGCATCGGCATCGAGACGATCACCGCGCCGCGCGCGTCGCCGCGCCGCGATCTGGAGTACGCGGAGGAGGCAGGCAGACGCCGGGCCCAGCAGGGGCTGCCGCTGGACCTGGTGGTGCACTCGTACCGCAACGCGGGCTATCTGGTCTGGGACTCGCTGCTCGAAGGCTCCGTGGGGCAGGACCCGGAGAAGCTCGTGGTCCTGATGCGGTCGGCGACGATGGTGTGGGCGGCGGTCGACGCGCAGGCGGCTGCCGCGTCCGAGGCGTACCGGGCGGCGGAGGCGGAGCTTCGGCGCCGTACCGACGAGCAGTTGCAGGCGCTGCTTGACGCGCTCCTGGAGGGTCAGGCCGCTCCCGGCCTCGCCTCGCAGGTGGCCGCGGGGCTCGATCTGCCGGAGCGCGGGCCGTACGCGGTGGTGGTGCTGCGCGCCGAGCGGCGGGACGGGCGGGCCGCGTTCCACCGGCAGATCCAGCGGGCCGGGTTCCGTTTCGTCTGGCGGATGCGGACGGACCGGGAGGTGGGGGTGGTGGCGCTCGGCGCGGAGGAGGGCCTGGACGAGCTGGCCGCGGCGCTCGACGGGCGGTGCCCCGGGCCCGGTGGCATCAGCCCCGTGGTGGCGGGGCTCTCCGAACTCGGCCATGCGCGGCGGCTCGCCGAGCTGGCGCTGCGTACGTGTCCGCCGGACGCGACCGGGATCGTACGGCTGGACCAGCGGATGCCGACGGCGCTCGTGGTGAGCCAGCCGGAGCTGGCGGGGCGCCTTGTTTCGGACGTGTTCGGGGAGGTGCTGGCGCTGGAACCGGCGGACAGGGCGGTGCTCCTGGAGACGCTTGACGCGTGGCTGCTGTGCGAGGGTTCCGCCGGGCGGGCCGCGGGGCGGCTCTACTGCCACCGGAACACGGTGTTCAACCGCCTGCGGCGCCTGGAACAGCTGACCTCGCGGTCACTGGCCCGCCCCAGGGACCTGATGGAGATGACACTGGCCCTCGACGCGTATCGGCTGGCGCCGGGCTAGAGCGAATTTGCCTCGCCCCGTGGCCCGGGGGCGCGCGCCAAAAATCACCGGCTCCGCCGAGCTCGTCCTCAAACGCCGGACGGGCTGAAAACCCCCGGGCCCCGCAAGGCGGGCGGGGAACGACGCGAGCAACGCCCACCGGCCCCGTCAGGGGCGCGGGGAACTGCGCGGGCAACCCCCACCGGCCTCAGGTGTACGCGACCACCACTCGGGCCCCGTAAGGGGCGCGGGGAACTGCGCGACAAGCCCCCACCGGCCGCAGGTGAAGGACCACCGCACAGCCCCCTCAGGGCCCTCAGGGGCGCGGGGAACTGCGCGAATAACCCCCACCGCGCCCCCGGCGAGACACCGCCCCAGCAAAACCCCCTAGCTCAGGAAATCGCGGGCGATTCCCTCCGCCACCGTTTCCAGGATGGGCCCCGCCTCGGCAATGCAGCGGGCCACGTCCGGCTCCACGTCGGTGAGGGCGTAGGCGCGGCGGATGCCTGACTTGCCCAGGGCCTCCGCCGGAAGGGCGAGACGGCCGCAGACCGCCACCACCTCGACGCCCGCCGCGCGAGCCGCCGCCGCGACGCCCGCGGGGGCCTTGCCGTGGAGGGTCTGCTCGTCCAGAGACCCCTCCCCCGTGATCACCAGCGAGGCCCGCGCAAGCGCCGGCGCGAAGCCGAGGACGTCCAGCATGACCTCGATCCCGGGGCGGAAGCTCGCGCCGAGCCCGACCAGGGCCCCGTAGCCGATGCCGCCGGCCGCGCCCGCTCCCGGGGACTCCGCGTGCTCAAGGGCGGCGGAACCCACCGATTCGGCCAGCACCTGCGCGAAGTGCGCGAGGGCCGCGTCCAGCTCGGCGACGTCCTCCGGCGTGGCCCCCTTCTGCGGGCCGTACACCGCCGAAGCGCCCTTTGGGCCGGTCAGCGGGTTGTCCACGTCGCTGGCGAGGACCAGGTCGACCGAGGCGAAGCGCTTGTCGAGCCCCGAGAGATCCGCCGAGGCCAGCGTGGCGAGCGGGCCGCCCCCCGGCGCCACCGGCGCCCCTGCCGCGTCCAGGAAGACCGCGCCCAGCGCGGCCAGCATGCCGGCCCCGCCGTCCGTGGTCGCGCTGCCCCCGACGCCGAAGACGATGGTCCGCGCGCCCGCGTCGAGCGCGGCCCGCAGCAGTTCCCCGGAGCCGTACGTCGTGGACGTGAGCGGTGCGAAGACACCCTCGGGCAGCAGCTGGAGGCCGGACGCCTCCGCCATCTCCACCACCGCGGTGCCGTCCCGCAGCGCGTACGCCGCGGTGACCTCGTCGCCGAGCGGCCCCGTCACCCGTACCTCACGGCGCTCGAAACCGGCCGCGACCGCCGCGGCGACCGTGCCGTCGCCGCCGTCCGCCACCGGCAGGGCCTCGACCTCCACCCGCGGGGCGACCCGGCGGAGCCCGGCCGTCACCCGCTCCGCGACCTGCACGGCCGTGAGTGAGCCCTTGAACTTGTCCGCGGCGATGAGCACATGCCCCGCCGTCCCAGCAGCGTCCGCCACCTTGCATCCCCTTGCTTTCCGGGCCTTGCTCGCGTCAAGGCAGTCGCGCCGCAGCGACCATAACCGGAGGAGGGGCCGCCTGCCCATGGCCGTCCGCATATCGGAGCCCCGAACCCCTCCCTTAAATCCGCGTAAGTGGGGTGATAGTGGTGCGATGAGCTCGCAGGAATGATCGATCACGCGGCTCGGCCGACTTCGAGAACCAGACAAACGTGTCACCCTCCGCGCCGAACCCGTCACGTTGACCGCGCGCGACCGCCCCGGATTCGGTACACCGGACGCATGACCCCAGCACATACGGAACTCGCCGACCGTGTTCTCGGCGGCTGGATCGGGCGGATCGCGGGCAACATGCTCGGCAAACCCATCGAGCGGGGCGACTACTGGACGCGCGAGCGCATCGAGCGCTATCTGCGGCAGGCCGACGCGCTGCCGCTCACCGACTATCTGCCCGAACCCCCCTCCTGGGTCGAGGAGTTCCAGCTGCGGCCCGAGTGGCAGCAGTGCGTGCGCGGCAAGGTGCACGGCAGCTGCCGTGACGACGACATCGACTACGCGATCCTCGGACTGCATCTCCTGGAGACGCACGGGTTCACGTTCAGCACCGAACAGGTCGGCGAGCTGTGGCTGCTGCGCCTGCCCTATCTGCAGACGTTCACCGCGGAGCGCGCCGCGTACCGGAATCTGACCAACGGGCTCAAGCCGCCGCTCACCGCGACGTACGAGAACGCCTGCCAGGAGTGGATCGGCGCCCTGATCCGTGCCGACATCTTCGGCTGGACGAACCCGGGCGCCCCGCGCCGCGCGGCCTCCCTCGCCCGCCGCGACGCGGTGCTCTCGCACACCGGCAACGGGGTCTACGGGGCGATGTGGGCTGCGGCGCTCGTCTCGGCGGCGTTTTCGGCCGCCACCGCGCGCGCCGCCCTGGACGCGGCGTTCGGCGTGATCCCCTCCAGCTGCCGGCTGGCCCGTACGGTGCGCCGGGTCGTCACGCTCCACGAGGCCGGGCTGAGCTGGGAGGAGACCCTCGCCACCACCGAGTCGGAGACCACCGGACTCGGCTGGATCCACGCCGTGCCCAACTCGGCCGTCCTGGCCGCCGGGCTCCTCTACGGCGACGGCGACTTCACCCGCACCATCGCCCTCACGGTGCGCGGCGGCCTCGACACCGACTCGAACGGCGCGACCGCCGGGTCCGTCGCGGGTGTGCTGTGCGGGGCCAAGGCCATCCCGGCGCAGTGGCGAGACCCCCTGGAGGACCGGGTGCGCAGTGCGGTGTTCGGCTTCGACGGGGCGCGGATCAGTGAACTGGCCGCGCGTACCGTGGAGTTGGTGCAGGAGTAGAGGCAGGGAGCGGCAGCGGGGCGCGCCAACGCGGGGGCCGGACCTGCGCCGCCTCTACCCTTTTCACGTGACCATTCAGGATTACGCCACGTACATCGCGGGCCTGCCCCGCATCATCGCCGGGGCCGCCGCGCTCTTCAGGGACTCGGAGGGGCGGGTGCTGCTCGTCGAGCCCAACTACCGTGACGGGTGGGCCCTGCCCGGCGGCACCGTCGAGTCCGACGAGGGTGAGACACCGCGGCAGGGCGCGCGCCGCGAGACCGCGGAGGAGATCGGCCTGGACGTCGCTCTTGGCGCGCTGCTCGCGGTGGACTGGGTGCCGGGTGTCGCACGTCCCCCGCTGGTCGCCTATCTGTACGACGGCGGGGTGCTCGACGACGACCGGCTGAAGTCGATCAGGCTTCAGGAGGACGAGCTGCTCTCCTGGCGTCTGGTGGCCCGCGAGGAGCTGCCGCGTTTCCTGCCGCACGAGTTGGGGCTGCGGGTCGAAGCCGCACTCGCGGCACTCGATGCCGGGACGGGGACCGTGGAGCTGGAGAACGGCGTGCGGGTCGGCTGAACCGGAGAGCCGGAGGTCGGAGTCAGAAGAGGGCGTCCTCCTTGCGTGGTGTGGTCGCGCCCTCGAAGGCCAGCAGCCGCTGCTTGCGGTCGAGTCCACCGCCGTAGCCGGTCAGGGAGCCGCCCGTGCCGATCACCCGGTGGCAGGGCACGATGACGCCGATGGGGTTCTTGCCGTTGGCGAGGCCGACGGCGCGCGAGGCGTTGGGCTTGCCAAGGAGGGCCGCGAGTTCGCCGTACGTACGGGTCTCGCCGTACGGGATCAGTTGGAGCTGCTGCCAGACGGTGCGCTGGAACGGCGTGCCGTCCAGGCGCATGGGCAGGTCGAACTCCTTCAACTCGCCCTCGAAGTACGCCTCCAACTGGCTGGTCGTCTCGCCGAACGGGCCCGCGTCACGGTCGCCGAAGGTCTCCTCGGGCGGGCGGTGCCGCTGCTCTGTCATGTAGAGGCCGCTGAGGACCCCGTCGGTGGCCACGAGGGTCAGGGGGCCGTAGGGGCTGTCGATGACTGTGTGCTGACGGTGCACGGGGCTGTTCCTCTCGAACCGGCGCTCAGGCCGGGATGTGGTTGATGGGGTGCGCGTCGGTGGCCCACAGGTACTGGACCGCGTACGCCCGCCACGGGCGCCAGGCCGCGGCCCGCGCGGTCAGGGCGGCCGGGGTGTGCGGGAGGCCCAGCTCCTGTGCCGCGCGGCGGATTCCCAGGTCGGTGGGGAGGAACGCGTCGGGGTCGCCCAGTGCCCGCATGGCGATGACCTCGATGGTCCAGGGGCCGAAGCCGGGCAGTTCGGTGAGCCGGGCGCGGGCCTCCTCCCAGCCGCTCTCCACGCCGAGCCGCAGTGATCCGTCGGCGAGGTGGCGTACGAGCGTGGTCAGGGTGGTGCGGCGGCTGCGCGGCAGCGCGAGTGCCTCCGGGTCGAGCGCGGCCAGGGCTCCCGGCGCGGGGAAGAGGTGAGTGAGACCGCCCTCGGGGTCGTCGACCGGCTCGCCGTGCGCGGTGACCAGGCGGGCGGCGTGGGTGCGGGCGGCGGCGGTGGACACCTGCTGGCCCAGGACCGCGCGTACGGCGAACTCCGCCTCGTCGACCGTGCGCGGCACCCGGCGCCCCGGGGCCTTGGCCACCAGGGGTGCGAGCTGCGGGTCGGCGCTCAGTTGGGCGTCCACCGCGACCGGGTCCGCGTCCAGGTCGAGCATGCGGCGGCAGCGGCTGATGGCGATCGTGAGGTCGCGCATGTCGGTGAGGCTGAGGCGGCAGGCGATGTGGTCCGGGGCTGGGGTGAGGGCGACGACGCCGTGGCCGTACGGGAGGCGGAGCGTGCGGCGGTACGCGCCGTCGCGCCACTCCTCGACGCCGGGTACGGCGGTGGCGATGAGGTGGCCGAAGAGGTTGTCGGGGTTGAGCGGGGCGCGGAAGGGGAGGCGGAGCGAGAGCGCGCCGGGGGCGCTGACCCTGTTCACGGCCTTCGGGGCGCGGTCCCTCAGCTCGCCCGGGGCGAGGGCGAAGACCTCGCGGACGGTGTCGTTGAAGGTGCGGATCGAGGCGAAGCCGGCCGCGAAGGCGATCTCCGCCATGGGCAGGGTTGTCGTCTCGATGAGCAGCCGGGCGGTCTGGGCGCGCTGGGCCCTGGCCAGGGCGAGGGGGCCCGCGCCGAGTTCCGCGAGGAGCTGGCGTTCCACCTGGCGGGTGCTGTAGCCGAGGCGTACCGCGAGGCCCGGGACGCCCTCGCGGTCCACCACGCCGTCACCGATGAGCCGCATCGCGCGGGCCACGAGGTCGGCGCGCTGGTTCCACTCGGGGGAGCCGGGGCTGCTGTCCGGCCTGCACCGCTTGCAGGCCCGGAATCCCGCCTGCTGGCAGGCTGCCGCGCTCGGATAGAAGCTCATGTTCTCGGGCTTCGGGGGGACCACGGGGCAGCTGGGACGGCAGTAGATACGGGTGGTGGTCACGGCGGTGTAGAACCAGCCGTCGAACCGGGCGTCCTTCGACTGCACCGCACGTACGCAGCGCTCGGCGTCGGAATGCATCGAGGGGAGCGGCGGAGAACTCGTGGTCATGCCTCAAGGATCGGGCATGGGGGTGGAGGTGGCTGGCGAGAATCCGACATGGAGGTCAGGGGGCCGGGGCTGCGGTCAGGGAGCCGGGGCTGCGGTCAGGGGCCCGAGGTCACGGTCAGGGTGCCTCCTCGCGGGTGGGGACCGGGGTCATGTCTCCTTGCCGGAGGCGTTCCTCCGCCGTGTGTTCCACGTGGCCCATGGCCAGCCGCAGGAGGGGCGGTGCCATCAGGGAGGTCACGATGGCCACCAGGACGACGATCGTGTAGACCTCCTCGGTCAGGACGCCGAGCCGCAGGCCCGCCATCGCGACGATCACCTCGATGACGCCGCGCGCGTTCATGCCCGCCCCGATCCCGATCGCCTCCCAGCGGCTGAGCCGGCCCGCGAGCGAGCCGATCAGCGCGCCCGCGAACTTTCCGGCGACGGCCACGAAGAGGACCACGAGCGCCGACAGGAGGACCGTGGGGTCGGCGAGGGCGGACAGGTCCATGCGCAGGCCGGCCGTGGCGAAGAAGACGGGGGCGAGCACCGAGAGGACCACCGTCCGCAGGGGCGCGAGCGCGACCCCGTCCACGGCTCCGCTGGAGCGGATCAGGATGCCGCAGACGAACGCCCCGAACACCGCCTCCAGGCCCATCGCGTGGGTGGCGGACGCGGCGAGCAGGATGGCCACGACGACTCCGGCGGCCCTGACGCCCGGCTCCTGTCCCCTGCCGAGCAGGGTGAGGAACTTCCGTACGACGGGTCTGCCGATGGTGGCGGCGAAGGCGATGACCAGGGTCAGGAAGGTCAGGGGAAGGCCCAAGTCACCCACGGCGAGCCCGGTGGTGGCCATCGCGGACACCACGGAGAGCATGATCCAGCCGGCGACGTCGTCGACCACCCCCGCCGCCAGGATCAGCTGCCCGACGTTGCGGTGCAGGAGCTTCATGTCGAACAGCGTCTTGGCGATGACGGGGATGGCGCTGACGCTCATGGCCACGCCGAGGAAGAGCGCGAAGACCGTGCGGTCGGTGGAGTCCGGCATGAGCTCGCCGGGCAGAAAGTAGCCGACCAGGACACCGAGGCCGAGCGGGACGAGGAAGCCGGCCGCGCTGATCTGCGCGGCCACTCTGCCCCGCCGCCGCACCACCCCGAAGTCCAGCTCGATGCCGGTGAGCCCGACGAGCAGGACCAGGCCCAACTGCGCGAACGCGTCGAGGAGATGGGCCTGGTTCACGTCGGCCGGGAACAGCCATCCGGACAGATCCGGCCAGAGCTGGTGCAGCACCGAGGGGCCGACGAGCACTCCCGCGCAGAGCTCGCCCACGATGGACGGCATGCCCAGACGGCGGGCGAGGCGGCCGAGCGCCAGGGCGAGCAGGAGCAGGAGGCTCACCTGGAGCAGGAGCACCACGAGTTGGTGCTGGCCGAGCGGTGCCACGAGGCCGGATGCGATCAGCATGCTCAGATGGTCGGAGCCGAGGCGCGGAGGCTGCCCAGGTAGGGGTGCCACAGGTGGGTGGGGTCGTTCTCCACGGTGGCGACGAACTCCCGCATCTCCCGCAGGATCTGCGGGTCCTCCTCCCACATGTCGCCCTGCAGCAGCTTGAGGACGCCGATGCGGTAGCGCGGGTCCTGCACGAAGGCGGCGAACAGGACGTTGAGGCGGTAGTAGATGGAGATGAAGTCGTACCAGTTCTGGGCGCCTTGGCGCTGCGCCTTCTCGTACTGACGGAAGCGCTCGTGGGAGAAGTCGCCGGCCTCGAAGGCCGCGATGATGTCCTTCGACGCCAGGCGCGCGGTGTTGAGGGCGATGCTCACGCCGCTGGAGAAGATGGGGTCGACGAAGCGGGCGGCGTCGCCGATCATCACGAAGCGGTCGCCACAGATCTGCTTCAGGTGATAGCTGTAGTCGCCCTCGGTCTTGAGCGGGCGAATTCGCTCGGCTTTCTGGAGTTCCTCGTACAGGTCGGGGCGTGATTTCACGCAGTCCCAGAAGAACTTCTCCCGGTCGGTGTTCGCTTCCTTGAAGCGGTTCTTCTGGGTGACGACACCGAAGCTGGTGACGCTGTCGGTGATGGGGATCTGCCAGACCCACGAGTCATTGATCGGCAGGAAGTGCACGAAGATGTGGTCGATCTCCTCGGGGTCGATGGCGAGTGCCTTGCGGTCCACGCCCTCGAACCACGCGTGCACCGCGTACTGGTCGAAGATGGGGTCGGGTTCCTTCAGCTTTAGCTGACGGCCGAGCAGCGTCTGCCGGCCGGTGGCGTCGATCAGCATGCGGCCGGTCATCGGGAATTCCTTGCCGCCCGCACGGCACATGACGCTGACGCCGTCGGGGTCGTCGAAGTCGGCGCGGGTGACGCGCATGCCCTGGAACACCTTGGCGCCGAGGCTCTCGGCGTTCTTGAGCAGGATGAGGTCGAACTTCCCGCGGTCGACGTGGAAGGTGTACTCGCGGTCCACACCGGGCTGGGCGCGCTCACCGAACCTGACCTGGGCGGTCCAGTCGTACGACATTCCGGTGAAGCCGTTGGCGGGGATCTCGCGGTCCTCGGCCGTCGTCCAGGCTGCCCCGTACTTGCGGGGGAATCCGGCGCGCTCGACCTCGGGCATCGCGCCGGTCTCCAGGAGCACCGCCGTGGTCGCCGGCACCAGGGACTCCCCCACGTGCGGGCGCGGGAAGTTCTCGCCCTCGATCACGGCCACCGAAAGACCGGCCTTGGCGAGGTAGGCGGCGGCCGAAGAACCGGCCGGTCCGCCGCCCACGATCAGGACGTCGAAATCCGCGTTCATAAAACCTGCTTCCATTCCCGGGATCGGAGGCGCACGGCCCTTATTCGACAACGCCTTGATCGTAGGATGGCGACTTGGGGCCGTCAGCCCCTAACAGAGCGTCAAGCGCCCCTAACAGGTGGGCCCGCGCCCCTAATTGGCGGCCCTTTTCTTTAGGGGGAGGGCATGAAAAGCGCCCGCCCCCGGGGGATGTGGGGCGGGCGCCGACAAGGTGGGGGCGGTGCGGTTATTCGCGTCCGCCGCCCGGTGAGGTGACCGCGGGCTCGGCGTGCACGGGCTGCTGTGGCGGCTGCTCCAGCTTGCGCAGCTCGCGGCCTTCGACGTCGACGTCCGGCAGCAGGCGCTGCAGCGGGCCGGGGAGCCACCAGCCCGCGCGGCCGAGCAGGCACATGACGGCGGGCAGCATGGCCATGCGGACGACGAACGCGTCGAAGAAAACGGCGGCCGCCAGTGCGTACCCCACGGCCTGGACCATGGTCGACTCGGCAAGCGTGAAGCCGCCGAAGACGCTCATCATGATGACCGCCGCGGCCGTCACCACACGGGCGTTGTACGAGAATCCGGCGACGACGGATTCCTTGGTGCCCGCCCCGTGCACGTACTCCTCGCGCATCCTGGTCACCAGGAACACCTGGTAGTCCATGGCGAGGCCGAAGACGACGCCGATCATGAAGATCGGCAGGAGGTTGACGGTGACGCCGAGGGAGCTCATGCCGAGGACGTCGGTGAGCCAGCCCCACTGGAAGACGGCCACGACCGCGCCGAAGGTGGCGCCGACGCTGAGCAGGAAGCCGAGCGCCGCGGTCAGCGGAATCAGGACCGACCGGAACACGATCATGAGGAGCAGGAACGCGAGTCCGACCACCAGGATCAGGTAGGGCATGAGGGCGTCCGACAGCTTCTTGGACATGTCGATGTTGAGAGCCGTCTTGCCCGTCACCGCGACGTCCGCCCCGGTCTCGTCCTGGACGGCGCTGCCCTTGTCGCGGATGGCGTTCACGAGGTCGTTGGTGGACTCGGTGGTGGGGCCGCTGGTCGGCACCACGGTCAGCAGGGCGGTGTCGCCGGCCTCGTTCACGACGGCCCGGTCGACGGCGGCGACGTGCTCGAGTCCCTTGACGTCCTTGTACATCCGGTCCGCGACGGACTTGGCGTCGGTGCCTTCGGGGCTGTCGATGGCGACGAGCAGCGGGCCGTTGAAGCCGGGGCCGAAGCCGTCGCTGAGCAGGTCGTACGCCTCGCGCTGGGTGGTGTGCGCGGGTTCGGTGCCCTCGTCGGGCAGGCCCAGGCGCATGGAGAACGCGGGGATGGCGACGACGGCGAGGCCGACGAGGGTCACCAGGAGGATCGGCAGGGGGCGCCGGGCGATCAGGTTGCCGAAGCGCTTGCCGAGGGGCGGCGTAAAGCTGAACAGGGTGCCGCCCGGCAGGGTTTGGTCCTTGTCCCGCGCGGTCTCCTGGGCCGTGTTCCCCGTGGCGGCCTTCTGCTCAGCCTTGTTCGCGCGGGCTCCCGCGCGCCGCCCCGCGATGGCCCTCTTGCCCGCGAAGCCGAGGACTGCCGGGAGCAGGGTGAGGGCCACGCAGACGGTGATGGCGACGGACACCGCGGCGGAGAGCGCGATCTGTGTCAGCGGCGGCAGTTGGACCACGGAGAGGCCGCAGAGGGCGATGATCACGGTGAGGCCCGCGAACACGACGGCCGTGCCCGCCGTGCCGACCGCGTGCCCGATGGCCTCTTCCGGTGTCCGTCCCGAACGCACCTCGTGGCGGTAGCGGAACATCACGAAGAGCGAGTAGTCGATGGCGAGCGCGAGGCCGATCATGATCGCGAGGACCATGGCGTCCTCGGTCAGGTCGATGAAGCCCGTCGCCGCGTAGATGCCGCAGACGCTGATGCCGAGGCCCACGAAGGCCAGGAGCAGGGGCAGTCCGGCGGCGACGAGTGAGCCGAAGGCGATGATGAGGGTCACCGCGGCGACCACCACACCGATCATCTCGGTCAGACCGCTGCCCTGCGGTTTGATCGCGTCGCCGCCCATCTCGACCTTGAGGCCCGCGTCGCGCGCGGGGTCAGGGGCCGCCTTGAGGGCGTCCCTGTCCTTCTCGGTGAGGTCACCGGCCGGCACCTTGTAGCTGACCTGCGCGAAGGTGATGCGGCCGTCCTTGGAGACGAGATCGCTCGCGTACTCGACCTTGGCGACATGGGGGGCGCTCTTGAGGGTGGCGACGGTCTCGTCGATCGCGGCCCTGGCCTCCGGCCCGTCCGTGAGCTTCTCGCCCTTGGGTGCGGCGAAGACGACGCGGGCCGTGGCCCCGTCCGCCGCTGCCTGCGGGAAGCGCTCGGCGAGCAGGTCGTTGGCCTTCTGCGACTCCGTACCAGGGACGCGGAACTCCTCCGAGGTCGGGCCGGACAGGGTGACGGCGCCGGTGATGGCGGCGACGAGCAGCCCCAGCCACACGAGTGCAACCAGTTTCCGCCGCCGGAACGACAGGCGGCCCAGCCTGTAGAGGAAGGTAGACACAACACCCATCCATCGATAGCTAGTGAACAGTCATTTCGGAGCCTACTCTCGTAATTGGCGCCCGGTAAGGCGTTCGGCAAGAAAGAAATAAGATGTGACGCGCCGTCATGCACCGTTCGGGACATGCCAGTTCACCCGCCGGGGCGGGCGAACTGAGGGAAAGTCCTTGCTACGGAAGCTGCCGCAGCGCGGCCCTGTCGATCTTGCCCGTCGCACCCCGCGGCAGCGCCTCGCGTTCGATGCGCAGGTCTTCGGGGATGGCGGCCCGCGTGAGCCGCTGCGCGCAGTACCGGCGCAGCTTCAGCACACCCAGGCCGGAGCCGGGGACGGCGCGGACGAAGGCGCGCAGCCTGTGGCCGGCCAGGTCGTCCGGGACGGCGACGGCCCCGGCCTCCACCACGTCCGGATGGTCGAGCAGCACCTGCTCCACCTCCTGGACGTTGACGCGCGTGCCGCGCACCTTCACCTGGAAGTCGTTGCGGCCGACGAGGGTCAGGCAGCCGTCGGCGTCGCGGTGCACGACGTCACCGCCCGCGAAGTACACGCGCGGCACACCGTCCGCGTCGTCACGGGTGACGAAGCCGCCCTTGGCCGCGCCGGAGCCGAGGTAGCCGCGGCCCTGGAACGGTGTGCGCACGACGAGCTCACCCGTGCCCTCGCCGGAAAGCGGCAGCCCGTCCGCACCGAGGACCAGCGCGTCGACGCCCGGCAGCGGAGTGCCGAGCGCCAGCGGCTCCCCCGCGCTCATGGCCGTACGGTCGGCCTCGTACAGGAAGCTGTCGTTGGTCTCCGTGCAGCCGTACACATTGCAGAAGCGGGCCTCGGGGAAGAGTTCCGGCATGGCGGCGAGCACCTTCGGCGGCATCGTGTCGCCGGTGAACAGGACGTGGCGCGGGGCGGTGAGGCGTGCGGGCGCGGTGGGCCCGGCATCCTGGAGCAGCCGGTAGAGCATGGGCACCCCCTGCACAAGGCGGACGTCGTGCGTGTCGATCAGATCCCGCAGATAGGTGCCGTCCCCGGCCCGGTCGGCGTCCACGCGCACGACGCCGCCGCCCACGGCCAGCGTCGTCCACACCTCCAGGAGGGAGAGGTCGAAGTTGAGCGGGGCGTAACTGAGCACCGGGGTGCCGGGGCCGATGCCGAAGCGCCGGGCGGCCCAGGCGATGAACGCCTCCACGCCGTCGCGGGGAAGGGGGACGATCTTGGGCACACCGGTCGACCCCGAGGTGGTGAGCATCAGACCCACACCGTCGGGGATGACCGGCCTGACGGCGTGATCCGGCGGTGCCGCCACCTTCTGGGCTGTTACGTCACCCACGCGACCCGAGGGTTCGGGCGCGAGAATCCACTCCGCCCCTGCCCTGCCGACGAGCTCGCCCAAGGTGTCCGCACCCAGCTCCGCGGACGGCAGCAGCACCGGGCGGTCGTCGCCGAGGCAGGCGATGGCCAGCCCGACGGTCGCCGCCGAGGTCGGCGCGTACACACAGACCGGCGCGTCGGCGGGGACGTGCGCGTCACGCAGCGCCTCCCCGAACGCCGCGGCCTGCGCGGCCAGTTCGCCGTACGTGACGACTCCGGCGGAGGTGATCAGCGCCGGGGCCGTCGGCGCACGCCCGGCATGTTCCTTGAAGGACGCGAGGAAAGTGAGGGACGGCACGGTCGAGTCAGCCCAATCCGCTTGGTGGGTACGGCACTTGCCGAGGTCAGCAGGTTCCGTACCGGCTGTGTGCGAAGACGAGCGGCCGCTGGTCGTCGAGGGCGCCCGCGGAGACGACTTCACCGATGACGATGTGGTGGTCACCGGCGTCGACGACGCGCGCGAGGGTGCAGTCGAGGTAGGCGGCGGCGTCGGCGAGGACGGGCGCACCGGTCCAGGCGGTGGTCAGCCGCTGGCCGGCGAACCGGTCCACGCCGGTGGCACAGAACTGGCGGGCGATCCGCTCCTGGCCGCTGCCGAGGATGCTCACCGCGAAGTGGCCCGCGGCCTCGATGGCCGGCCAGGTCCGTGACGTCCTGCTGATGCAGAACAGGACCAGGGGCGGTTCGAGCGAGACCGAGGTGAAGGAGTTGATCGACACGCCGGCCGGTCCTTCCGGCGTGTCGGTCGTCACCACGGTCACGCCCGTCGCGAGGCTGCGGAGCACGGAACGCAGGTGCGGGGGTGGCACGACGGGTGTCATCTGGCGCGATGCACCGCGCATGTCCGGCTGTGGCACGTACGTGGGTCCTCTCCTCGGCGGCGTGGGCCCGGCTCAGCCGAGCATCGGCCGGGTCTTCTCCGCGAAGAGGCGCAGGGTGCGCTCCATCATCGCGTAGGGCTGTCCGCCGAAGTCGACCTGCCACAGGATGGTGTCCATGCCCAGGGCGTTCTGCATCTCGTCGACGCGACGGGCCGCGGTCTCCGGTGAAGCGATGATGCCGTTGCCGCCCGCGCCCTTGCCGCCGGCCTCGACGGACTTGGACAGGGCCTGGCTGTAGCCCTTGTAGTCGGGCGAGTCGACGCTCAGGACCGAGTGGGCCGCCTCCTTCCAGACGTCGATGTACTCCTGGAGGTAGGGCTGGGCCGACTCCATGGCCTCCTCGTCGGTGTCGGCGAGGACCAGCGGCACGACCATGGCGGTCTGCGGCGTGCGGCCGGTGTGGCCGTGGTGCTTCTCGAACTCCTCGCGGTAGGCGCTGACCAGGCCGTTGACGTGCTTGAACGTCTCCGGCTGAGGGGAGGCCGTCACGAGCAGGTTGTAGCCCTGCTCACCGGCCCAGCGGAAGCTGCTCTCGGACATGATGGCGCAGATCCACACCGGCGGGTGGGGGCGCTGGACCGAGGCGGGGAAGGAGTTGGCGTTCTCGTAGCGGTAGTACGGGGTGTTCTCGGTGACGTTCTCCTGCGTCCACAGCCGCACGACGGAGTCGACCGTCGTACGGAAGCGCACGATGCTCTCGTCCATGCTCACGCCGAACGCGTCGAACTCGTAGGGCAGGAAGGCGCGGGCGAAGCCGACGTCGAGGCGGCCGCCGCTCATGACGTCGACCTGCGCGGCCTCGGCGGCGATCTGGATGGGGTGGTGGAAGGAGGCCTGGATGCCGCCGGTCAGCAGCCGGATGCGCTGGGTGCGGGCCGCGACGGCGGACAGGAAGGCCAGGGGGCTCGGGCAGTAGCCTCCGGCGGCGTGCAGGTAGTGCTCGGTCATCTTGATGTGCGAGAAGCCCAGTTCGTCGCCGAGCTCCGCGAGACGCAGCACGTCGGCGAAGTACTCGGGAGCCGGGCGCACCTCCGGGCGGCAGTCGGGAAGCAGCGAGATGCCGTAGTTCATCGAACCCTCCTGGGGGCGCGGGTGATCGGATCTGCGGGGCGGTACGTCGGGGGGCGGCACAGCCGGGTCGCCGGCGGAAGCTCGGCCACGCCAGGCGAACCTATGCAGCCACGGTGGCCCCGTCAGCCCCCTACCGGGGAATCAGGACCCCCTTAACTGCCGTGTGGGGCACAGGGGTGCGGGGCTGGGGGGCGGTGGGGGAAGCGGCGGGGGCGGGGGAAGTGGGGGTTACTCGGCCGGGATGGCCGACTGCAGGGCGGGGCCGAGGTCGGAGCGCTGCTTGACCGACAGCTTGCGGTAGATGCGGGTCATGTGCTGCTCCACGGTGCTGACCGTGACGTACAGCTTCTCGGCTATCTGGCGGTTCGTGTGGCCTTGGCCCGCGAGGACCGCCACGCGTTTCTCGGCGGCGCTCAGGACGGTGACGGTGGAGGTCTCCGGCGCGGCGGCGGGGCTGACGCCGGGGCGTTCGGCGCCGCCCGTCATGGGGATCAGCATGGCCTTGAGCGGTCCCGCACCGCACTGGTTGGCCAGTTTGAGGGCGCGCGCCGCGGTGACCTCCGCGTGGTCGTGCTCACCGAGCGCCTTGTAGGCGTGCGACAGGCCGACGAGCGCCTGGGCCAGGCCAAGCCGGTTGCCGACGTGCTGGGACCGCTTGGCGGCTTCCTTGAGCGGGGTCACGGCGGCCCGCGCGTCCTTGGTCGCCGCCCAGGCCCGCAGGGTCAGCCCCCAGGCCTCGTGCTGATCGGGCCCCAGGAGGCTCTGCTGTTCCTTCAGAAGGGCGACGGCCTGCTCCGTCTCCCCCAGGCAGAGGTGGGCGTGGGCGGCGCTGGAGCGCCAGGAGAAGACCGCCGGGCTGTCGAAGCGCCAGCGGGCGAGGGTCTCACCGACCGTGTTGAAGTCCCGTAACGCCGCCTTGAACTGACTGGCCGCCAGGTAGTAGTGGCCGCGTGCGTTGAGGTAGGCGACGCCGAAGAGGGTCTGGGACGCGGCGGGCGGCATCTTCATCGTCAGATACGTGGCGGCCTTCTCGTAGTGGCCCATGGCGGTGGCGGTCTGGATGAGCAGGGAGAACGGCAGTCCGATGACCACGCCCCAGCTCTCGGGGGCCACCAGGGCGAGGGCGGCCTGGGTGACCTGAGCGGATTCGGCGAGCTCACCCCTGCGCAGATGCACGGCCGCCTTGAGGGTCATGAACAGCGCGCGCCACATCGGGGTGTGCTCGACGGTGGTGGCGCCGAGCAGGGAGTCGCACCACGAGGCGGCCACGTCGAGGCGGTCGCCGAACACCATCGTCATGAGCGCCGAGGTGACCGGCAGGAGCGTCTTGTCGTCGAGGTGCGTGGTGAGCAGGATCTGCTCGGCCTTCTGCACCGCCGCTTCCAGGTGACCCTCGCGCAGCACGGCTTCGAGCATGGCCACCGTCTGGTGCTGCGGGGCCCACAGCGCGGAGGCGACCGGGGAGGACGGGTGCGGCGGCTGGGCGGGGCTCCCCATCACCTCGTCGGCGAGACCGGGGAAGAAGTACGGCAGCCACAGTGCCGCCGAGTCGAGTTCGGGCAGCCCGTCGGGGTGCCCGGTGGCCGCTTCGCCGTTGCGGCGTATGTCGCGCAGGGTGTCGAGGGCTTGGTCCAACTGGCCGTCCCACAGCAGGTAGTGGAAGGTGCGTACGGCGTCGTCGCCGGTGAGCACGCCCGCGGAGACGGCTTCGACGAGCTCCGGCAGATAGCGCTCGACGGCACCCGCGGGGTTGCTGCGCCACTCGGCGCTGATCAGCATGGAGGCGAGCCCTGCGCGCTCGACGGGGTCGCCGCAGGCACGGTGGGCACAGCGCAGATAGCGGACGGCGGCGCTCGACCGGCCTTCCGCCAGGGCTTGTTCGGCTGCGATGCGCAAGGTGGCCGCACACCAGGGCTGCTGTTCGCCGGAGGCCAGGATGTGCCTGGCGACGACGGAGGCGGCTTCGCCGGCCTCGTGCAGCAGGTGGGCGGCCTGTGTATGAAGTTTCTTGCGTTCACCGCCGCTCATGCTGCTGAGCACGGCGGAGCGCGCGGCCCCGTGGCGGAAGCGGCAGCCTTCCACGAGGCCGGTGGAGCGCAGGACGTCGATGGCCTGGGCGAGCAGGGAGAGGTCCTGGCCGAGGAACCTGCCGAGCAGAGGAAGGGACGCCTGCTGACCCAGGATGGCGATGCCCTGGGCCGTCTCCTGGACCAGGCGCGAGTCACTGCGGTGCAGCAGGTCGAGTACGGCACGTCGGTGGGCGCTGCCCGCTGCGGGCAGCCCGGATATCAGGTCCGGCTTGGACTGGAAGTCGTCGATGAGCGCCCTGACGAGGAGCGGGTTGCCGCCGCTCATCCGGTGGATGGGGCCCGCGAGGTGCCCTGCCGTGCTCGGCAGGAGCTCCCCAGCGATGGCGGCCGCGACCCCCGCTTCGCTCAGGAGCTCGACCGGTACGCGGGAGCAGCCGGGCGAACGCAGCAGCTCGGACCTGACGTCACGGGGGATCGGGGCGAGGAATTCGGCTTCGCTGAGGACGAGCAGGACCCGGGCCGAGTGGAGCCGGCGGGCCAGGTGGAGCAGGCACTGCAAGGAGGCGTCGTCCGCGAACTGGGCGTCGTCCACGAGGATCACGACGGGCCGGCTGCGGGCCAGGTCCCTGAGCGCCTCGCACACGACGCGCGAGAGCGACATGGTGCTACATCGTCCGCCGGGTGCGGCCCGGTCAGGCAGGAGGCCGTCGGACGTCTCCTTCATCCAGCTGACAATGGCTTCCTCAATGCACGGCGCGCAGGTTTCACAGGCCTGGAAGATCTGTTCAAGTACGCCCAGGAACATGGACTGTTCGGCACGTGAGGCATTGGCGCTCAGGACGGCGGCGCCCCGGCTCTCCGCGTACTCCGCGAAGGTGTGCAACAACGTTGTCTTTCCACTGCTCAACGGACCGCTCACCAGGGCGACCGAAAACTGTCCCGCCATACTCCGCTTCAGTAAGTGATGAAGTTCCATGAACGGAGCATCACGCTCGGTGAGCTCCAGCATCAATCCAGCTTGTCCCATGGCTCCCCCGTTCCTACGGCTTGGACACTTCTTGGCAGACATGACCGGCCGATGTGACAGTGGATGGAGACCAGCACCGTGACCTGAAGTCTGCCGTGTTGATCAAAAACACTTCACCGCGAGTGACAATGACCGAAGCCAGTCGTCGGTGTCGCCACTCAACCGAGAGCACAGTAGCATTTGGTTGACCAGTCACGGAACCCGCAATTTCGCTACCACGGGCCTGGTGACAGATACCCCGAACTGCGCCTAATTACTGGCATCGACAACACCACTGATCGCCGGTGAAGCGGAATTCAACTTTCCTTTTCCGCCCCCTCCGCCCCACCCCCTACTCCGCGCCGACCCCTACTGGGGCGCGGACACATTAGGGGTGACCTACGGGTATGGAGGGACGCCGCCCACCACGGACACTCGCCGTACATCCCTGTCCTCCCTCACCCCTTCCGGAGTGGACTTATGACCGACGCGAGCGCGGGTTTCACCGGCGCGGTACCGGCGCCTGAGCAGATGCACGAGCTCGACTTCATGCTGGGCACAATGTCATGCGTTCTCAATACCGGAACAAAGATCACCGGAGAGATCAAGCCAGTCCTGAGCGGCCACTATTACGAGTTCGAATTGACGGCGAACCGGACGAACGGCGAGCAGCTCAGCGGCAGATGGCTGCTCGGATGGAACTCCACCGACGCGGTGTTCACCAGCTACTACTATGACGACACGGGAATGCAGGGATTCTCCACCGCACCCGGCTGGCAAGACGGTGAGCTGCCCTTCCAGGGACGATACACACTCGCGGATTCACACGTCGAAGTACGCACCGTATTTCGACGGGTCGACGAGGACAACTTTGTCATACATGAATCCATGCTCAAGAATGGCGAATGGGTTCTGCTGGACACCCAGGAGTGCCACCGCACGCGTTGAGGCCTTCCGCTCCGACCGCACAATGGGCTGTGCCCGACCCTGGAGGTCGGGCACAGCCCATTGTGCGGCGGGCCGCGGTCGCCGGACCGCGGCCGGCCGCCTCACGACGTGCCGAACTCCCGGTCGATGAGGTCGAAGAGCTCGTCGTCGGTGGCGAGTTCGTCGGCGGAGGGCCCCTCGGCGGACCCTGCGCCGACGAGGGCCGCCCCCTCTCCCCGCACCGCGCGGGCCAGGGCCTCCAGGCTCCCCGCGATCAGCCGGCGGTCGTCGCCCTCGCCGAGTTCGGCGACCGCGCGTTCCAGCTCCCCGATCCGGGCGAGGACGGTGGGGGCGGCGGACGCGCCGCCGAGTTCGGCGTCGATGTGCAGAGCCAGGGCGTGCGCGGTCGGGTGGTCGTAGATCGCCGATGTGGGCAGGTGGAGCCCCGCGGCGCTGTTCAGGCGGTTGCGCAGCTGGACGCCGGCCAGTGAGTCGAAGCCCAGGTCGCGGAAGGGGCGCCGCGGGTCGATGGCGTCGGCGCCCGGGTGCTGGAGCACGGCCGCCGCCTGGGCGCGTACGAAGTCCAGGAGCGCCGTGGCCCGTTCGGCGGGCGGCAGCGCGGCGAGCCGGTCCTTCAGGGTGCCGGCGTCCGTGCCGTCGCCGTCGGGCCGGGCCGTGGGGTGGGCCGCGCTCACCTCCGGCAGCTCGGCCAGGAGGGGGCGGCGCGGTTGTGCCGTGCCGGAGTAGCGGCGCCAGTCGATGTCGGCGACCATGGCGAGCGGTTCGTCCTGATCCAGGGCCCGGCGCAGCCCCGCGAGGGCGATGCCGGGCTCCATCAGGCGGATTCCGCCCTGCCGCAGCCAGTTGGTGGGGACGCCCGCGGCCATGCCTTTCCCGGCCCACGCGCCCCAGGCTATCGACATGGCGGGCAGCCCTTCGGCGCGGCGTGCTGCGGCGAGGGCGTCGAGGTGGGCGTTGGCGGCGACGTAGTTGCCCATGCCGAAGCTGGGCATCAGGTTCGCGCAGGACGAGAAGAGCACGAAGGCCGTGAGGTCCCGGTCCCTGGTGAGGTCGTGGAGGTGGTCGGCGGAGGTGGCCTTCGCCCGTACGACGGTCTCCAGCTGCTCGGTGGTGAGGGCGGGCAGGAAGCTGTCGTCCACGACGCCGGCCGTGTGGAAGACCGCGGTGAGCGGCCGCTCCGCTGGGAGGGAGTCAAGGAGGGCCCCGAGCGCGTCACGGTCGGCGGCATCGCAGGCGGCGATGGTCACTTCGGCGCCGAGTGCGGTGAGTTCGGCCGTCAGCTCGTCGGCGCCGGGGGCTTTGGGGCCGCTGCGGCTGATGAGCAGCAGGTGACCGGCGCCGGCACCGGCAAGCCAACGCGCGACGTGGGCGCCGAGCGCTCCGGTGCCGCCGGTGACCAGGACGGTGCCGGAGCCGCTGGGCCGCCAGGCCGGGGCCGCGGGCGTCTCTTCGGCGAGCGCGGGCCGTACGAGGCGTCGGGCGAGGATCCCCCGGGGGCGGACGGCCAGTTGGTCCTCGCCCTCGATGCCGGCGAGAACACGGCACAGGCGTTCCCGCGCGGTGGAGCTCACCTCCGGCGGCAGATCAGCCTCGCCTCCCCAGCGCCGCGGGTCCTCCACGGCCAGCGACTGGCCGAGGCCGAAGACCTGCGCCTGGACGGGACGTGGCGGCGCGTCGTGCGCTCCGGTCGTGACGGCGCCGCAGGTGAGCAGCCACAGCCGGGCGTCGGTACCGATGTCGTCCAGGGCCTGGATCAGCGCGAGGGTGCCCGCGAGGCCCGCTGTCAGCGCCGGGTACCGGGGGTGCGGGGTCTCGTCCAGGCCGAGGAGGGAGACGATGCCGACGGGCCGGGTGGCGCCGCCGTCGAGCGCCTCGCGGATGAGTGCGGCGAGCTCGTCACGATCCGCGCCCCCCGCGCTCCCCGTGGGGACGACGACGGCCTTCGGGTCTCCGCCTCCGTCGGCGAGGGCCTGGCGGCAGCCTTCGGTCCACGGGTGGTCGAGGCTCGCCTCGGAGACGATGACGAGCCAGGTGCCGGAGACGTCGGCGGGGGCTCCGTCGCCGCCACGCTTCCGCGGCACGCTCGTCCAGCGGATCCGGTACTGGGAGGCGTCGACGGTGACGTCCTCGCGACGGCCACGCCACCAGGAGGACAGGGCGGGAAGGACGGGGGTGAGGGTGTCGGTGTCGAGGTCCAGGGTCTTGGCCAGGACGTCGGCGTTGCCCTGCTCCACGTCCGCCCAGAACTCCGCGTCGGCGAGGCTCACTTCGTCGGTCACGGCACCGGTACCGGTCCCGGAGCCGGCCGTCGCGGTACGCGTGTCGAGCCAGTACTGCTGGTGCTGGAAGGGGTAGGTGGGCAGGTCGACCGGCCGGGGGCTCATGGGCCACCGCACGGGGGTGCCATGGGTCCATGCCTGCGCCAGGCCGGTCAGGAACGTGCGGGGTTCGGGCTTGTCCGCCCGCAACAACGGCACGACCGCGGTCTCTCGGTCACCGGCGCCCCATTCCGCCACGCATTCGGCGGCCGGTCCGGACAGGACAGCGCTGGGACCGACTTCCAGCAGAACGTTCGCCCCACCCTCGACCAGCCAGCGCACCCCATCGGCGAAACGCACCGCCTCTCGGACATGCCGCACCCAGTACCCGGGGGAAGTGATCTCCTCGGCGGTGACCGGGCGCCCGGTCACATTGCTCACCAACGGGATACGCGGCGCCGACAACTCCACACCCGCCACCACCCGACCGAACTCCTCCAAGACCGGCTCGACGAGAGCTGAATGGAAGGCGTTCGATATGTCGAGGCGACGCACCCGCCGGCCCTGCCCCAGCCACCACTCCCTCGCCCGCTCCAACGCGTCCTCGGCACCGGACAGCACCACCGACCGCGGCCCGTTCACCGCGGCCACCTCGCCACTGGCACCGGCACCGTCACCGGCAGCCAGCCAGTCCCGTACTTCCACCTCGCTCGCCTCGACCGCCATCATCCCGCCGCGCGCGGGCAGCCCATCCATCAACCGCCCACGCTCGGCGACCAGGCGGCACGCGTCCTCCAGCGACATCACACCCGCCACATGAGCCGCCGCGAACTCGCCCACGGAATGACCCATCACAGAGTCCGGGCGCACCCCGAACGACTCCACCAACCGGAACAGCGCCACCTCAAAGGCGAACAACCCCACCTGGGTGAACACCGTCCGGCCCAGACCCTCGACGTCACCGAACACGACGTCCCGCAGCCGCACCCCCTCCACACCCAGGTATGCGTCCAGGTGTCCGCACGCCTCATCGAAGGCTGACGCGAAGACAGGGAAGGCTTCGTACAACTCCCGGCCCATGCCCGGCCGTTGTGCGCCCTGTCCGGAAAAGAGCATGGCCGTACGTGCCTCGCCCTGTGCCACTCCGTCCACGACCGCGCCGCTCGGGTCACCGCCGGCCAACGCGGCGAGGCCCGTCGCCAGCTCTTGGCCGTCACCGGCCACCACCACCGCCCGATGCGCCAGGACCCCGCGCCGCGCGAGGCCCTTGCCCGCTTCCCGCGGGCTCAGCCCCTGTTCCGCCACCGCGTCGCGGACGCGGGCCGCCAGTCCACGGAGGGCCCCCGGTTCGGCTGCCGACATCGGGACCGCCACCAGCGCGGACCCGTGCGGCTCCGACCCATCCGGCTCGTCCAGCTCGTCCGGTCCCCGCGGCGCCTCCTCGACGATCACATGCGCGTTCGTGCCGCTGACCCCGAACGACGACACACCCGCCCGGCGCGCCCGCTCCCCCGTCGGCCACGGCTTGGCATCGCGCAGCAGTTCCACGCCGCCTTCGGACCAGTCCACGTACGGCGTGGGCTCGTCCACGTGCAGGGTCGGCGGCAGCGTCTCGTGCCGCAGCGCGAGCACCATCTTCATCACACCCGCCACGCCCGAGGCGGCGGCGGTGTGCCCCAGGTTGGTCTTCACCGAGCCCAGCCACACCGGCCGGTCCTCCGCACGGCCCTGCCCGTACGTCGCCAGCAGCCCCTGCGCCTCGATCGGGTCCCCCAGCCGGGTCCCCGTACCGTGCGCCTCCACCGCGTCCACATCAATCGGCGAAAGACCCGCGTCGGCCAGCGCGGCGCGGATCACGCGCTGTTGAGACGGGCCGTTCGGTGAGGTCAGTGAACTGCTCGCGCCGTCCTGGTTCACGGCCGAGCCGCGTACGACAGCCAGGACACGGTGGCCGTTGCGGCGGGCGTCGGAGAGGCGCTCAAGCACCAACAACCCCGCGCCCTCGCCCCAGTTGGTGCCGTCGGCCGCCGCCGCGAACGCCTTCACCCGGCCGTCCGCCGCCAGAGCACGCTGCCGGGAGAACTCCACGAAGGCAACCGGTTGCGCCATCACCGCGACTCCGCCCGCCAGTGCGAGGGAGCACTCGCCCCGGCGCAGGGAGTGGCAGGCCGTGTGGAGGGCGACCAGCGAGGACGAGCAGGCCGTGTCGAGGCTGACGGCGGGACCTTCGAGGCCGTACGTGTAGGCGACGCGGCCCGTGATGACGCTGGGCAGGTTGCCGGTGAGGGCGTACCCCTCCGCCTCCTCGGGGACGGAGGCAAGCCCCTGGAGATACTCGGAGGGCGAGGCGCCGACGAAGACGCCGGTGTCGCTGCCCCGCAGCCCGAGCGGATCAAGACCGGCCCGCTCGAACGCCTCCCACGCCACCTCCAGCAACAACCGCTGCTGGGGGTCCATCGCCAGTGCCTCACGCGGTGAGATCCCGAACAGACCGGCATCAAAACCCGCCGCGTCCTTCAGGAAGCCACCCACACGGACATACGACGTCCCCACCCGCTCCGGGTCGGGATCGTAGAGCCCCTCCACATCCCAGCCCCGGTCCTCCGGGAACTCCTCCATCGCGTCGCTGCCCCCGGCCATCAACTCCCAGAGCGCTTCCGGGGATTCGACCCCTCCGGGATAACGGCAGGCCATTCCCACGATCGCCACCGGCTCACGAGAGGCCTCGGTGAGGCGGCGATTCTGGCGGCGGAGCCGTTCGGTCTCCTTGAGCGACGTACGCAGCGCTGCGACGAGTTCCTCGGTCGTTGCGGCCATCAGTGGCTCTCCTCATCGGCCGTAGCCATCTTGATCAGTTCGTCGACGTCGACCTCGTCGATCACGCCGTCGGTCGCCTCTTCGTCCTCGTACGAGCCTGCGGAGGATGTTGTGGCCGCGGCGGCGTCGGTCTTCTGGTCCGCCAGGCGCAGCAGTGCGTCGAGCAGCCCGGCGTTCCGCAGCCGGTCCAGGGGGATGGCCGTGAGCGCGCGGCGGATGTCCTCGTCGCGTTCCGGTGCGGTGCCGCCCGGAGCCGGGGGCTGCGGGCCGTCGTCCCCGGTGAGCTCGGTGTGGATGCGCCGGGCCAGCGCGTTGGGCGTGGGGTGGTCGAAGACGAGGGTGGCGGGCAGGCGCAGGCCGGTGGCCGCGTTCAGGCGGTTGCGCAGTTCCACCGCGGTGAGCGAGTCCAGGCCCAGGTCCATCAGGCCGCCTTCGGGGTCGATGCTCTGGGGTGAGGGGTGGGAGAGGACGGTGCCCAGGTGCGTACGGACCACGTCCAGGAGGAAGTGGTGCCGTTCCGACTCCGGGGTGGCGGTCAGCCGGCGCAGCAGGGAGTCGGAGCTTCCGGTGCCGGTGCCCGCGCTGCGCCGTGAGGAGGCGCGGACCAGGCCGCGCCAGATCGGCGGCAGGACACCGGAGTCGGCGAGTCCGCGCAGCCGTCCCATGTCCACGGGGGACGCGAGGAGGGCGGCCTGGTCGACGCGGCCGCCCGCGTCGAAGATGGCCATGCCCTGGTCGCCCGAGATCGGCAGGGCGCCGGTACGGGCGATGCGGGCCAGGTCGGCTTCGTCCAGGTGCCCGCTCATGCCCGTGGCCTGGGCCCAGATGCCCCAGGCCAGGGAGAGCGCCGGGAGTCCCTGAGCGCGGCGGTGGGCGGCGAGCGCGTCCAGGAACACGTTGGATGCCGCGTAGTTGGCCTGACCGGGGGCGCCCATGGTGCCGGAGGCCGACGAGTACAGGACGAAGGCGGTGAGGTCGAGGTGCCGGGTCGCCTCGTGGAGGTTGACCGCCGCGTCCACCTTGGGACGCAGCACCCGCTCGAACTGCTCCTGCGTCAACGACCCGATCAAACCGTCGTCCAGCACACCAGCCGCATGCACGACACCCCGGAGGGGGAACTCCTGCGGGATCGCGGCGATCAGCTCATCCAGCGCCGCACGGTCAGCCACATCACACGCGGCTACCGTTATGTGCGCGCCGAGGCCCGTCAGCTCCTCCGCCAGTTCCTTGGCGCCCTCGGCCCGGTCACCACGGCGGCCGGCCAGGATCACGTGCCGTACGCCGTGCTCCACCACCAGCCGCCGAGCCACCAACCCGCCCAGCACACCCGTACCACCCGTGACCAGCACACTCCCGTCCCGGTCCCAGCCACCCGGCATCCGCAACACCAACTTGCCCACATGCCGGGCCTGACTCATGAACCGCAACGCCTCAGGAGCCCGCCGCACATCCCACACCCGCACCGGCAGAGGACTCAGCACGCCCGCCTCGAACAGCCCCACGATCTCCGCCAGCATTTGGCCGATGCGCTCGGGGCCCGCCTTGATCAGGTCGCAGACGCGGTAGGCGACTCCAGGGTGTGCGGTGGCGACGGCTTTGGGGTCGCGGAGATCGGTCTTGCCCATTTCGACGAAGCGGCCGCCGCGAGGCAGCAGCCGCAGGGACGCGTCCACGAACTCACCCGCGAGCGAATCCAGGACCACATCGACCCCACGGCCGTCGGTCACCCCGAGGAACTTCTCCTCGAACTCCAGCGTCCGACTCGAAGCGATCTCACTCTCCGCGAAGCCCAACTCCCGCAGCACGTCCCACTTCTTGGGGCTCGCGGTCACCAGAGCCTTGGCTCCCCAGTGGCGTGCCAGTTGTACGGCGGCCATGCCGACACCGCCGGTCGCCGCGTGCACGAGGACCGTCTCGCCCTCGCGCAGACCCGCCAGATCCGCGAGGCCGTAGTACGCGGTGAGGAAGACGGTCGGCACGGTGGCGGCCTGTTCGAAGGTCCAGTCGTCGGGGATCGGGACGACGTAGTGGCGGTCGACCACCACGACGGGGCCGAAACCGTTGGGCATGACGCCCATGACGCGGTCACCGACAGCGAGGCCCGTGACTCCCGGGCCCGTCTCCAGGACGACGCCGGCGCCTTCCGAGCCGAGGCCCTTCTGGTCGGGGACCATGCCGAGGCCCACGACGACGTCACGGAAGTTCATGCCCGCGGCGCGCACGGCGATCCGTACGGTTCCGGGCTCCAGCGGTGCCTCGGCGTCCGGGGCGGGCAGCAGCGCGAGGTCGTCGAACGTGCCGGTGGCTCCGGTGGTCTCCAGGCGCCAGGCGGCTCCCGGCGGCGGCACGAGGGCCCCGTCCGCGCCGACGCGCGCGAGTCGCGGGACGAGCACCCTCTCCTCACGCAGGGCGAGTTGGGCCTCGGATGTGGCGATGGCGGCGGGCAGGGCGGGGCCCCACGCGGCGTCGTCGCCGTCGATGTCCAGGAGCGTGAACCGGCCGGGGTGTTCGGCCTGCGCGGAGCGGATCAGACCCCAGACGGGGGCCGCCGCCAGATCGGGCACGTCGCTGTCGGCGCCGACGGCGACCGCGCCCCGGGTGACCACGACCAGACGGCAGCTCTCGAGGCGATCGTCGTCGAGCCAGGCACGCACCGCCATCAGGAGCTGATCGAGAACGCCACGCACGTCGGCCGCGAGGCCGTCACCGGTCGGGGCAGCCGCGAGGCCGTCACCGGTGCCGGAGGCTCCACCGGTGACCGTGAGCACGGCCGTGTCCGGCAGCGGCTCCCCCGCGTCGATCGCCGCCAGGAGGGCGGCGACCGAGTCGTGGTGGCGGGTGGCCACGGTGCCCGGGATGGCGGCGGCGATCCCCAGTGGGTCGGGGCCGATGAGCGCCCAGGTCCCGGAAGCCGGGCCCTCGGGAGCCTCCGCCGGGGCCCAGTCGAGTTCGAACAGCGAGGCGTTGGCACCGTCGCCGGAGCCGCGCAGATGCCCGGCCGAGACGGGACGGGCCACCATCGAGGCGGCGGAGAGCACGGGCTCACCGGCGGCGTCGACGGCGTGCAGGCTCACGGAGCCCTCGGCGGCCTTGGTGATCCGTACACGCAGTGCGGCGGCGCCGGACGCGTGCAGGGAGACCCCGCTCCAGGCGAAGGGCAGCCAGGTGCCCTCCCTCGGCAGCAGACCGCCGAGGCCCAGGGTGTGCAGGGCCGCGTCCAGGAGCGCCGGGTGCACTCCGAAGCGGGCGGCTCCGTCCCGCACCACCTCGGGCAGCGTGACCTCGGCGAAGAGGGTGTCGTCGGCGCGCCAGGCGGCGGTCAGCCCCTGGAAGGCGTCACCGTATCCGTGCCCCCGGTCCGCCAGTTCCGCGTACATGCCTTCCGCCTGGAGCGGCTCGGCGCCCACCGGGGGCCACGCCCCAAGGCTTTCGAAGGCCGCGGCGTCGGCGGGGCGGTTGGCGGCGAGGAGGCCACTGGCGTGCCGCGTCCAGACGCCGCCGTCCTCGGGCCGGGAGTGCACGGCGGCCTCCCTGCGGCCCCTCTCGTCGGCGGCGCCGACGGCGACCTGAAGGCGGACGCCGCCGCGCTCGGGCAGGACGAGCGGGGCTTCGAGGGTGAGTTCCTCGATGTGGCCGCAGCCGACCTCGTCACCGGCGCGGATGGCGAGCTCGACGTACGCGGTACCGGGCAGCAGCACCACGCCGGCCGCCGCGTGGTCGGCGAGCCACGGATGGGTGCTCAGCGACAGCCGGCCCGTGAGCAACACCCGGTCGTCGTCGGCCTGTTCGACGGTCGCGCCGACCAGGGGGTGGCCGGGTGACGTCAGACCCGCCGCGGAGACGTCGCCGTCCTGAGGGTCGGGGTCCACCCAGTAGCGGTCGTGCCGGAAGGCGTACGTGGGCAGCTCGGCCCGCGGGGTGTCGGCGGGGTGCAGGGCGCTCCAGTCGACGGGCACGCCCTGCGCCCAGGCCTGGGCCAGCGCGGTGCAGAAGCGCCGCAGGCCCCCCTCGTTGCGGCGCAGGGTGCCCAGGGCCACGGCCGACGCGCCCTCGGCGTCGACAGTCTGCTCGATGCCGGGGAGGACCACGGGGTGGGTGCTGATCTCGATGAACACCTCGTGTCCCGCGGCCAGCAGGGTCCGTACGCCGCCTTGGAAGTCGACCGCCTCGCGCACATTGCGGTACCAGTACGCGGCGTTCAGTTCGCGGGTGTCGAGGAGCTCGCCGGAGACGGTGGAGCAGAACGGAATGTGGGCCGTCTCGCCCTGGATGTCGGCCAGTTCGGCGAGCAGCGCCTCCCGGACCTGTTCGACCTGCGGCGAGTGCGAGGCGAAGGTCACCGGCACGACGCGGGCCTGGAGCCCGTCGGCGACACAGGCGGCCACCAGGTCCTCGACGGGTCCGGGCTCGCCTGAGATGACGGTGGACGAGGGGCCGTTGAACCCGGCGACGACGACCGCGTCGTCCTCGGCACATCCCAACCGCGCTATTCGCTCCCGCACTTGATCTGCCGGGAGGCCCACGGAGGCCATGGCTCCCTTACCTGTGAGCACCTCGGCGAGCAGTCGGCTGCGCAGCACGATGACGCGTGCGGCGTCTTCGAGGGACAACGCCCCCGACACACAGGCCGCGGCGACCTCCCCCTGGGAGTGCCCGATCACCGCGGCGGGACGCACACCACACGCCTGCCACAACCGGGCCAACGACACCTGCACCGCGAACATCACCGGCTGCAACACATCAATGCGCTCCAGCCACCCCTCCTCCTCACGACCAAGAACCTCCACCACCGACCAACCGGTCAGCGGCTCGATCACCTCGGCACACGCGGCCACCGACTCCGCGAACACCGGCGAACTCTCCAACAACTCCCGCGCCATACCCCGCCACTGCGACCCCTGACCGGGAAAGACGAACACAGGGCTGACCTCGCCGCGTGCGACGCCGTCCACGACGTTCTCCGCGGAGGTGTCGCCGTCGGCCAGGGCGCTCAGACCGGTGGCCAGTTCGTCCTGGCCGGCCGCGATGACCACGGCGCGGTGCGAGTGGGCGGTGCGGTGCGCGAGGGCGGCGCCGACGGATTCCACCGAGGGCGTCGTGCCGGACTCGGTGAGGAACGCGCCCAGACGGGCGGCCTGGCCGCGCAGCCCGGCCGTGCCCCGGCCGGAGACCGGGGCGGCGGTGAAGCCGAGAGGGGCCTCGACGGGTGGCACGGTCTGCTCGGCGGGGGCCGGTTCCCCGGTGGTGGTCCGCTCGGGGGCGGCGGGCGCCTCCCCCAGGATCAGGTGCGCGTTGGTGCCGCTCATGCCGAAGGAGGAGACGGCCGCGCTTCGCGGGCGGTCACCGGCCGGCCAGGCACGGGCCTCGGTGAGCAGGCTGACCGCGCCGGACTCCCAGTCGACGTGCGGGGTCGGGTCGTCCGCGTACAGGGACGGCGGCAGTGTCTCGTTGCGCAGCGCCATCACCATCTTGATGACCCCGGCGACACCCGCGGCGGCTGCGGCGTGCCCCATGTTCGACTTCACGGAGCCGAGCCACAGCGGGTCGTCGTCCGTGCGGGCCTGCCCGTAGGTGGCGAGCAGGGCCTGCGCCTCGATGGGGTCGCCGAGCTTGGTCCCGGTGCCGTGCGCCTCGACGGCGTCGACGTCGGCGGCCGTCAGGCCCGCGTCGGCGAGCGCCTGTCCGATGACCCGCTGCTGGGAGGGGCCGTTGGGTGCTGTCAGGCCGTTGCTCGCGCCGTCCTGGTTGACGGCCGACCCCCGGATCACCGCGAGCACCGTATGACCCTGGCTGCGCGCCCGCGAGAGGCGCTCGACCAGCAGCATCCCGACGCCCTCCGCCCAGCTCGTGCCGTCGGCGGCCGCGCTGAAGGAGCGGGCCCGGCCGTCGGCGGAGAGGGCGCCCTGCCGGGAGAACTCGACGAAGGCGCCGGGCCCGGACAGCACGTTGGTGCCGCCCGCCAACGCGAGGTCGCACTCGCCCTGGCGCACCGCCTGGCACGCCAGGTGCAGGGAGACCAGCGAGGACGAGCACGCCGTGTCCACGGTGACCGCGGGCCCCTCGAGACCCAGGACGTAGGAGATGCGACCGGAGGCGACGCTCAGGGCGTTGCCGGTGATGGTGTAGCCCTCCAGGTCCTGCGGGACCTGGGTCAGGCGGGAGAGGTACTCGGAGCCGCCCGCGCCGACGAACACGCCGGTACGGGTCGCCTGGAGCGCCGCCGGGTCGAGCCCCGCCCGCTCCAGTGCCTCCCAGGAGACTTCGAGCAGGAGGCGCTGCTGCGGGTCCATCGCCAGGGCCTCGCGCGGCGAGATCCCGAAGAACTCCGCGTCGAAGCCCGCCACGTCGTCGAGGAACCCCGCGCCCTTCGTGTAGAAGGTGCCGGGCCGCTCCGGGTCGGGGTCGTACAGGCGGTCGAGGTCCCAGCCGCGGTCCTGCGGCATGGGCGTGACGAGATCGGCGCCCTCGGCGATGCGCTCCCAGAACGCTTCCGGCGAGTCCGAGCCGCCGGGGAACCGGCAGGCCATGCCCACGATGACGACCGGGTCGTCGTCGGGTGCCGCCGCGTCGCGCGCGGGGGCGAGGGCGGCGGTGACCGGCGTGCGCTGCCCGCCGGGGAGCTGTTCGTCCACGTAGCGGGCGAGCGCGGCCGGGCTCGGGTGGTCGAAGACGAGGGTCGCCGGGAGGCGCAGGCCGGTGGACGCGATGACGCGGTTGCGCAGTTCCACGGACATCAGGGAGTCGAAGCCGAGGTCCTTGAAGGCCTGTGCGGGGGCGACGGCCGTGGGGTCGGCGTGGCCGAGCACGGCGCCGACATGGGCGCGGATCAGCTCCAGGAGCGCGCGCTTGCGCTCCTCCCCGGCCAGTGCGGCGATGCGGCTCGCCTGCGTCGTGTCCTCGCCGCTCCCGCCGCGCGGACCCGTGCGGTCCGCGCGCCGCCGTGCGGCGCGGATCAGGCCGCGCCACAGGGGTGACACGGTGCCCTGCCCGGCCTCCTCGCGCAGCCGGGCGAGGTCGATGCGGGCGGCGAGCGGCGCCGGGTGCGCGCAGGCGCGGGCGGCGCCGAGGAGCGCGAGGGCCTGGGGTGTGCTCATGGGGCGCGGGCCGGTGCGGGCCAGGCGGGCCCGGCCGGGGGCGTCGAGACGGGCGGTGATGCCGCCCGCCTGCTCCCACTGTCCCCAGGCCACCGAGGTGGCCGGCAGTCCGCGGGCGCGGCGGTGGGCGGCGAGGGCGTCCAGGTAGGTGTTGGCGGCGGCGAACGCGGCCTGGCCGGGGCCGGCGAGGAGGCCCGCCGACGCGGAGAACAGCACGAAGGCCGACAGGTCGAGACCGGCGGTGAGTTCGTGCAGGTGCCGCGCCCCGTCGGCCTTGGGGCGCAGGACCTCCGCGAGGCGCTCGGGCGTGAGCCCCTCCAGGAGGGCGTCGTCGAGGACTCCCGCGGCGTGGATCACCGCGGTCGGCGGATGTTCCGCGAGGAGACGGGCAAGCGCGTCGCGGTCGGCGACGTCACACGCGGCGACGGTCACTTCGGCACCGAGCGCCGTGAGTTCCGCGTCGAGTGCGGCGGCTCCCGGGGCGTCGGCGCCCTGCCGCGAGACCAGGACGAGCCGTCGTACGCCATGACCGCTCACCAGGTCCCGGGCCACGGCCGCTCCGAGCGCCCCCGTGCCCCCGGTGATCAGGACGGTGCTCTCGGGGTCCGGTGTGAGGGGCGGTGGCGTGGTCTCGGGCTGCTGGGTCCGGGCGAGGCGTGGCACGAGCAAGGTGTCGCCACGCAGGGCGAATTCGGGTTCATCCGTTGCGAGGGCGGCGGCCAGGTGCGCGGACCAGTCGTCGTCTTCGTCTCCACGTGCGGCGTCGGGGTCCGCGTCGAGGAGGATGACGCGGCCGGGGTGTTCGGCCTGGATGCCGCGTACGAGGCCGGGGACCGCGGCCGTGCCGAGGTCCGGCACGTCGCCCGCACCACCGTCGGCCGCGACAGCGACGGCACCGCGCGTGACGACGACCAAGCGCGGCCCGTGCTCCGCCTGCGGGTTCGCTTCCGGCTTCGGTCCCGCCTGCGGTTCCGATTCCGCTTCCGGTCGCTCCTGGGCGAGCCAGGTCCGCAGGGCGTGGAGCACTTCTCGCGCGGGTGTGTGCGGGTCACCGTCGTCGGTGGCGGCGTTGCAGCGCAGGACTACCGCGGGCGGCAAGGGGGCGCCCGAGGCGAGGAGTTGGGGTACGTCCGCGAGATCGACGTGGCCCAGCTCTGCCTCGCGTGCGGGGCCGGGGGCATCTCGTACGGGATCGGGGGCATCGCCGGTCAGCGGTGTCCAGGTCACGTGGAACAGCGCGTCGGCGAGATGGCCGCGGGCCGTGTCGCCGCTGAGCTGCTCGGGGGTGACCTGGCGTGCCACCAGGACGGGCGCGGAGAGCACCGTACGGCCGCTCGGGTCCGTCAGCAGGAGGGACACGGTGTCATCGGCGGTACGGGTGATGCGTACGCGGACGTCGGCCGCCCCGGTCGCCAGCAGGGTCACGCCCTGCCAGACGAACGGCATCCGGGTGCCCTCCCCACCGTCGGCCGGCATGCCGAGGTCGAGCGTGCCCAGGACACGGTCGAGCAGCGCCGGGTGCAGCCCGAAGCGCTCGGCTTCGGCGCGCAGCTCGTCGGGGAGCGCGACTTCCGCGAAGGTCTCGTCGCCGCGCCGCCAAGCGCGGGCGTCCGCTTCGGTGCCGGGGACGGGCTCGGCTCCCGGCGGCGGCCAGGCGGTGAGTTCCTCGGCGGTGTCCACGGGCGCGGCTTCGCCCAGGATGCCGCCCGCGTGCCGCAGCCAGCCGCTGTCACCCACCCGGGAGTGCACGGCGAAGGCCCGGCGGCCTTGCGGGTCGGCGGCCTCGACGACCACCTGGAGCTGGACCTCATCCGCATCGGGCAGCACCAGCGGCGCCTCCAGGGTGAGTTCCTCGACGCATGCGCAGCCCACGGCGTCACCGGCACGCACCGCGAGCTCGACGTACACCGATCCGGACAGCAGGGGCTGCCCCGCGGGCGCGTGGCCGCCGAGCCAGGGCTGGGCGCGCAGGGAGATACGGCCGCCGAGGACCGTACCGCCCCCGTCGGCCAGCTCCACGGTCTCGCCGAGCAGGGGGTGGCCGGGGGACGACGCCGGGGTGTGGTGGAGCCAGAAGGTCTGGTGCTGGAAGGGGTAGGTGGGCAGGTCGTCGACGGGGCCAGAACGGGCGGGCCACCGCACCTGCGTGCCGTGCGTCCAGGCCAGGGCCAGGCCGGTCAGGAACGTACGGGGTTCCGGCTGGTCCGCCCGCAACAACGGCACGACCACGGCCTCGCGCTCACCGACGCCCCACTCGGCCACGCATTCGGTGGCCGGTCCGGAGAGGACCGCGCTGGGGCCGACTTCGAGCAGGACCCGGGCCCCGTCCTCCACCAGCCACCGCACCCCATCGGCGAACCGCACCGCCTCACGGACATGCCGCACCCAGTAGTCAGAGGTCGTGATCTCCTCGGAGGACACCGGGCGCCCGGTCAGATTGCTCACCAGCGGGATACGCGGTGCCGACAGCTTCACACCCGCCGCGACCCGGCCGAACTCCTCCAACATGGGCTCGATCAGGGAGGAATGAAAGGCGTGGGACACGTCGAGTCGACGCACCCGCCGACCCTGCCCGCGCCACCACTCCCCCGCCTGCGTCACCGCGTCCTCGGCGCCGGAGACCACCACCGACCGCGGCCCGTTCACCGCGGCCACCTCAACCCGAGTGCCAACGCCAGAGCCGGCGTCAGCGTCAGTGCCGGCGGTGAGCCACCCCCGTACCTCGGCCTCGCTCGCCTCGACCGCCACCATGGCCCCACCCGCTGGCAGAGCGTCCATCAACCGGCCACGCGCGGAGACCAGTTGGCACGCGTCCTCCAGTGACAGCACACCCGCCACATGAGCCGCGGCGAACTCGCCCACCGAATGGCCCATCACATAGTCCGGGCGCACCCCAAAGGACTCGGCCAGCCGGAACAGCGCCACCTCAAAGGCGAACAACCCCGCCTGCGTGAACACCGTCCGGCCCAGCCCCTCGGCCTCACCGAACACCACATTCCGCAGCCGCACTCCCTCCACGCCCAGATGCGCATCCAGATGCCCGCACGCCTCCTCGAAGGCGGCAGCGAAGACCGGGTACGACGCGCACAACTCACGTCCCATACCCGCGCGTTGTGCCCCCTGGCCGGAGAAGAGCAGTGCCGTACGCGCCCGTGTGGCCGACACGCCCTCCGTGATCGAACCGCTCACAGCGCCCCGCGCGACGGCATCCAGCCCCGACGCCAGTTCCTGGTCGTCGTCGGCCACCACCACCGCCCGGTGCGCCAGTCCTCCACGCCGTGCGAGGCCCGCGGCGACCGTCGGCGCGGACAGCTCCCGCTCGGCCACCGCGTCGCGCACGAGGCCCGCGAGGTCACGCAGCGCTCCCGGTTCGGCGCCCGACAGCGGCACCACCACCGGCACGGTCACGGACCCGGCCTGCTCCGGCTCTTCCTGCGAGCCGGGGGCCGGAGTCTCCGTCGGCGCCTCCTCCAGGATCACGTGCGCGTTCGTGCCGCTGATCCCGAACGACGACACGCCCGCCCGGCGTGTGCGTTCGCCGGTCGGCCAGGCGCGGGCCTCTGTCAGGAGACGGACGTCTCCCGCGGACCAGTCCACTTCCGGCGTCGGCTCGTCCACGTGCAGGGTCGGCGGCAGGGTCTCGTGCCGCAGCGCGAGCACCATCTTCATCACGCCCGCCGCTCCAGAGGCGGCGGCGGTGTGCCCCAGGTTGGTCTTCACCGAGCCCAGCCACAGCGGCCGGTCCTCCGCGCGACCCTGCCCGTACGTGGCCAGCAGCCCCTGGGCCTCGATCGGGTCCCCCAGGCGGGTTCCCGTACCGTGCGCCTCCACCGCGTCCACCTCGGCCGGCGAAAGACCCGCGCTCGCCAGCGCTGCCCGGATCACGCGCTGTTGAGACGGGCCGTTGGGGGCTGCGAGTCCGTTGCTGCGGCCGTCCTGGTTCACGGCGGAGCCGCGTACGACGGCCAGGACACGGTGGCCGTTGCGCCGGGCGTCCGACAGGCGCTCAAGCACCAAGAGGCCAGCACCCTCACCCCAGTTGGTGCCGTCCGCGGCAGCCGCGAACGCCTTCACCCTGCCGTCGGCCGCCAGTCCGCGCTGCCGGGAGAACTCGGTGAAGAGGGTGGGCGTGGCCATGACGCTGACGCCGCCGGCCAGGGCGAGGGAGCACTCGTTCTGGCGCAGGCCCTGGCAGGCCATGTGCAGGGCGACGAGGGCGGAGGAGCACGCGGTGTCGAGGCTGACGGCCGGGCCTTCGAGGCCGTAGGTGTAGGCGACGCGGCCGGAGACCACGCTGGCGACGTTGCCGGTGAGGGCGTATCCCTCCAGGTGCTTCGGGACGTGGCCGAGACTTCCCATGTACTCCGAGTTGGGCGCGCCGACGAAGACGCCGGTGTCGCTGCCCCGCATGCCCAACGGGTCGAGTCCCGCCCGCTCGAACGCCTCCCACGCCACCTCCAGCAACAACCGCTGCTGGGGGTCCATCGCCAGTGCCTCACGCGGCGAGATCCCGAACAGGCCCGCGTCAAAACCCGCCGCGTCCTTCAGGAAGCCACCCACGCGGACGTACGACGTCCCCGCCCGCTCCGGGTCGGGATCGTAGAGGCCGTCCACGTCCCAGCCCCGGTCCCGCGGGAACTCCTCCATCGCGTCCCGGCTGCCGGCCATCAACTCCCAGAGGTCCTCCGGGGATTCGACCCCTCCCGGGTAGCGGCAGGCCATCCCCACGATCGCCACCGGCTCGCGGTGGGCGGTCTCGGCGTCCTGGAGGCGGCGCCGGGTCTGGTGCAGTTCGGCGGTGACGCGCTTCAGGTAGTCGATGAGGTTGCGTTCGTCAGTCATGTCACCGGTCCTGGTTCTGGCCGAGCTCGTTGTCGATGAAGTCGAGGACCTCGGCGGCCGTCGCCGACTCAAGCCGGGTCAGCACGGTGTCGGAGGTGGTGGCGTCGGAGGAGTCGTCCCTGGCCGCCGCCTGGCCCGTCAGCGCGTGCTGCATGGCACTGAGGCGCAGGGCGATGTCGTGGCGCAGTTCGTCGTCGGCCGGCAGCTCCGCGAGGGCGGCGTCGAGCCGGCCGAGGTCCTCGTAGACCTGCGAAGTGGCCGGTGCGCCGCCCGCCGGGGCCAGTTCGGTCAGGAGATGCCCGGCGATGGCGGCGGGCGTCGGGTGGTCGAAGACGAGGGTGGCGGGCAGGCGCAGGCCGGTGGCCGCGTTCAGGCGGTTGCGCAGCTCGACCGCGGTGAGCGAGTCCAGGCCCAGTTCCTTGAACGGCTGCTCGGAGTCGATGTCCGTGGCGGAGTTCCTGCCGAGTACGGCGGCCGTGTGGTCGCGGACCAGACCGACGAGCAGGCGGTGGCGTTCACTCTCGGGGGTGTCGGCGAGGCGGCGTGCCAGCGAACCGGAGTCGGCGGCGGTACCGGCCGCGGGCCTGGCGGAGGCTCGTACGAGACCGCGCCACAGGGAGGGCAGGACCCCCGAGTCGGCGAGTTCGCGCAGGCGCGCCAGGTCGACGCGGGCGGCGAGCAGCAGGGACCGGTCGACGGCGGAGCCGACGTCGAACATGTCGAGGGCCAGCTCAGTCGGCATGGGCAGGACCCCGTCGCGCCCCAGCCGGGCCCGGCCCTCGCCGCCGATGTGGGCGGACATGCCGCTGACCTGCTCCCAGAACCCCCAGGCCAGGGACACGGCGGGCAGACCCTGGGCGCGGCGGTGGGCGGCGAGGGCGTCCAGGAACACGTTGGCCGCCGCGTAGTTGCCCTGGCCCGGCATGCCCATCACACCCGCTCCGGCGGAGAAGAGGACGAAGGCGGTGAGGTCGAGGTGACGGGTCGCCTCGTGGAGGTTGACCGCGGCGTCTACCTTGGGACGCAGCACCCGCTCGAACTGCTCCTGCGTCAACGACCCGATCAAACCGTCGTCCAGCACACCAGCCGCATGCACGACACCCCGGAGGGGGAACTCCTGCGGGATCGCGGCGATCAGCTCGTCCAGCGCCGCACGGTCAGCCACATCGCAGGCGGCTACGGTTACTTGCGCGCCGAGACCTGTCAGCTCCTCCGCCAGTTCCCTGGCGCCCTCGGCCCGGTCACCACGGCGGCCGGCCAGGATCACGTGCCGTACGCCGTGCTCCACCACCAGCCGCCGAGCCACCAAACCGCCCAGCACACCCGTACCACCCGTGACCAGCACACTCCCGTCCCGGTCCCAGCCACCCGGCATCCGCAACACCAACTTGCCCACATGCCGGGCCTGACTCATGAACCGCAACGCCTCAGGAGCCCGCCGCACATCCCACACCCGCACCGGCAGAGGGCTCAGCACGCCCGCCTCGAACAGCCCCACGATCTCCGCCAGCGTGGCGCCCAGGCGGTCCGGGCCTGCGTCGCGGCCGTCGAAGGCGCGGTAGGTGACGCCGGGGTGGTCGGTGGCCACCTGCTCGGCATCGCGGATGTCGGTCTTGCCCATCTCGATGAAGCGGCCACCGCGAGGCAGCAGCCGCAGGGACGCGTCCACGAACTCACCCGCGAGCGAATCCAGGACCACATCCACCCCACGCCCACCGGTCTCCCCGAGGAACTTCTCCTCGAACTCCAACGACCGGCTCGAAGCGATCTCACTCTCCGCGAAACCCATCTCCGGCAGCACGTCCCACTTCTGCGGACTGGCCGTCACCAGGACCCGGGCACCGAGATGACGTGCCAGTTGCACGGCCGCCATACCGACGCCGCCGGTCGCCGCGTGCACGAGGACCGTCTCGCCCTCGCGCAGACCCGCCAGATCCACCAGGCCGTAGTACGCCGTCAGGAAAGCGGCGGGAACCGACGCGGCCTGCTCGAAGGTCCAGTCATCCGGCATACGGACGAGGAAGCGGCGGTCGACCACCACGACGGGGCTGAACGCGCCCGGCATCACGCCCATGACGCGGTCGCCGACGGCGAGGTCCGTGACATCGGGTCCGGTCTCCAGGACGACGCCCGCGGCCTCGCCGCCGATGCCCTCGTGGTCGGCGACCATGCCGAGGCCCACGACGACGTCACGGAAGTTGACACCCGCCGCGCGCACGCCGAGCCGCACCTCGCCGGGCCGCAGTGGCGCGTGCGCCTCCGGGCGGGACACCAGGGCGAGGTCGGCGAGCGTGCCGTGGCCGCCGGACTCGACCCGCCAGTCCGTCCGGCCCGGCGGCGGCACGAGGGCGCCGTCGCTGCCGACGCGGGCGAGCCGTGGCATCAGCGTCTCGCCTCCGCGCCAGGCCAGTTGGGGCTCGTCGGCATCGATGGCGCGGGCCAGGGCGGGCCTCGGCGCGCGGTCCTCGGCGGGATCGGCGTCGATGAGCACGAACCGGCCGGGGTGCTCGGCCTGCGCGGAACGGATCAGGCCCCAGAGCGGGGCGGCCGCCAGGTCGGTGACGCCGTCATCCGCGGCGACCGCGATCGCGCCGCGCGTCAGCACGACGAGCCGGGTGTCCGCCAGGCGGTCGTCGGCGAGCCAGCCACGCAGCGTGCCGAGCACGTCGAGCAGCAGGCGGCGGGCCTGCGCGGGAACGTCGTCGGCGTCGGGCGCCGCGCAGGTCAGTACGGCGCCCCGCGGTGCCGGTTCCCCCGCGTCGAGGGCCGCCGTCAGTTGCGCGAGGTCCGGGTGCCTGCGTACGCGTGCGCCGCCTGCCGTCAGGGTCTCCGCGGCGGCGAGCGGGTCGGTGCCGAGCACGGCCCATGTGGCGCCGAGGGAGGCGGCCGTGGGGGTGGTGTCGGGCGTCCAGTCGATCTCGAACAGGGCGTCCGCGGCGGGGTTCTGGTGGGCGCGGAGTTGCTGGGCGGAGACGGGGCGGGCGACCGAGGAGTCGATGTGCAGGACGGGCCGCCCCGTGGGGTCGGCGACGTCGACGCGGACGGCGCCCACGCCGCTCGGCGAGATGCGTACGCGCAGGTCGGTGGCCCCCGCGGCATGCAGACGCACACCGTTCCAGGCGAACGGCAGCCACAGTCCCTCGGGGGCGGCACCGCCCACGAGGGCGGCCTGCATGGCGGCGTCGAGTAGGGCGGGGTGGACGCCGAAGGCCGTGGCCTCCTCGCGGGCGGCCTCGGGGAGGCGTACCTCGGCGAGGACGTCGTCACCGAGCTTCCACAGGGCGGTCAGGCCCCGGAAGGTGTCTCCGTAGCCGTAGCCGCGGGAGGTCAACTCGCCGTATATGTCGGTGACTTCGAGCGGCTCGGCTCCGGCCGGGGGCCAGACGCCGAGGTCCGCGGGGGGAGCCTCGGTGGTGTCGCCGAGTATGCCCGTCGCGTGTCGCAGCCAGCCGCCGTCGCCGGTCCGGGAGTGCACAGAGAAGGCCCGGCGCCCCTCGTCGTCCGCGGGCTCCACCGCCACCTGGACCCGCACGTCGCCCGTCTCGGGCAGCACCATCGGGGCTTGCAGCGTCAGCTCCTCGACGCAGGCGCAGCCCGCTTCGTCGGCTGCCCGCAGGGCGAGTTCGATGTAGCCGGTGCCGGGCAGCAGCACCACGCCGGCCGCCGCGTGGTCGGCGAGCCACGGATGGGTGCTCAGCGAAAGGCGGCCGGTGAGCAACACCCTCTGTTCATCGGCCTGTTCGACGGCTGCCGCGATCAGGGGGTGGCCGGTCGCGGTCACGCCGAGTGCGGAGGCGTCCGTGGCGCGGGCCCTGGTGCCGAGCCAGTAGCGGTCGTGCCGGAAGGCGTAGGTGGGGGCAGGTGCGGGGCTGACGCCCTGGTAGGGGGTCGTCCAGTCCACCGGGGTTCCCGCCACCCAGGCCGAGGCGAGCGAGGTGAAGAACTGACGCAGGCCGCCCTTGCCGGTGCGCAGGGTGCCGACGGCCGTGACCTCGGTGCCCACGGCGTGGGCGGTCTCCTCGATGCCGATGGTCAGGACCGGGTGGGCGCTGTTCTCGACGAGGACGCGGTGGCCGTCGCGCAGCAGGCTGCGGACGGCGGCCTCGAAGTCCACGGGTTCGCGGCCGTTGCGGTACCAGTACGCGGCGGTGAGCTCGCCCGGGTCCAGGAGGTCGCCGGTGACCGTGGAGTAGAAGGGGACGGTGGCCGGGGCGGGCCTGATGTCGCCGAGGGCGGTGAGCAGTTCGTCGCGGATCTGCTCGACCTGCACGGAGTGCGAGGCGACGGATACGGGGATGACGCGGGCGCGGATGCCGTCCTCGACACAGCCCGCGACCAGGGACTCCACGGCGGCGCGGTCGCCGGACACCATGGCCTGGCGGGGCGCGTTGCGGCCGGCGACCGCGAGGTCGCCGGGCAGCCCCGCGAGACGCTCGGCGACCCGCTCGGCGGTCAGCGACACCGTCGCCACGGCCCCCTTGCCGGTCAGCGCCCGGGCGAACAGGCGGCTGCGTACGACGACGACGCGGGCGCCCTGTTCGACGGTCAGCGCCCCGGCCACGCAGGCCGCGGCGACCTCTCCCTGGGAGTGGCCGACCACGGCGGCGGGCCGTACTCCGTGGGCCTCCCAGAGCCGGGCCAGGGCCACTTGGACGGCGAAGAGTACGGGTTGGAGTTGGTCGATGCGCTCCTGCCAGCTCTCGTCGTCGCCGCGCAGCAGATCCACCACCGACCAGCCGGTGAGCGCGCGCACGGCGGTGTCGCACTCCTCGACGGCCGCGGCGAAGACCGGTGCGGTGTCGAGGAGTTCGCGTGCCATGCCGCGCCAGTGGGTGCCCTGGCCGGGGAAGACGAAGGCGACCCTGGCGGCGCGGCCGCCCTGGGCGCGTGCGGTGCCGCGCACGACGTGCCGGGGGGTGCGTTCGTCGCCGAGTGAGCCGAGACCGGCGGCCAGCTCTTCGGGACCGTCGGCGATGACCACGGCCCGGTGCGAGAGCGGGGTGCGCCGGGCGAGGGTGCCACCGAGCCCTGGCAGACCCTCGGCCTGGAGGCCGGCCACGTGCCCGGCGAGGCGTTCGCCCTGTCCGCTCAGGCCGTCGGCGCCGACGCCCGAGACGACGTACGGCAGCACGGAGGGCAGCGGAGGCGCCGGCTCCGCCGTGGTGTCGTCCTGCGGGGCCTCGGCGGGCGCCTCTTCGAGGATGACGTGGGCGTTGGTGCCGCTGATGCCGAACGACGAGACGGCGGCGCGGCGCACTCCGTCGGCGCCGGACCACGGGCGGGCCCGGTCGAGCAGGCGCACGGTGCCCGGCTCCCAGTCGACGTGCGGGGTCGGCTCGTCGGCGTGCAGGGTGGGCGGCAGCGTTCCGTGGCGCAGCGCCATCACCATCTTGATGACTCCGGCGACTCCGGCGGCGGCCTGGGCGTGCCCGATGTTGGACTTGACCGAGCCGAGCCACAGCGGCCGGTCCTTGGTGTGCGCCGTGCCGTACGTGGCCAGGAGCGCCTGCGCCTCGATGGGGTCGCCGAGGGTGGTGCCGGTGCCGTGCGCCTCGACCACGTCGACGTCGGCCGGGGTGAGACCGGCGTCCGCGAGGGCCTGGCTCATCACGCGCTGCTGGGAAGGGCCGTTCGGCGCGGTGAGGCCGTTGCTCGCGCCGTCCTGGTTGACGGCGGAGCCGCGGAGCACCGCGAGGACGGTGTGGCCGTGGCGGCGGGCGTCGGAGAGCCGCTCCAGGACGAGCAGGCCGACGCCCTCGCCGGGGCCGAACCCGTCGGCCGCCGCCGAGAAGGCCTTGCTGCGGCCGTCGGTGGCCAGCGCCCGCTGCCGGGAGAACTCGATGAACTGGGCGGGCTGGGCCATCACGGTGGCGCCGCCCACCAGCGCCATCGTGCACTCGCCGCGCGCCAGGGCCCTGGCGCCCAGGTGCAGGGCGACCAGGGACGACGAGCAGGCGGTGTCGACGGTGAACGACGGGCCTTCGAGGCCCAGGACGTAGGAGAGGCGGCCGGAGACGACGCTGAGGGTGTTGCCGGTGACGGCGTAGCCCTCCGCGTCGGGCGGCACGTCGGTGAGGTCGGGCAGGTAGCCGGAGTCGGAGGCGCCGACGAAGACGCCGGTACGGCTGCCGCGCAGCGTCCCCGCCTCGATGCCCGCGCGTTCCAGGGCCTCCCAGGCGAGTTCGAGCAGGATGCGCTGCTGCGGGTCCATCGCCAGGGCCTCGCGCGGCGAGATCCCGAAGAACTCCGCGTCGAAGCCCGCCACGTCGTCGACGAAGCCGCCCGCGCGGCCGTACGTCTTGCCGGGGCGGTCGGGGTTGGGGTCGTACAGGCCCTCGATGTCCCAGCCCCGGTCCCGGGGCAGGTCGCCGATGCCGTCGCGGCCCGTGGCCACCAGGTACCACAGGGAGTCGGGGTCGGTGATGCCGCCGGGGAAGCGGCAGGCCATGGAGACGACGGCGAGCGGTTCGCGGGCCGCGCCGGCCTCGTCGGCCAGTTCCTCGTTCAGGGCGCGCAGCCGCTGGTTCTCCGTCAGTGCGGAGCGCAGTGCCTCGACGATCTCCTCGGTTGATGCGGGCATCGTCAACTCCGTTCCTGGGGGCGGTGCGTGAGCTGGATGAGGTCGTCCAGGGTCATCTCCGCGATGGCGGCGGCTTCGTCGCGGTCACGGGGCGGTGGCGTGCCGTCGGGCGGCTGCGGGGTGTCCGCGGGTTCGGGGGCCAGACGGGTGTCGAGGAAGGCGGCCACGGCGGCCGGTGTCGGGTGGTCGAAGATGAGCGTGGCCGGCAGGCGCAGACCAGTGGCCGTGTTGAGCCGGTTGCGCAGCTCGATGCCGGTGAGCGAGTCGAAGCCGATGCCCTTGAAGGGCTGCTCCGCGTCGACGCTCTGAGTCGCGGGGTACTGCAGCACGGCCGCGACCTGCGCGCACACCTCCTCCAGGAGTGCGTTCTCCCGCTGTGCCGGAGTGAGCCCGGCGAGCCTGCGGACCAGGGCGGCCTCCGCAGTGGAGTCGTCGGCGGCCTCGGGTTCCCAGACGCGGCGCACCTCGGGCAGGTCGCCGATGAGCGGGCGGCGGCGCGCGGCACCGAAGACCTCGGCGAACCGCTCCCAGTCGTTGTCGGCGACGGTGATGAAGGTGTCGTCGTGGTCGAGGACCTGCCGCAGAGCCCGCATCGCGAGGCCGGGGTCCATGAGGCGTACGCCGCGTTCGGCGAGGTGCTCGGCGGCGCCGCTCGACATGCCTGGCCCGTCCCAGGCACTCCAGGCGACGGCGGTGGCGGGCGTGCCCTCGGCGCGCAACTCCTCGGCGAGCGCGTTGAGATACGCGTTGGCCGCGACGTACGCGCCCTGCTGGCCGCCGCCCCACACGCCCACGGTGGAGGAGAACAGCACGAACGCGTCCAGGGACGGGCCGTCGAGGAGGGTGCGCAGGTTGCGGGCGCCCTCCACCTTGGCCGCGAACACATCCGCGTACTCGGCGAGTTCGGCCACGGCCACGGTGTCCCGGGAGCCCTTGAGGCCCGCCGTGTGGAACACCGATGTGACGGGGTGCGCGGCGGGGACGGCGGCGAGCACGGCTGCCAGTTCCGCGGGGTCCGCCACGTCGCAGGCGGCGATCGTCACCTGGACGCCGGACGCGGTGAGTTCGGCCTCCAGGTCGGCGGCGCCCGGAGCCGTGGGGCCGCTCCTGCTCAGGAGCAGCAGGTGTTCGGCGCCGTTGTGGGCCAGCCAGCGGGCTACCTGGGCGCCGATCCCGCCGGTGCCTCCGGTGACCAGGGCGGTGCCGCGCGGGCGCCAGCGACGGACGGGCGCGCGCCCGGCGAGCGGAGCACGCACCAGGCGCCTGCGGTGCAACTGGTCCCCGCGCACGGCGAATTCACTCTCGTCGCCGTCCGTGGCGAGCGCGGCGGCGAGAAGCCGTCCGGCCGTGTCGTCGGCTTCTTCGGGCAGGTCGATCTGGCCGCCCGTGCGCCGTGGGTTCTCCAGCAGCGCGACCCGGCTGGTGCCGAGGACGTGTGCCTGCCGTGGGTGGGCCGGTGGGTCGGACTCGCCGACGGACACGGCCCGGGTGGTGGCCCACCAGACGGGGGCGTCGCTGGCGAGGTCGTCGAGCGCCTGGAGCAGGGTGACGGCGGCGGCCGCTCCCGCGGTGAGCTCCTTGTGTCGGCGGTGTGCTTGCTCGTCCAGTGCGAGCAGGGAGAGCACTGCGGTGGGCTCGGTCTCCTCGGTGGCCGCGCGCAGTTGCTTGGCGAAGGCCTCCCGGTGGGCGTCGGCGGCGTCGAGGACCACTTGACGCACGTCGGCTCCGTGGGCGCCGAGTGCTTCGGCGCAACGGGTCACCCAGGGGTGCTCCACGCAGGCGGACGGCACCACGAGGAGCCAGGGGCCGCCCAGTTGCGAGGCCGGCGGTGTGGGCAGGGGCTGCCACTCGACGGTGTAGCGCCAGGTGTCGAGCAGGGTGTCCGCGTGGCGTTCGCGGCGCCAGGCCGAGAGCGCGGGCAGGGCCGCGGCCAGGGCCTGTGCGGCCTCGCCGTCCAGGCGCAGGGTGTCCGCGAGCTCCCCGGCGTCGGCGCGCTCCACGAGGTCCCAGAACTCGGCGTCGGCGGGGTCCGCCTGCGCGCCGGCCGGTGCGGCGGCGAGGTCGGGCAGGTCGACCTCCGTGGCGGGGGCGGGCGTCAGGGCACGCCAGTCGACGGACACGCCCCGTACCCAGGCCTGGGCCAGGGCGGTACGGAACCTGAACAGGCTGCCGTCCTTGCGGCGCAGGGTGCCCAGGGCCACGGCCGGTGATCCGACCTCGTCCACGGTCTGCTCGATGCCGGGAAGGACGACGGGGTGGGTGCTGATCTCGATGAACGTCTCGTGCCCCGCCGCCAGCAGGCTCCGTATGCCGCCCTCGAAGTTGACCGGTTGGCGGGCGTTTCGGTACCAGTACGCGGCGGTCAACTCCCGCGTGTCCAGGGCTTCTCCGGTCACGGTCGAGTAGAAGGGGGTCTCGGCCCGGCCTCCCTGGATGCCGTCCAGCGCGTCGAGCAGGGTTCCTTGCAGCCGTTCGACCTGCGGCGAGTGGGACGCGTAGGTCACCGGCACGACGCGGGCCTGGAGCCCGTCGGCGACACAGGCGGCCACGAGCTGCTCCACTGCCGCTCGTTCCCCCGAGATCACGGTGGACGAGGGGCCGTTGAACCCGGCGACGACGACCGCGTCGCCGTCATCGAACCCCAATTCGGCGATGCGCCTCCGCACTTGTGCGGCCGCGAGACCCACGGATGCCATCGCGCCCTTGCCCGCGAGTTCCTTCGCCAGGATGCGACTGCGCAGGACCATGACACGTGCGGCGTCCTCCAGGGACAACGCCCCCGACACACAGGCCGCGGCGACCTCCCCCTGCGAATGCCCGATCACCGCGGCGGGACGCACACCACACGCCTGCCACAACCGGGCCAACGACACCTGCACCGCAAACATCACCGGCTGCAACACATCAATGCGCTCCAGCCAGCCCTCCTCCTCACGCCCGAGAACCTCCACCACCGACCAACCGGTCAACGGCTCGATCACCTCGGCACACGCGGCCACCGACTCCGCGAACACCGGCGAACTCTCCAACAACTCCCGCGCCATATCCCGCCACTGCGACCCCTGCCCGGGAAACACGAACACAGGGTCCGTAGCGGCCGAGCGGGTCGACCCGACGACGGTCCTACGGGTCTCGCGCCCTCCGGCGACCGCGGCGAGCCCCTTGAGCAGCTCCTCCCGGCGGTCGGCGAACAGCACGGCGCGATGCGGAGCCGGGGGAAGGGCCGCGAGCGCGGAGCCGACACCGGCCACGGAGGCACCGGGTTCGGAGGCGCCGGGTCCGGAGGCACCGGTTTCGGCGAGCACGAACTCGCTCAACTTCCGTGCCTTGTGGCGCAGTTCCTCGGCGCTGGCGGCGGAAAGGACGCACGGCGTGAGCGCCGCCGCGTCCCGGTACCAGTAGCTGCGGCGCTCCCACGGGTAGACGGGCAGGCTCACCGTGCGTCCGCGTGCGGGAAGGTGAGCGGGCGGCTCGTATCCGCTGACGTAGAGCTCCGCCGCCGCGAGCGCCATCTGCCGTACTGGATCGGGGGTTTCGGCGGTGTCGGGGTCCGGCATCTCGGGGTGGACCGGGAGAGCGCCCGGCGGTATGGCCGCCGGGGCCGCATGGAGGTCCGCGCCGCGCTCGGCCCAGGCCCGAGCTGCGTCGGCGGGCGTCAGACGACCGTTGGCCCAGTCGGCGCTGATCTCTCCGGCGCCCTCCCCCGCACCGCTGTGTGGGACGACGCCGAACGTCGACCAGAGGTGCGTGGCGGCCATGTGGTGGGCGAGCAGTCCGCGTTCACCGACGGCTTCGCTCGCCCGGTCCAGGGCGCGGGCGTAGGCGGGCTGCTTCTCCAGGGCGGCGCACACGGAGGCGACCGGGGCCCGGCCCGCGTACCAGAAGGTGACGGAACGAGCCGTCTCCCCCGTGACGTGACCGGTGCGCAGGTTCGGTGCCGTGCGGCCCGCGGCGGCCGCTTCGAGCGCGGCGGCCATCTCGTCACGGTCACCGACCACCGCGAGCCGGTGTTCCAGGAGGGAGCGGCGGTGGGCCGCCGTGAACACGAGCGCGTCGACGGCTTCCGCGTCGAGGCCCCGCAGGCGGCGCGCCATGCGGCGGGCGGCTTCGGGCAGGGCGGACGCGGTGGCGGCGGTGACGGGCAGGACGTACGGGGCGCCGGAGTCGGAGCCGGTGTCGGCGGGCGCGTTCGGGGTCGGCGGAGCGGCCTCCACCAGGACGTGGGCGTTGCTGCCCGCGAGCCCGAAGGAGCTGACCCCGGCGCGTGCCGGGCGCTGCCGCGCCGGCCAGTCGCGCGGTGCGGTCGGCACGGCGAGGGGCATGGCGTCCCAGTCGACCCGGGTGGTGAGCCGGTTCAGGCGGTGCGGCGGGATGCTGCCGTGGTGCAGGGCGAGGACGACCTTCAGGAGGCCGGCGATGCCGGCGGCGGGGGCGAGATGTCCGATGTTGGCCTTCACGGACCCGATGAGCAAGGGGTCGCTCTCTCCCCTCCCTGGGCCGAACGCCTCGGCGAGGGAACGGACTTCGATGGGGTCGCCGATGCGGGTGCCGGTGCCGTGGGCCTCCACGTAGTCAACCTCGTGCGGCTGCCAGCCGGCCCGGTCGAGCGCCTCCCGTACGACGGCGACCTGGGCGGCGCCGCTGGGCACGGTCAGGCCTCCGCTGGCCCCGTCCTGATTGATCGCGCTGGCGCGCAGCACGGAGTAGACGCGGTCGCCGTCGCGTTCGGCGGCGGCCAGGGGCTTGAGGACGAGCGCGGCCGCGCCTTCGCCCCAGCCGAGGCCGTCGGCGTCGTCGTCGAAGGCCTTGCAGTGGCCGTCGGGGGCGAGGGCGCCGCCCTCGCCGTTCATGGCGACGAGGACGGTGGGCGCGGCGATCACGTTGGCGCCGCCCACCACGGCGACCTCGCAGTCCCCGCCGAGCAGGCCCTGACAGGCCAGGTGCACGGCGGTGAGGGATGCGGAGCAGGCGGTGTCGACGGCCATGCTCGGGCCACGCAGCCCGAGGAAGTACGACAGCCGGCCTGGCGTCGCGGCGAAGGAGGTGCCGGTGCCGTAATAGAGGTTCACGTCCGCCATGTCGCGGGTGAGCATCTGCTGGTAGTCGGCGGTCTCCAGGCCCACGTACACCCCGACGCGGCTGCCCTCCAGATCACGAGGCCGGCAACCGCCGTCCTCCAGGGCTTCCCAGGCGACTTCGAGGAACAACCGCTGCTGCGGGTCGAGTGACTTGGCCTCGCGGGGCGAGATCCGGAAGAAGGGCGCGTCGAACCCGGCGATGTCGTCGAGGTACCCACCACGGGTGGGCAGATCTCCCCCCACCTCATCCCACACGGGGTCCTCCCGCCGCCGCGCGGGCAAGTTCCCGATGGCGTGCCGCCCATGAGCAAGAAGATCCCAGTACGCCTCGGGAGTCCCGGCCCCGGGCAGCCGACAGGCGATGCCGATCACGGCTATGGCGTTGTCGGCGGGGGCGGCGTTGGGGTCCGACTCCGCTGCGGGCTCGGCAGCGGGTGCCGACTCGGCCGTCGCGACCGCCTCCGGTCGTGGCTGCGCTACAGCGGCCTGGGCCGTCGGCGCGGACTCGGCGGCCGGTGCGTCGATGCGTGCGGCTGTCGCGGCGGCGGGGGCGGAGCTCGGGGTGGGCTCGGCGGTGCGGGCTGGCTCCGTCGTCGTCCGGGCCGTCAGCGCGGACTCGGCGACCTGGGCGTCCATGCCCGCGGTCGTCGCGACGTCGGCGGAGGCGGAGCCCTGGGCGGGCTCGGCGGCGCCTGCCGCTTCAGACGTCGCGGGCGCCTTGGTCGTCGCGGCGTCAGCGGAGGCGGAACCCCGGGCGGGCTCGGCAGCGCGTACCGCTTCAGACGTCACGGCCGCCTTCGCCGTCGCGGCGTCAGCGGGAGCAGAGCCAGGTGCGAGCTTGGCTGCAACGACCCTCTCGGCCGTCTCGGCTTCCGGCTGCGCCTCAGCGCCAGAGCGGGTCACGCCCCCAGCCGTCGGCGCGGCCTCGGCCGTCGGTGCGTCAGTGCGTGCGGCCGTCGCTGGGCCGACGGGGTCGGACTCCGCCACGGGCTCGGCGGCGCGTGCCGCCTCGGCCGTCGCGGCGTCATCCCGGGCCAAGCCCGGGACGGGCTCGCCAGCACGTACCGCCTCAGCCGTCGCGGCGTCGTCCGTCGCCGATGCGGCGGCGTCGGTGTCGGTGGGGGCGGCGACCGCCTCCGTCTCCAAGTACGCCGCCAGGTCCTGCACCGTCGGGTGTTCGAAGACGATCGGTACCGGGAGGGCCACACCGAACTGGGCCTGGAGCCTGGTGCGCAGTTCCGCGGCCGTCAGGGAGTCGAGGCCCTGCTCGAACAAGCCGCGTCGGCGCAACAGGCGCTGGTCCGGCGGCAGGTCGAGCACCGCGCGGATCACCTCGGCGACGCGGTCGGCGATGGTGACGCTCTGGTCGGAGGGTGCCGTCGGCGTTATCGGTGCCGTCGGGCTTATCGGTGCCGTCGGTGCCGGTGCGGGTTCGTTCAAGGGCACGGCCCCGTCGGGGACCGGCTCCAGTGACGAGCCGTGGTGGCCCCGCTCGATGCCGGGCAGCCAGTGGCGGTCGCCGCCCCAGGTCGGCACGGGCAGCGTGCGGAACTGTCGCGGCCTGCCGGTGACCCGGTCCCAGTCGACGGGGACCCCGGCCACATGCAGCCTGGCCAGCGTCTTGTGCAGCGCCACCGGGCCCCGCTCGGCGCGGTGCAACGTCCCGGTGACGGGCGCGCGGCGGCCGGTGCGGCGCACGGCGTCGGTGAGGGGCCGTACGAGCATGGGGTGCGGGGCGATCTCGACCAGCGCGTAGTCACGTTCGCGGAGGAGCCGCTCGACCGCGGGCCACAGCTGCACCGGCTCCACGAGGTTGCGCCGCCAGTACGCGGCGTCGGGGCGGCGCAGGTCGGCCGCGGGGTCGACGGTGGACAGCAGCCGGGTGGTCGGCTCGGAGACGGACAGGCCCGAGCCGGCAGACCCGCCGGGCCCGCCAAGCCCGCCGGAGCCACCGGCCCCGCCGGACAACGTTTCGTACAGCTCGTCCGCGCAACCGCTCAAAGCCGGGCTGTGCGCCGGGTATTCACTGTTGAGCCGCTTGCAGCGCAGGCCGGCCGCCCGCAGCGCGGCCACGGCGGCGTCGAGGTCGGGCACCGGGCCCGAAATGACCGCCGAGTCAGGGCCGTTGACGAGGGCGACCACGACCTGGGGCCAGGCCCCGCCGAGCAGTTCGCGCACCTCGTCGGCGCCCGCGGACACCGCGTACATGAAGCCGAGGCCCGCGGCCCGCGAGTGCAGGATGTCCGCCCGCTCGACCACCAGCCGGGTGGCGTCCGGCAGCGTCAGGCTGCCCGCGGCGTACGCGGCGGTGATCTCGCCGAGGCTCTGGCCGATCACGGCGGCCGGGGTCAGACCGCGCTCGGCGAGCCAGCGGGTCAGGGCCACCTGCACCGCGAAGATCGCGGGGTGGGCGCGGTCGGTACGGTCGAGCCGGTCGTCGGTGGCCCGCAGGGTGTCGAGCAGCGACCAGCCCGCGTGGGCGCGGATGAGCTCGTGGCACTCGTCGAGGGTGTCGCGCACGGTGGGATCGGCGGCATGCAGGTCGAGGGCCATGTGGGGCCAGTGGCCGCTCTGCCCGGAGTAGACGAAGACGGCGGGCGGCGGGTCGTCGGGGTCCTCGACCGTCGCTGCGCAGGCGTCCCGGGGCGGATCGTCTGGGTCGACGAGCGTGTCGACGAGGTCCCTGCGGCCGGTGGCCACGGCCGCGAACCGGTGGGCGTCATGGGTACGGCGCGTGGCGGCGGACGCCGCGAGCTCGCCGATGTCGTCCTCCCGCGCCACCTGCTCGCGAAGGAGGTCGACCTGCGTGGCGAGCCCCTCAGGGGTGGAGGCCGACGCCAACAGGACGTAAGGGGCGGGAGGTTGAGGGGCGACCGGCACCACTACGGGAGCGGGGGCCGGAGCCGGGGCGCCCTCCGCGACCAGGTGCACATTCGTGCCGCTCAACCCGAAGGCGCTGACACCCACCCGCACCGGCACATCCGCGCGAGCCACGTCAGTGGTCGTCAGGGGCACGGCGACGCCCGCCGTGGCCCAGTCGAGCGCAGGGTTGAGGCTCTCGATGTGGGGCTGCGCGGGCACCCGGCCCGCGTGGATCACCCACAGGGCCTTGAGCAGCCCGCCGATGCCCGCGGCCGCGTCCATGTGTCCCATGACGGCCTTGAGAGAGCCGATGAGCAGCGCACGGTCACGCCGCCCCGCCCCGTACACCTCGCTGAGCGCCTCCAGTTCGATGAGGTCGCCGAGCGGGGTGCCGGTACCGTGGGCCTCCACGTAGTCGACATCGGCCGCGGCCGTGTCCGCCGCGGCCAGGGCGGCGCGCAGCACCGCGGACTGGGCCTCGCCGTTGGGCGCTGTCAGGCCCGCGCTGCCGCCGTCGTTGTTGACGGCCGAGCCGCGCAGCACGGCGTGGATACGGTCGTGGTCGGCGAGCGCGTCCCGCAGCCGCTTGAGGACGACGATCCCGCAGCCGTCGCCGCGCACGAGCCCGTCGGCGCGCGCGTCGAAGGGGCGGCAGCGGCCGTTCGGCGAGATCGCCCCGACCTGGCTCATGAACACGCTGATGTCGGGGGTGATCTGGAGGTTCACGCCACCGGCCAGGGCGGTGTCGCTCTCGCCCGCGCGCAGGCTCTGGCAGGCCTGGTGCACCGCAAGCAGCGAGGACGAGCAGGCGGAGCTCACGGTCGCGACGGGGCCGCGCAGGTCGAAGCTGTAGGCCAGGCGTCCTGCGGCGAAGCTCGCCTCGACGCCGCTGGCGTAGTGCTGGCCGATCCCGGCGGTGCCGAGGGTCTTGGCGTGCAGCAGCGTGTAGTCGTTGGAGAGCATGCCGACGAACACGGCGGTACGGCTCCCCCGCCACTGGCCGAGCGGGCGCCCCGCGTCGGCCATCGCCTCCGCGCTGACCTCGAGGAGCAGCCGCTGCTGCGGGTCGACGCGTCCGGCCTCACGGGGCGAGATCCCGAAGTACGCGGCGTCGAACCGGTCGATGTCGTCGAGGAAGCCCCCGACATGGCTGACGACCGTGCCCGGCCGCTCGCGCCGTGGGTCGTGGATGGCGGCGCCCCACCGGTCCCGCGGGACCTCGGTCAGCGCGTCGGCACCCGATTCGAGCAGCTCACCGAGCGCTTCCAGGGTACGGACGCCCCCGGGGAAGCGGCATCCGAGTCCTACGACGGCGATGGGTTCGGGAGACCGAACGCTCACCTCGTCTCCCTCCGTTGTCGTACTCCGATACGTGCGGATCCGGTGGGCCCGGGGCCCGCTTCAGGACGCCGGCGCCGCGGCCACCGTGTGGACCAGTGCGGTGATGGACCGCACATTCTTGAAGTTGGCCGCGTTGATCTTGTTCGCGGGAACGGCGACACCGAGCTCGTCGCGAATGAACTGCAGAAGAAGAAGCGTGTGGAGGGAGTTCATGATGCCCAGTTCGAAAAGCGGCGTCGTCTCGTCCAGTTCGGACTCGGCATCTCCGTCCATGTGCTTGTTCCTGATATAGGTGAGGATCTTCTCGGTGATCTCGTCGCCGGGCATACTTCCTCCGCTGCTCGAATGGGGCCCGCAGATTTCGGCGGTGTGGGACGGACAGGCACGACAGAAGCCGATTCGAGGGTAGGAAACCGCCGTCGGGCCCGTCATCCCCTAGATCGCGAGGTGATCCCCTAAAGGCCGCGCGGCGGCGCCGAGGAGCGAGCTAGGGGGCGGTTAGGGGTGGTCCGGGCCCGCTCCCCACTTCTACCGTTCCTTCGGCGGGATTCGGCCACGTGACCGCGGGACATTGCTGACCGGCAGCCAGGGCGGAGCGACCCGAATCGACTTGGCGATGAATACAGGGGGCTGACGGTACGTTGGCGAATGAAGAGAAACTGCGGCAATACCTGAAGAAGGTCACTGCCGATCTCCAGAATTCACGCCGCCGCGTCCAGGAGCTCGAATCGCGCGCGGCCGAACCGATCGCCGTGGTCGGCATGGCCTGCCGATTCCCCGGGGGCGTGACGTCCCCGGAGGATCTGTGGCGTCTCGTCGACACGGGGTCTGACGCCATTTCCCCTTTTCCCGCCGATCGCGGCTGGGACATCGCGGGCCTGTACGCGCCCGATGCGGACGGCCTGGAGAAAGCGGGCACGTACGAGGGTGGATTCCTCGACGACGTCGCCGATTTCGACGCGGAGTTCTTCGGCATCGGCCCGCACGAGGCACTGGCCCTCGACCCCCAGCACCGCCTGCTCCTGGAGACTTCCTGGGAGGCACTCGAACGGGCCGGCGTCGTACCGGAGCGGCTGCGCGGCAGCAGGACCGGGATCTACGCGGGCCTCGTGTACGGCAACTACGGCCCGCACTCGCGCGAGAAGCCGCCCGCGGGCCTGGAACCGTATCTGGGCCTGGGCAGTTCACCGAGCGCGGCCACCGGCCGGATCGCCTACACGCTGGGCCTCGAAGGGCCCGCGGTCACGCTCGACACCGCCTGCTCGTCCTCGATGGTCGCGCTGCACACGGCGAGCCGGGCACTGCGCGACGGAGACTGCACGCTCGCCCTGGCGGGCGGTGTCGCGGTGATGGCGACGCCGGACGCCTTCGAGGAGTTCGGGCGGCGGCACGGTCTGGCGCGCGACGGGCGCTGCAAGGCGTTCTCGGCCGAGGCGGACGGCATCGGGTTCTCCGAGGGCGTGGGCATGCTGGTCCTGGAGCGGCTCTCGGACGCCGAGCGCAACGGCCGTGACGTCCTCGCCGTCCTGCTCGGCTCCGCGGTCGGCCAGGACGGGGCGACCAACGGCCTCACCGCGCCGAGCGGCACCGCCCAGCGGAATCTGCTGCGTCAGGCACTCGCCGAAGCCCGCCTCACCCCCGACCAGGTCGACGCCGTGGAGGCGCACGGCGTGGGCAGCGCCATGGGCGACCGCATCGAGGCGGGCGCCCTGCTCGAGGTGTACGGGCAGGGGCGGCCCGCGGACCGGCCGCTGTGGCTGGGCTCGGTGAAGACCAACATCGGCCACCCGCACGCCGCGAGCGGAGTCGCGGGCGTGATCAAGACGGTGCTGGCGCTGCGTCATGAGCGGCTGCCGGGGAGTCTGTACGCGGACCGGCCGAGCGAGGACCTGGACTGGGCGGCGGGCCCGCTGCGGCTCCTCGCCGAGTCCCGGCCGTGGCCGCGTGACGCCCAGCGGCCCCGGATCGCGGGGGTGTCGTCGTTCGGCATCAGCGGCACGAACGCGCACGTACTCCTGGGTGAGGCGCCGCGCCCCGAGCCGCGCCCCGAGCCACGCGCCGACGCGGCGGCCCCCGAAGGTGTGGCCGTGCCGTGGGTGGTGTCGGCGAGGACTCCGGCGGCGCTGCGCGAGCAGGCCGCCCGGCTGCACGCGCACCTGGCCGACCGCCCCGAACTGTCGCCGCTGGACGTCGGGTTCACCCTGGCCTGCGCCCGGACCTCGTACGCGGAACGGGCGGTGCTCGTCGCGTCGGACTCCGCCGAACTCATGGACCTGCTGTGCGCGGTGGCGCGTGAAGAAGGGCCCGCGGACACCAAGACCGCACTCGACGGCGGCACGTTCTGTCTCGGCGGCGCCGCAGGCGCGGACAGCCGGCGGCTCCACGAGCGGTTCCCCGCCTTCGCACACGCCTGGGACGAGGTCGGCAAGGCGCTGGACGGCAACGACACGGACGACTGCGCCGAGTTCGCGTTCACCGTCGCGCTCCACCGGCTCCTGGAGTCCTTCGGCCTGCGCCCGCGGGCGCTGACCGCGCGCTCGGGCGCCGGGGAGGCCGCCGCCGCGCACTTGAGCGGCGCGCTGTCCCTGGCCGACGCGTGCGCGCTCACCGCCGTGCTCGCCGACAAGGCCGCGCTCGCCTCGACAGTGGAGGGCCTCACCTTCGCGCCGCCCACGACCCCGATCGTCGCGGCAGACGCACAACAGCCGCTCACCGTGGATGAGTTGAGCGCTCCCTCGCACTGGCTGGACCGTTCCGATCCCGGCAACCCCGATCCCTCGCACACCCGCCTGGACGCCTCGCTCGCCGATCCCGCCGCCGTGCTGCGACTCCTGGCGGCGGCCGGGAGCGCGGGTGCCGCCGTCGACTGGCAGGCCGCGTTCGAGGGCACGGGAGCACGCCGCGTCGAGCTGCCCACGTACGCCTTCCAGCGGCGCAGGTACTGGCTCGCGCCCCGGGCGACGGCCGGGGACGAGGGGGTGTGGGCGGCGCCGGACGTGCTGCCCGCCGCGTCCCCCGCGCTGACGGACGAGGAGCGCGCGGAGCTGACGCGGCTCGTCGTCGAGGAGCCCGAGGCCGGGCGCGAGGCGGTCCTGGCCGCGGTGCTCGACCGGGTCGCCTTCGTGCTCGGGCGTGACGCCGTCGATCTGGCCGAACCCCGCAGGACCCGGCTCGCCGAGCTCGGCTTCGACTCGCTGCGCGCCGTACGCCTGCGGCACCGGCTGCACACCGACCTCGGCGTGGGCCTCGCCCTGAAGGACCTGCTCGGCGGCGACAGCGCCCTCGGCATCGCGGACCGCATCTGCGCGCAACTGGTCGCACGCAGTCTGCTGGCGCCCCTCCAGAACGCGACGGAGGGCGACGTCGAAGTACTGAGTCTGTGACGGCCCGGCCCCCGCTCCCTCTTCCTGCCACCGCATCGCGTGAGGACTTCACCCATGGAGCATGAACTGCTCTCCGAACTGCACCGCCGGGGCATCCGGCTCCGCCTGGCCGACGGGCGGCTCGACGTGCTCGCCCCCGCGGGCAGCCTCACGGACGGTCTGCGCGACAGGCTGCGCGCCGCGCGTGAAGAGCTGATCGAGCTCCTGGGCCGCGCCGACCACGGCGGTCCCGCCGCGGCGATCGTGCCCCGGCCCGAGCAGCGGCACGAACCGTTCCCGCTCACCGACATCCAGCACGCGTACTGGGTGGGCCGCAACCCCGCGATCGAGATGGGCGGCATCGCCACCCACGCCTACCTCGAGACCGCGACGGAGGACCTGGACGTCGACCGCCTCGCCCGCGCCCTGCGGAAGGTCATCGACCGGCACGACATGCTGCGCGCGATCATCGAACCCTCGGGCCTGCAGAGGGTGTTGCCCGAAGTACCGGCGTACGAGATCCGTGTCGCGGACCTGCGCGGGCTCTCCGAGGCCGAGCAGGAGGCGCACCTGGAGAGCGTGCGCGAGGAGATGGGGCACCAGGTGCTCCCGGCGGACCGCTGGCCGGTGTTCGACATCCGCGCGAGCCGCCTGGACGACCGGCGGCTGCGGATTCATCTGAGCCTGGACATGCTGATCATGGACGGCTTCAGCATGGACCTCCTCTTCCAGGAGTGGCGCCGCTTCTACGAGGACCCCCGCTGGATTCCCGAGCCCCTCGAACTCTCCTACCGCGACTGCGTGATGGCGCAGCTGGAAGCACGTGACGGCGCGGAGTACGCCCGCGCCGAGCGGTACTGGGCGGAGCGTCTGGACACGCTGCCGCCGGCCCCCGAACTGCCGATGCTGCCCAGCAGGCCCGGCCGAGGGGCGGTGGAGTTCCGCCGCCGGCACTCCATCGTGCCCAAGGAGCAGTGGGCGGCGATCAAGGAGGCCGCTCGGCGCCGGGGCATCACCCCGTCGGCGGCCCTGGTGACGGCGTTCACCGACGTGCTGCGCACCTGGTCCAAGGAGCCCGGTCACACCCTCAACCTGACGCTGTTCAACCGCCCGCCGCTGCACCCCCAAGTCGACGCCATCATGGGTGACTTCACCTCGGTGACACTCCTGTCGACCGACTCGGAGCCGCGGGACACCTTCGCCGCCCGGGCCGGTGTGCTGCACCGGCGGCTCATCCAGGACCTGGAACATCTCTCGTACAGCGGGGTGCAGGTGCTCCGTGAACGGGCGCGGCGGCAGGGCGGGATGCCGGGCGCGGCGATGCCCGTCGTCTTCACCAGCATGCTCGGGGCGTCGTCGGACGCCGGTCTCACCGGGGGCCTGAAGTTCCTCGGCGAGATCGTCAACGGCGTCAGCCAGACCCCGCAGGTGTGGCTCGACCACCAGGTCACCGAGGAGCACGGGGAGCTGCACCTCAACTGGGACGCCGCCGAGGAACTGTTCCCCGAGGGCCTTCTGGACGACATGTTCGCCTCCTACGAGGACCTGGTGGGCCGCCTCGGCAGCGACGAGGGCCTGTGGGACGACCCCGGCCCCGCCGTCGCCCTCCCCGCGTGGCAGGAGCGCGAGCGGCTCGCGGCCAACGACACCGAGGCGCCGATTCCCGAGCGCACCCTGTGTTCCCTGGTGGAGGAGCAGGCCGAGCGGACGCCGGACGCCGATGCCGTGCTCGCCACCGACGGCCGCTACACCTACGGCGAACTCCTGGGCGAGGAGCGCCGCCTCGCGCACCGCCTGGTCGATCTGGGCGCCCGTACGGACGAGTTGGTCGCCGTCGTGATGCCCAAGTGCCGCGAGCAGGTCGCCGCGGCCATCGGCATCACCCGCTCCGGCGCCGCCTATCTGCCGCTCGACCCGCAGTGGCCCGCCGCCCGCCGCGCCCAGCTGTACGACCGCTGCGCGGTGCGCTTCGCGGTGACCACGCCCGAGCTGCGCGAGCGGCTCGACTGGCCGGCCGGCGTCCAGGTGGTGACCTTCGCCGACAGCGAGGTCCGCTCGGCGCCCATCACCCCGCCCGCCGTCGACCCGGCGCCCACCGACCTCGCGTACACCATCTTCACCTCGGGCTCCACGGGGCAGCCCAAGGGTGTGGTGATCGACCACCGGGGTGCGGCGAACACCGTGCAGGACATCAACCAGCGGTTCGACGTCGGGCCGGACGACCGCGTCCTGTCCCTGTCCTCGCTCAGCTTCGACCTGTCCGTGTACGACGTCTTCGGCACCCTGGCCGCGGGCGCCGCCGTGGTGCTGCCCGCTCCGGAGGACGCCCATGACCCGGCGCACTGGACGGACCTGGTGCGGCGCCACAGGGTGACGGTGTGGAACTCGGTGCCCGCCCTCATGCAGGCGTGGACCGACAGCCTCAAGGACGACGACACCCGGTTCCCCGAGGGGAGTTCGACGCTGCGGCTCGCGCTCCTGAGCGGCGACTGGATCCCGGTGGCCCTGCCCGACACCATCCGCGCGCATCATCCGCGCACCCAGGTGATCAGCCTGGGCGGCGCCACCGAGGCGTCCATCTGGTCGGTGTCGTACCCCATCGGCGAGGTGCCCGACGACTGGACCCGCATCCCCTACGGCAAGCCGCTCGCCCGGCAGACCCTGCACGTGTACGACGAGCGGCTCGAACCGTGCCCGGTGTGGGCCACCGGGGAGATCTACATCGGCGGCATCGGTGTCGCGAAGGGCTACTGGGGCGACGAGGAGAAGACCGCCGAGCGGTTCCTCACCCACCCCCGGACCGGCGAACGCATCTACCGCACGGGCGACTTGGGCCGGTACCTGCCCGGCGGTGACATCGACTTCCTGGGCCGCGAGGACTCGCAGATCAAGCTGAACGGCTACCGCATCGAACTGGGCGAGATCGAGGCGACCCTGGCCCGCCAGGACGGCGTGGCCGAGGCGGTCGTCGGCATCGGCACCAACCCCACCACGGGCCGCGCCCAGCTAGTCGGGTACGTCGTGCCCGACTCGGGCGCCGCCGCGGACACCGGGGCGCCGGACGAGGGCGAGCTGCTGCGGCAGGTCACCGAGCGGGCCGAAGAGCGCCGGGAGCGCGAACAGGCCGAGCGTGCAGAGGAGTTGCGTACCGAGGAGCGCACCCATGCCGCGGCGGACGCCCTGTGCCCCCTGGTGATCGCGCGGTCCCTGGCCCGGCTCGGATTCTTCCGCGCGGCCGGCGACAGCGCCCGCTGCGAGGACATCGTGGCGTCCGGCATCAAGCCGGTGTACCGGGAGCTGATCGGGCGTCAGCTCGGCGAGCTCGTGGCGCGCGGCCTGCTGCTGGCCGACGGTGGCAGTGGCGAAGGCGAGACGACGTACCGCTGCGAGCGGCCCTTCGACGCCGACGCCCTGGACGCGGAGATCCGCCGCACCCTGGACGGCATGGACGTGTCCGGGCCGCACGGCGTGCTGCGCGAGTACTTCGCACAGTGCGCGGAGCATCAAGTGGCCATGCTGCGGGGCGAGGTGAGCCCCCTGGAGTTCCTGATGCCCGACGGCGACTGGCGCGTGACGCGGGCCCTGTACGCGGACAACCCCGTGGCGCAGGTGCAGAACCGCACCGTGGCGCAGGCCCTGCGGACGTTCGTGGACGCCTGGCCGGGGTCCGAACCGGTGCGCGTCCTCGAGGTCGGCGCGGGCACCGGCGGGACCACCGAACGGGTCCTGCCCGAGCTGCCCGCGGACCGGGTGCGGTACTGCTTCACCGACATCTCCAGCTACTTCACGTCGCGTGCGGAGCAGCAGTTCAAGGCCGCGTACCCCTTCCTCGAGCACCGCGTGTTCGACATCGACGCGGACCCCGCCGAGCAGGGCTTCGCCCCCGGCTGCGCGGACGTGATCCTGGCCGCCAACGTGCTGCACGACGCCAAGAGCATCGGCCAGACGCTGACCCGGCTGCGGGCGCTGCTCTCGCCGGGCGGTCTGCTCGTGCTCCTGGAGAGCACCGTCAACATGCCCTCCGCGCTGATCACCGTCGGTCTGATCGAGGGCCTGGCCCAGGAACGCGCCACGGACGAGCAGCGGCTGCCGCTGCTCTCGGTGGCGCGGTGGCGGGAAGAGGTCGAGGGCGCCGGCTTCGACGGTTTCACCTCGCTCCCGGCCGAGGGCGCGCCGGACGACCTCTATATGCACGTGCTCGTCGCGGCGGCCCCGGGCGGCGCCACACCGGCCCTGGACGTCGAACTGCTGCGCCAAGGGGTGGAGGAGGCGCTGCCGGAGTACATGGTGCCGCGGCATCTGCTGCTCCTGGACCAGCTTCCGCTGAGTTCCAACGGCAAGGTCGACCGGAGCGCGCTGCCGCTGCCGTGGCAGGAGGCCGCCGCGGTCACGCGGGTGACGCCGCGCGACGCCGTTGAGCAGCGGTTGTTCGAGCTGTGGAGCGAGGCCCTGGGACGTACGGACTTCGGCGTCGAGGACAACTTCTTCGATCTGGGCGGGGACTCGCTGCATGTGGTGAGCATGCTGGGGCCGCTGCGCGAGGAGCTCGGGCTGCACCGCAGCGCCCAGGAGATCGTGGAGGCGCTCCTGGACCGGCCCACCATCGCGGCGCTCGCCGCCTCGGTGCCCGAATGGTCGCGCCCGTAGGGCTGTTCACCGGAAAAGCCCTGTTTCCCGGGCTACGGGCAAGCCGGGGATGGCTGGCTATCATGACGGAAACCTGGGGCGCGCGCCCCGACAGGACCACGCCGCAGTCGCACCGGAGGTGACGCATGTCCTCGCTGTCGAAAGGAGGTCGTCGGCCAGCAGCCGACGCGGGCAGTCCGCCCTCCCCTCGCCCCTCGGGCCTGCGCGAGCGAAAAAAGGCCAGGACCCGTACGGCGATCCAGCGGGAGGCGCTGCGCCTGTTCCGCGAGCGGGGGTACAGCGTCACGACGGTCGAGCAGATCGCGGAGGCCGCCGAGGTCGCGCCGAGCACGGTCTTCCGGTACTTCACGACCAAAGAGGACCTGATCCGGCTCGATGACGACTACTCCCTGCTCACCAAGGCCTTTCGCGCGCAGCCCGCGGAACTGAGCCCCACCCGGGCCCTGCGTTTCGCGCTGCGCGAGATGTTCTCCGGGGAGTCGTCCGACCAGCTGGCGGAGCGGATGGAGCGCGAGATGCTCATCCTGTCGGTCCCGGAGCTGTGGGCGGCGAACCTGTCGAACATCACGGCGACGATACCGAGACTGGCCACGCTGATCGCCGAGCACACGGACCGCTCCCCCGACGACCCCGAGGTGCGCAGCCTCACCGGAGCGGTCTGCGGCGTGATCCTGATGGTGTGGCTCGACTGGGCCAAGGACCCGTCGATGGACGGCCCCGCCGTCCTCGACCAGGCCCTGGCCCATCTGGAGGCGGGCCTTCCCGTGTCCCCCGCTCCGTCCTCGTCCTCCGCTCCGTCCTCGTTCCCCACGCCGTCCCCGTAGCCCGCGCCGTGGCTACGGCGCGGTGTCGGCCGCGGCCGTGCATCCCAGCGCGCGGCGCACATGGCCGCCGAGCAGGGTGATGGCCTCCGCGGGACGCCTGGCCAGACCGCCCCAGGCCAGGAAGCCGTGGTCGAGTCCGTCCCCGTCGACCAGGGTGGTGGGTACGCCGGCCGAGCGCAGCCGTGCCGTGAACTCCCGGATCTGGCCGCGCAGGAAGTCGAACTCGCCCGTGGCGACCACCGTCGGCGGCAGCACGCTCAGATCGGGGGCGAGCAGCGGCGACACTTCGGGGGATGTGCGGTCGCAGTCGCCGACGTACAACGCGATCATCCGGCGCAGGTCATCGGGCAGCGCGCCGGACGGCGGCTCCGCGCGCAGGTCGACCGCCGGGTAGGCGAGCAGCAGCAGGGTGAGCGCGGGGCCGCCGGACGCGGCGAGGCGCAGGGCGGCGGCGAGGGCGATCTGCCCGCCGCCGCTCTCTCCCACCAGGCCGATGCGGCCCGGGTCCAGGCCGAGTTCGGCGGCGTGCTCCGCGATCCACTCGACGGCGGCCACGGCGTCGTCGACGGCCGCCGGGTGGGGGTGTTCGGGCGGGCGCCGGTAGGCCACCGAGAGGTACGCGGCGTCGCAGGCGCGGGTCAGCGAGCGGACCACCGGGTCGTACGAGTCGATGCCGCCGAGCGCCCAGCCGCCGCCGTGGAAGAAGACCAGGGCGGGCTGCGGCTGGGCGGCGCCGTGCGGCCGGTAGAGGCGGGCGGGCCGCCCGGCGACGGTGAGGTCACGGACTTCGGCCACCTCGGGCCGCGGCAGCTTGGACATCATCTGGTCGTGGCGGTCCCGCAACTGGGACACGGTGAGGGGCTCAGGCATGGGGGCGGCTCCCGTCCGGGGCCGGGTCCTCGAGGCCCATCATGGTGGCGATCCTGTTGCGCTGGATGTCGGTGGTGCCGGAGTAGATGGTGCCCGCCATGGCGCTGCGCACGTCGTGCTCCAGGCCGTACTCGGTCATGTAGCCGTAACCGCCGAAGATCTGGACGGCGTGGACGGCCGAGGACAGATTTCCCTCGCTGGCGAGGAGCTTGGCGATCGCGACGTCCACGGTGGCGTCCTCGTCCCGCTGCACCTTGAGCGCCGCGTCGTACAGGGCGCGCCGGGCGGTGTCCACGGCCATGCGCATCTCCACGACGCGGTGGGCGACGGACTGGTAGGAGCCGATGTGCCGGCCGAACTGGCGCCGGCTCCTGACGTAGTCGACCGTGCGCTCCAGGCGGTGCTGCATCTCGCCCACGTTGACGGCGAAGGAGCAGAGCACCTCCCACTTCATCACGTGGTCGAAGATGGCGAAGCCGGAGCCGACGTCGCCGAGGATGTTCCGCGCGGGCACCCGGCAGTCGTCGAAGAACAGCTCGCCGAGCGGCGAGGAGCGCAGCCCCATCTTCCGCATGGGCTTGCCGACGGTGAGGCCGGGCCGGTCGCGTTCCACGACGACGGCCGTGATGCCGAAGGCTCCCGCGCCGGGGTCGGTCTTCACATAGACGACGTACAGGTCGGCGACCGGGCCGTTCGTGACGAACGCCTTGTGTCCGTTGATGACCAGGTCGTCGCCGTCCTGCTCGGCCCGGGTGCGCAGGGCGAGCATGTCGGAGCCCGCTTCCGGCTCGGAGATGGCGTGGGCGCCGATCAGCTCGCCGGCGGCGGCGGCCGTCAGGACGCGTTCCTTGAGCGCGTCGGAGCCGAAGCGGTCGACGGGCAGGCAGGTGCTGATGAGGTGGGTGCAGGCGGAGAAGCTGAGCCCGGTGTCGCGGCACCCCTCCCCCAGGCCCTCCAGGACGTGCATCGTGGTCGTCAGATCCTGGCCGAGCCCGCCCCAGGCCCCGTCGACCGGCAGGCCGAGCAGACCGGACCCGGCCAGGAGCCGCCACTGCTCGCGGGGGAACTCGCCGTCCGCGTCCCGTTCGAGATATCCGGTGCTCAGGGGTTTCCCGAGCCCCAGCGCCGCGTCGCGCAGCGCTCTTTGGTCCTCATTCCACTGAATCAACGGTGCATCCTCTTCCGCGAGCTCGAACGGGACCGGGCGGGCGTGGTGCGGCGGACGGTCAGTACTGCGAGAAGCCGAACTCGTCCAGCCTGTGTGCCTCGTCGCCGCGCAGCGGCGGGTTGAACACACTGATCAGATGCAGGTCCTCGTCGGCGTCGGCCACGAGGAAGTGCGCGTCGTGCTGGTCGAGTACGTAGAGCACACCCGGTTCGAGGCGGTAGGTGACGGCGCCGTCCGCCGATGTGACCTCACCGCGGCCGCCGATGCAGTAACACGCCTCCAGGTGCCGGCGGTACTGCAGCCGGGACTTGGTGCCCGCGCGCACCGTGGTCTCGGCCACCGTGAAGCCCATCCCGTCCGTCTCCACGAGCAGACGGCGGCTGGTGCCGTTGCCCCACTCGACGGCTCTGACCTGTGAACTGTCCCGTATGAACAACGTTGCCTCTCCTCTCTGATTCTCTCTGGGTCTCTTGGGCCGTCACCGGAGGTGGGGGGCCACCGCGGCGGCCATGGCGCGGTATCCGGCGCCGTTGGGATGCACTCCGTCCCCGCTGTCGAGACGGGGGTCCATGCGCACCGGGTCGGTGGGGTCGGCGAGGACGCGGTCGGAGTCGACCACGGCGGCGTAGCGCCGCTCCTGGAGCATCCACGCGTTGACCGCCATGCGGATCTTGTCGTGGTGCTCCTGGTACATGGGCGACGAACCGTACGGCGGCTTCGTGACGCCGATGACCGGCAGCTTGAACTCCGCGGCCTGGCGCAGCAGTTCGCGGTGGCCGGCGATCAGCTCGTCCGGGGTGACCTCGGGGGTCTCGCCGAGGCAGGGGTGGTTTCCGTGGACGGTGATGTCGTTGCCGCCGAGCTGCACGACGAGCTTGCGTACGCCGGGCTGGGTCAGCGCGTCGCGGCGGAAGCGCTTGGTGGCCTTCTCGCCGAGGCAGAAGGTGTCGTTGAGGAGCCGGTTGCCGCTGATGCCGGTGTTGGCCACGGCGTGCGGGGTGCCCTGGGCGGCGAGGAGTTCGGCGAGGGCGTCGGGGTAGCGCTCGTCGCGGTCCACGGCCGAACCGAATCCGTCGGTGAGCGAGTCGCCGAAGCACATCACGGTGTACTGCCGGGCGGGTGCGGCGACGTCGATCGCGGCGAGGCAGTACATCGCCCCCGTGGTCTCGGTGAAGGCGGTGCCGTCCGTGTCGTCCCGGTGGTCTCCGGCCGCCCGGTGGCAGGTGCTCCCGGCCCACGGGTGGAAGGTGACGGGCCCGGTGGCGTCCTTGAAGTACAGGGTGACCGCGACCCGTTCGCGGGCGGCGACCGTCAGGTGGACCGCGTCGCTGGCCAGCGTGCCGCCGGGCTGCACCGTCACCGACGAGGCGCCGTCGAAGGTCAGCCGGCGCAGGGTGCCGGGGCGTATCGCGGCGCCGCCCGCGCTGAGCGCCACGGTGGCGCCGGCCAGCCGCATCGGCCGCGTACCGAAGTGGTGGGAAAGCCGCACGCGCAGCGTCCGGCCGCCGAGGCTGGTGCGGGCGAGCTGGCGGACGCTGTGGTCGGCGAAGCCCTCCTTGGACCAGTTGGTGCCCATGCCGAGGCTGGGCGGCGTCATCGCGGTGGACCAGGTGGTCACCCAGTTCCGGGCTCCGTCCGGGCCCTCCGCGGCCCTCGCGGACGCCGCGGCCGTCAGGCCCGCGGCCGCCGTGGTGCCGATGAGGGCGAGCGCCCGGCGCCTGGTGGTCTCCGTCATGCCTTGCTCCTTCCGCGCGCCGTGGCGCGCCCGTCCCGTGTGCGGGTCTCCACCACGGACCGGTATGCGGGCAAGGAAAAGAAATCAAGGGATTACGTGAACCGACCGCGGTACTTCAACCGTGAAATGGTGGCGCCCTGAATATGCGGAGACGCTAACGCGCGCCTCGGTCGGGCCATAACCCCTAACCGGCCCCTATTGCCCGGCGCGGGCCACCTAAAAAGCAGTCACCGGGAAGTGGGGCACAGCGAGTCGATGATGATTTCGGCGATATCGTCGCGGCATTCCTCGATGAAGAAATGCCCGCCGGGAAAGACGCGCAGCGTGAAGCCGCCCGCGCTGTGGGCACGCCAGTCGCGTACCTCCGCCACGGTCGCCTTGGGGTCGCTCCCGCCGGTGAGCGCGGTGATCGGACAGGTCAGCGCCGGGCCCGGGGTGAAGACGTAGGTCTCGGCCGCGCGATAGTCGCTGCGTACGGCGGGCAGCACGGTGGCGAGGAGCTCCGGGTCCGCCGCCAGGCGCTGATCGGTGCCGCCGACCGAGAGCAACTCCTGCACCAGGCCCGCGTCATCGGAGAGGTGAATCCGCTCGTCACGGTGCCGTGACGGCGCCCGGCGGCCGGAGACGAAGAGCCGCGAGGGCCACGCCGTCATGGCGGCTTCGCAGCGGCGCGCCACCTCGAAGGCGAGGAGCGCGCCCATGCTGTGCCCGAAGAAGGCGAACGGCCGGTCCAGGCACGGCAGCAGCGCCTCGTAGATGTGGTCGGCGAGCCGGGGGATGTCGTCGACACAGGGTTCGCGATAGCGGTCCTGCCGTCCCGGGTACTGCACCGCCAGCACGTCGACCGCGGGGGCAAGGGCTCGGGAGAGGGGGTGGAAATAGCTTGCGCTGCCGCCCGCGTGCGGGAAACAGACGAGCCGCACGGCTTGTTTCTCCGCCTGCTTTTCGGACGTGTTTCCGGCCTGTTGATACGACCTCACCCACAGGCCGGAATGATGCGCCGCCCCGCTCATGCCCGCTGTGCTCCCGGGTTGTGGTGGAACAGATTGATCTGGTCGAGCTTGCGGGCGCGCAGCTCGGGGTCGCGGACTCCGCGGCCCTCGCGGTCGGCGAGGCAGAGCACGCCCACCTTGCCGTGGTGGGTGTTTCCCGCCACGTCGTAGGTGGCGTCGCCCGCGCCTTCGAGGGGGTAGGTCCGCGAGAGCACCGGGTGGATCGCGCCGCTCGCGACGAGGTCGTTGGCGGACCAGGCCTCCTTGTAGTTCGCCATGTGCGACCCGATGATGCGCTTGACGTGCATCCACAGATGGCGGTTGTCGTAGCTGTGCTGGTAGCCGGTGGTCGACGCGCAGGTGACCACCTTTCCGCCGCGGGCGGCCACCATGACGCTGACGCCGAAGGTGTCCCGGCCGGGGTGCTCGATGACGATGTCCGGGTCGTCGCCCGCCAGGCTGCGGATGGCGCTGCGGAAGCGGCCCCACTCGCCGAGGCGTGGGCGGTCCTGCTCGTCCCAGAAGGTGAAGTTGCCCGCGGACCGGTCGATGATCAGCTCCGCTCCCATCCCCCGGCACAGGTCGGCCTTGGCCTGCGACGACACGACGCAGATCGGGATGCCACCGCCGTTGAGGGCGAACTGTGTGGCGTAGGCGCCGACACCGCCGCCCGCGCCCCAGATCAGGACGCGCTCGCCCTGCTTCATCCCCGCTCCGTGGTCGGACACCAGCTGGCGGTAGGCGGTCGAGAGCGCCACCCCCAGCGAGGCGGCCTCCTCCCAGGTGAGGTGGGCGGGCTTCGGCATCAGCTGGTTCGCCTTGACCAGCGAGACCTCCGCGAGGCCGCCGAAGTTCGTCTCGTACCCCCAGACCTTCTGGCCGGGGTCCAGCAGGGCGTCGTCGTGTCCGCCGGGTGTCTGCAGGTCCGGCTGGAGGCAGTGCACGACGACCTCGTCGCCGGGCTTCCACTCGTGGACGCCGGGTCCGGTGCGCAGCACGACGCCGGAGAGGTCGGAGCCGAGGATGTGGTACGGCAGGTCGTGGCGCGCGGCCTCCGGCGAGGTGCGGCCGAGCGTGCGCAGAAAGCGGAAGGTGGGTACGGGCTCGAACAGCGCGGACCACACGGTGTTGTAGTTGATCGAGCTGGCCATGGAGGCGACGAGCACTTCACCGTGCCCGAGCTCCGGGGTGGCGACCTCCTGCACGTGGACCGTCTTGCGCGGGTCGCGGTCCGCGGCGGGTGTCCGGGCGATCTCCTTCTGCTCCGATGCGAGGACGACGGCGGCCCGGAAGGAGGCCGGGACCTCGCAGGCGGCGATGGCCCGCGGGTCGTCCGTGGCCGCGGCGTCGCGGAGTTGACTCATCGACTGGTCCTTGTCTGCCGGGTCGTGGGGCCGGACGTACCGCCGGCGGTGCGGGCGAGGGTGATGACGGGGCCTGCTTCGCCGGGCGGCGGCCCCACGGTGGTTTCGGCTCCGTCGGCGGCGTCGGTGTGCAGCGCCCTGAGCACGCCGAGGATGCCGTCCGCGGCGAGGAAGGTGGGGCCCGTGTCGCCCGTGGTGGCGCCGCAGATGATGTCGGCCGGCGCGTGGGGCGTGGCGGGCCAGGCGGACGTGAGACGGGCGAGGGGGGTGAGTCCGTGGGCGAGGGCGGTGGATTCCCGGCTCAGGGCGAGCAGGAAGACGCCTTCGGCGACGCCTTGCGGGTCGATGCCCATGAAGTGGGCGAACTCGGGCCGCCCGGTGGGGCTGACGCCGAGCACGAGCGCCATGTCGAGAACGCCGCGGGACACCTGCCGGACCGCGGTGTGCACGGCGGTGAGCCCGCTGGTGGCGCCGGTGTCCACCAGCATGGTGGAGCCGCCCAGGTCATGGCGGTTGGCGATGCGGGCCGCGATGACGTTGGGCATGATCCCCGGCAGCGTGTCCTTCGTGGTCGCCTGGGTGCTGGACCTGATCTCGGCGAGGAAGCCGGCGAACGCCGTGCGGTCGGGGCCTTCGAGGACCCGGTCCACCTCGGTGGCGTAGCAGCGCACGAGGTGGTCCATCGCGGACGGCGACGGTCCTGTGGTGGCCGCGACGACGCCGGTGGTGGCGCGCACGGGAGCCCACAGCTCGCCGTGTTCGGCGGCGAACAGGGCCGCCGCGCGCAGCGCCATGAGCTGGCTCGCGTCGGTGGCCCGCACGGTGGGCGGCGGGAGGCGTACGTCCTGGAACGGCGGTGCCGGGTATGCGGCGCCGAACGTGCGCGGCCCCGGGAGGCGGCCCTCGCGCACCAGTTGCTCCACTTCCGCGGGTCCGGGGTCCCCGGGCAGGTGCGCGGTCCAGGCGAGGAGGACCACCGGGTCGGCTTCGGGTTCCGGGGCGGGCCGGGGCGCGGGGGCGCGGTCGGAGACCAGCAGATGGGCGTTCGTGCCGCCGAACCCGAAGGAGGAGGCACCCGCGATCCGGGGGCGCCTGCCGCCTTCGGGCCAGGGGATGTCGGTGACGGGTATGCGTACGCGGTCGTCGGCCGGTTCGGCGGCCTCGCCCGCGGGCTGCGCCGCGCGCTCGGTGTAGCGGCGCTGTGCGGGGATCGCCCCGTGGCGCAGCGCCGTCAGGAGTTCGATGAGCGAGACCACTCCGGCGCTCCAACCGGTGTGGCCGAGCAGGGACTTGTTGGAGCCGCACCAGACGCCGTCGGGGCCGGTGACCTCGGCGAGCGTGCGCACCTCCACCGCGTCGCCGACGGCCGTGCCCGTCCCGTGCGCGACCACCCAGTCGACCTCGTCCGGCGTCACGCCCGCGGCCTGCCGGGCGCGGTCGAGGCAGCGGCGCTGACCGGCCGGATTGGGGGCGTAGATCGCCGCGCCCCGGCCGTCCGACGACCCGCCGAAGCCGAGGAGGACGCCGAGCACCGGGTCGCCGTCCGCACGGGCACGGTCGAGGCGCTTGAGCGCGACGATGCCCGCGCCGTCGGTGAAGAGGGTGCCGTCCGCCGCCTGGTCGAACACGCGGACGTCTCCGGTGCGGCTCAGGCCGCGCAGTTTGGCGAAGCCGATGTTGTAGCGCGGCGTCACCCCCGAGGCGCCCCCGCAGTACGCGATGTCGCTGTCCCCGGCCAGCAGGCTCGTGATGCCCTGGCCGATCGCGTACAGGGCGGAGGAGCAGGCGGTGTCGACCACCGCGAACTCGCAGCCGTCGGGCAGCAGTCCGGCCGCCGCGGCCCGCGCGGCCCGGTCGGGCAGGGTGTCGCGTGCCGGTCCGCTCCCGTGTCCGTAGTGGCGTCCCAGCAGCCCGCGCAGCCGTTCTTCAGCCTCGGCGCGGCGTGCGGGGTCGTCGGGGTGCCGGTGCGCGGCGGTGTGCCGGGCGACGGTCTCGGTCAGGACCGCTTCGTCGGTGCGCTGTCCGACGACGGTGCTGCCGCCGACGTAGTAGGCGTAGCGGTCGATGTCGCGTGCGGTGACCGTGTCGCCCGCCTGGAGCAGGCAGTGCCGCAGCCAGACGGGGTGCTGATCGGCGGCCGAGAAGGCGCCGCTCGCGATCTCCTCCGCGAGTGTGGGGTGCGGCCGGAAGTCGTGCAGGAATCCCGAGGTACGTGCGTAACCGCGGTCCTCGGCCGTGGGGTCGGCGGACCAGAAGTCGTCGAGGCGGTAGCGGTCCGCGGGTTCCTCGAACACGGGCCGGTCGCCGCTCAGCAGCTTCCAGAACTCGTCCGGGTCGCAGGCGCCGGGCACCGCGATACCCATCCCCACGACGGCTACCGCGTCGCCGTACGCGTCTTCGCCGTACGCGCCTTCGTCATACGGGCCGGTGGAGGTCATCACCGGCTCACCGCTGCTGTTCGCGCCGCAGACCGGTGACGTACGCGGCCAGCTCGGCGACCGTGGCGTGGATCTCCGCGTTGGCGTCATGGAACTTGTCCCCCAGGCCGTACTGCTGGAGCACGCGGTCCAGGAGCTCGGTCATCGTCAGGGAGTCGACGCCGAGGTCGGCCTGGAAGTCGGCGTCGTCGGTGACGACGTCCGCCGGGTACTCCAGCATCTCGGCGCACAGGGCGCGTACCTCTTCCAGGATCTCCGCGTCGGCCTCGGGGGCCTCGGTCTCGGCGGACGTGTGGGCGGAAGGTGTCTGCCGGACGGAAGGTGCGGCGTCCGGGGGCGCGAGGGGGCCGAGCCTGGCGGAGAGGTCAGCGGTCGCCATGGGCTCGCGCAGCGGCGCGACCGTGTCCACCGAGGGCAGGAATCCGGACACGATGCGGGTCAGGACGTCCAGCGCGCCGCACTCCACGAACGTGCTGACGCCGTCGGCGTGCAGCGCGCGCACCGCGTCGTCGAACCGCACCGGTTCGGTCATGTCGGACACCAGGAGACCGATGACGTCGTCGTCGGAGGTGAGGTGCCGGCCGAGGCTCTGGGAGTAGAAGAAGCCCTCGCGGGGCGCGGACATCGGTATGTCGCGCATCGCCGTGGCGTAGAGCGCGCCCGCTTCCGCGAGTTGGGGCACGTGGAAGAGGCCGGGGACGTGCAGCCGGGACGTACGGATGCGGGCCTCGCGCGCCGCTTCCTGGAGCTTCACCAGGTCCGCGTCGGGTCCGCTGATCACCGTCTGGTGCGGGGAGTTGTGCGCCGAGACGGCGGACGTGCCGGCGTTCACCGAGGCCAGCAGCTTCTCGGCTCCCGCGGGGTCGGTGTTCACCGCCAGCATGCCGCCCGCGGGCGGCGGCGCCTTGCGCAGCGCGGCATAGCGTTCACAGACCGCCCGGACGGCGTCGGCCGGGGTGAGGACACCGGCGGCGGCCAGCGCCGCGACCTCGCCGTGGCTGTGCCCGATGACGTGGTCGGGCGTGATCCCGTACCGGTCCTCCAGGAGCGTCGCCAGGGCGAGGGAGGTCGCGAGGATGGCCACGTCGAGGCGCTCCGGCTCGGATGCGAGCAGCTTTCCCAGAGCGGGGGCGTCCGGCGAGAACAACAGCGGCTGCACCGGCTTGAGTTGGTACTCCGCGGTGACGGCGTCGATCTCCGCCACCCGGGCCGAGATGCGGTCGGCGTCCGCGCCGATGCCCGCGAAGGCGCCCGGCAGGTACGAGCCCTGGCCGGGGAAGAGGAACGCCACCCGACTGGTCATGTCATCGCCCTTTCGTTGGGATGGCCCGGGCCTGCTCCGCCCGGACAGCGCGAGCCGACGCGGCTCTGTGTCCCCTGCGGAACCCGACACCACAAGCGAAAGCCCCGTATACGGCAACAACGCGAGCGTATGAGCGGGCGATCAGCGCGTCAGCCCCTAACAGGACGGCGCGCGCCCCTAATCGGGCGTGGGCGGATCTCTAGGGGCCGGTACCGCGGCCACCCCTGGTGTGCACGTCAGGACGTGCGCAGTCTGCGCCAGACCGCCTTCGCCGCGTTGTGCCCCGACATGCCGTGCACGCCGGGTCCTGGGGGCGTCGCGGACGAGCAGAGGAAGACGGCAGGGTGCGCGGTGCCGTACGGGAAGAGGGAGGGCTTGGGGCGCAGCAGCAGTTGGAGGCCGCTGGCGGCGCCGCAGCCGATGTCGCCGCCCACGTAGTTGGCGTTGCGGGAGGCGATCGTGGGCGGGCCCGCGGTGGCGCGGGCCAGGACGCGGTCGCGGAACCCGGGGGCGAACCGCTCCAGTTGGCGCTCGATGACGTCGGTGAGGTCGCCGTCCCAGCCGTTCGGCACATGGCCGTACGCCCAGAAGACCTGCTTGCCCGCGGGCGCGCGGGACGGGTCGACGACTCCGGGCTGCACGGTGATCAGGAACGGCGGGTCGGGCGCGCGGTTCTCGCGCGACGCGGCGTTCAGCGCGGCGCCGATCTCGGCGCTGCTGGCGCCGATCTGCACGGTGCCCGCGATACGGGCCTCCTTCGCCGTCCACGGGACGGGGCCGTCGAGGGCGTAATCGATCTTGAAGACGCCCGCGCCGTAGCGGTAGTTCTCATAGCTGCGCCCAAGGCCCGCGATGCGGGCGAGCGCGGTGGGCGAGGTGTCGAAGACGTACGCGCGCGCCGGCGGCAGGTCGTCGAGCCGCTTGACCTCGTAGTCCGTGTGGACCGTGCCGCCGAGGTCCTTGAGATAGGCGGCGAGCGCGTCCGAGATCGACTGCGAGCCGCCCCGGGCGACCGGCCAGCCGCGGGCGTGCGCCGCGAGCGCGAACACCATGCCGACGGCGCCGGTGGCGATCCCGCCCAGCGGCGCCATGACATGGGCGACGAGCCCGGAGAACAGGGCGCGGGCCCGGTCGTCGCGGAAGCGCCGCATCAGCCAGGTGGAGGGCGGCAGGCCCGTGAGGCCGAAGCGCGCGAGGGTCAGGGGGTCGCGGGGCAGGGCCGTGGAGGGCAGCGCCATGAAGTCCCGCAGGATGCCGTCCCACTTGCTGACGAAGGGTTCGACGAGTCGTCTGTACGCCCCCGCGTCGCGCGGCCCGAACGAGGCGGCGGTCTCGGCGACGGAACGGGCGAGCACGGCCGCACTGCCGTCCGTGAAGGGGTGCGCCATGGGCAGCTGCGGCTGGAGCCACTCCAGGCCGTAACGGTCGAGGGGCATGGTGCGGAACACCGGCGAGTTGATGCCCAGCGGGTGCGCGGCGGAACAGGGGTCGTGCCGGAACCCGGGAAGCGTCAGCTCCTCGGTCCGCGCGCCGCCGCCGACGGTGTCCTTGGCCTCGAACACGGCCACCGAGAAGCCGCGGCGGGCCAGCTCGACGGCAGCGGTCAGACCGTTCGGTCCCGCCCCCACGATGACGGCATCAAGCATCGACGGCACCTTCGGACTCCTTTGTCAGCCGATGGCCTCTGCCGCCCAGGATAGGCCGGACCACCGACAGCAACGCGGGCGCGGGTAGCCTCTGACGGGTGACGTACTGGTTCCGCCGCACCGACGCGGTCTCCGAGGACTGGTTCGAGACGGGGCAGGACGGGATCGTCGCACGTCAGGCGTCCTTCTGCGGCCCGGAAGGACCGGCTTCCGTGGCGGCCTCGCGCGACGAACTCGACTGGGTCCTCGACAAGTTCGGACTGCTGACCGCGCAGCTTTACGACGCGCGGTACGGCGTCCTGGCGGAGGGCCCTCTCGACGGCGGGGAGCCGGTCTCCGAGCCGGTCTCCGAGGCGGAGTTCGATGCAGCGTGGTCGCGGGCCCGCCACCATCGGAACACCACGGCACCAGAGACGGGCGGGCCGCTCCCCCAGGGCACCCGCCTGACCGGCACGGTCGAGGCCCCGCCGTGGGGCCCGGGCGTGGTCGGGCTCTTCGTCGACCTGGGGCTTGCGCTCAAGGGCTTCGTGGACCTGGTGCATCTCCCGCTCCCCGCGCAGGACTGGCCGGAGGCCGGCACCGTCGCGGAGTTCGAGGTCACCACCGTGCGCTTCCACTTCGAGCCGCGCAACGCCCCGCAGATCAGGCTGCGGCCGACAGCAACTCCACCACCCGGTCGACCGTGGCCGCGTCCCGTCCTGCCGTGAACGGCAGCGTGTTGCCGCCCTCTATTCGGAAGGGCTCACCCGAGACGGTCCGGTTGGTGCCGCCCGCCTCGGCCACGAGCAGCAGGCCCGCCGCGTGATCCCAGGCCAGCTCCCAGGAGAAGGCGACCGCGTCCAACTCGCCCCGGGCGATGGCCAGATACTCGAGCCCGGCCGAGCCGCAGGGCCGCGGCGCGACGCCCGCCACGCGCAGGCCGAGCAGGGCCTGCTTCTGCTCGGGGGTGGTGAAGTCCGGGTGCGAGGTCGCCACCTCGAGGACCTCCCCGGGTGAACCGGCCACGAGCCGCTCGCCGTCGAGCCAGGCGCCCTTGCCGCGCAGCGCGACCGCCATCTCGTCGAGCGCCGGGGCGTACGTCCAGGAGGCGATGACCTCACCGCGCCACGCCAGCGCGATCAGCATGCAGAAGCCGGGGTCGCCGTGCACGAACTGCCTAGTGCCGTCCACGGGGTCGACGATCCACACCGCCGCGTCGGTGCGTATCGCCTCGTACAGCGCGGGGTCCTCGTGCACCGCTTCTTCGCCCACGACCACGGAGCCGGGGAGGAGCGTGGTGAGTGCTTCCGTCAGCTGCTCCTCGGCGAGCCGGTCGGCCACCGTCACGAGGTCGTGCGGCCCGCTCTTCTGGAGGACATCGCCCTCGGCGAGCTGGCGGAACCGCGGCATGACCTCGGCCGCCGCGGCCTTGCGGAGGGCTTCTTCGACATCGGGGACGCCACGTACAAGAAAGTCTTCGATCGCTTCGATCATGCATCCATGAGAGCACGCCGGACTGACAATCCGTACGGCTCGGGAAAAGGGGGCATGGATTCGAGATGAATCCCACGTGACCTGCCCTCAGGGCCCTCCCCCCAGGTCAGTAGGGCGACTCACCTCAGCAGGGCGACTCCCTGTCCTCTCAGCAGGGCGACCCAGCCCTCAGTAGGGCGACTCCCGATCCTCGATGTGGCGGCGCAAGCGGGCCGTGTCGGCGTCCGTCCAGCCCTCCCGGGGGACGACCGCCGCCCACCCGTCCACCGGGCCCGCCCCATAGCGGTGGCCGTGGGGCGCCTCCACCCCGTAGGACACCGCCATGTCCACCGACGTCTGCCAGAAGGTGACCGCGGGGAACCAGCGGATCGCCGGGGTGATGTCCGGGCCCAGGGGGCTGTCGAGCCACTCGGGGCGGTGCAGGAGCAGGGCGGTCGACCACCAGACGACCGGGTCCGAGGCGTTTTGCAGGTAGACGGTCCGGGGGCGTTCCCAGACCGCGGGAGGACCCGGCCGCTTCAGGTCCCGCTCGGGGAACTGGGCGAACCGCACGTTCCTGCCGCCCTCGTACAGCGGCCGCCAGACCGGGCTCCCGGCCTCCCGGTGCTCGCGGATCTCCCGCGACATCGGAGCGAAGTTCGGCGTGCCGACGATCAGCGCCCCGTCCGTCCGGGCCAGGAGGTCGTCCACCCCGTCGAACGACGACTCGATCGCGAACCCGCCCAGGCTCTCCCCGGTCACGACGAGCTTGGGCCGGTCGTCCTCGGGCAGCTCGGACCACTTCGCGAGGACCGCGTCCACGAGCTGCCGGGTGGCCTGCGCGGCACGCTCCTTGTCGACCAGGAAGGAGACCCAGCTCGGCAGGTAGGAGTACTGGACGGCGACGATGGCCGTGTCGCCGTCGTGCATGTACTCCAGGGGCTCGCTGATGTCGGCGTTGACCCAGCCGGTCCCCGTCGTCCCGGCGATCGCCAGCACGTCCCGCTCGAACGCGCCGGTCCGCTCCAGCTCCCGCACGGCGAGCCGGGCCTTCGCCGCGAACGGGTCCCGGCTGCTGAAGGCCTCCGGCGCCGACGCGCTGACGTAGACGCGGACGGGGTCCTTCGCGGGCCTGCCCGTGTACGCGCCGATCTGCTGCTTCGTCGGCGTGGACCCCGCGAAGTTACGGCCCTGGAACCCGAGGTCCTGCCACTGCAGGAGCGAGCCGGGCCCGCCGGAGACCAGCGGGGACTCCGGCTGCCGAATGCCTTCCTCGGTGCCGCCGTTCGTCGCGTACGCGATGCGGTCCGCGAGGTCGATGACACCGCGCTGGAAGACCACGTCGCGCAGCCCGACCGTGACGATCAGCGCGCTCAGCGCGACGCCGAGACCGACGGCGACGGGCAGCGGCACGAACCGGTGCAGTCCGCGGATCAGTCTGCGCGCCCCCAGCCGGACACCACGCGCCACGAGCAGGAACAGCGCCCAGAGCAGCACGGCGATCAGCATGATGACCGGCGTGTGCCAGGCCATCGTCGGCGGCAGGCCCTGCAGCTCGCGCAGCCGCCGCTGCGCGTGGTCGCTCTCGGTGATCAGCCAGACGGTGAGGACGAGCCCGGCCACCCAGTACGCCTGCCAGAGGTGGGCCCGCGTCTTCTCGCTCGGCCGCCACCGGAACAGCGCGCGGCAGGCGGTGGCGACCAGCGAGCCGATCGCGTAGCCGATGCCCGCCGTGATCCCTCCGACGACGCCCTGCAGGAACCAGGGGCGGGGCACGAGGGACGGCGTGAGCGAGAGCCAGAAGAAGACGGTGCCGAAGCAGACGGCGGTGAGGTCGGGCCAGCGCCGGACGAGGTGGGCGGGGCCGGGCCGCTCCCAGTACGGCCGCCTCGCGATCGCGCGGACCCGCCCCGCGACCCGCCGCACGGCTCCCCGCGCGGCCTCTCGCCAGGCGCCCGCGCGTCCGGGCTCGCTCTTCGCCGAACGCCTCAGGTTCACCGCCACCTCCCGCTCACCCGAACCACTCGTACCGCGCATATCTCCAATACCGCGCATACCTCGCAAACAGTACGCAGAGGGTGCGGGGGCGGGCGCGCTAACGCTCGGCGTTGAGTGCGTCGACCGCCCCCCTCGCGTCCCCGACGGTCAGATAGTCGACGGCGACGAAGTTCACCGGCCTGCCCCGCTGCCGCTCGCAGTCGTGCACGCGGTCGAGCACGGCGCCGCGCCGGTTGACCGTGCCCGCGTCGAGGCGGCTGCCGCCGTCGATGGTGATGAAGTGGTTGAGCAGGAAGAGCCGCTTGTCGGAGCCGCCCCGGTGCGGGACGCAGGTCATGTCCGCGGGGCTGCGGAAGGCGAACGGGGTCTCCATGCCGTACCGGTAGAAGTTGCGGTACCAGGCCTGCGGCCCGTCGGCGCGCTCGGCGAACACGACCAGGCGCCGACCGCTGTCGATCATCTCGCCCAGCTTGGGCCACGGCTTGTCCGGGTCCGGGTCCGGCGTGAAGAGGAGGTCCGTGAGCCCCGCCTCCTCGAAGGCGTCCGCCGTCTCCTCGGCGCTGACGGCGTCCTGCACGATCAGCGTGATCACGTCGGTGGGGTGGGCCCGCAGCCAGTCTCCGGTCTCGCGCAGGGTCGGCACGAGACCGATCGCCCCGGCCCTGCACACCGAGTGGCAGAGCCACAGTCCGTCGCGGGGCGGGTTGAACTTGTTGATCGCGGCCTTGATCTGCCCCTGAAGGCGCGGCGAGAAGTCCGACCCCTCCAGGCGTTCGGCGATCTGTTCGGGCCCTTCCCACGTGTAGGTGTCGATCTGCATCGCGCGTACGCCGCCGTTGAGCTGGGCCGTGATGCCCGGGTCCTGGAGGGGCCCGATGAACTGGTCGGCCGTGGTGGACATCGCGTTGTGCGAGGTGAGCTGGGCGATCTCGTCGTACGGGCGGTCACAGAGCCGTGCGCTGCCCTGACAGACCCGCGGTTCGGGGCGGCCGGCCGCGAGGGGCGCGAGCATCACACTCCCGAGCGCGGCCCCCGCCACCCCGACGGCGAGCATCTGGACCCGGCGCGGGCTGACCGCGACGGCCGGTCCCGCCTGCCACATCCAGCCGGCGGTGACGAGCAGCGCGCCCGCCCCGAGCAGGATGTACGCCGTCATGGTGGCCATGCCGATGACGCCGGCCAGGGCCGCGTCCCCCACGTCGTGGACGAGCCGCGACACGGACTCCGGCCAGGACGAGGGCGTGTCGATCATGCCGTCGCCGGTGACCGCGCGGGCGGACAGGGCGGCGAGGCCGGTCAGGAGACCGCCCGCGGCCAGCGCCCAGCCGAGGTCCATGAGGCGGCGCGCGGGAGCCCGCGGACCGGTGAACCACAGGACCGCCAGGGCGGCGGCGCCGAACAGGGCGGCGAGCGGTTCGACCACGCCTGTGGCGAGGTGCGTGACGGAGCGCGCGCGGTGCAGCGGGGCGAGCTCGTCCCGCGAGGTGTCGAGGTCGGCGGTGATGTTCCAGGTGTCGCCGCCCGCGGTCGCCCGCAGTCGCTCGGTGGCCAGGCGGGTGCGGTCGGAGACCGCCTCGGGCCCAACGGCGGCGAGCGCCGAGGCCACGTCCCCGCTCTCCAGGGCCACCTCGACCTCGGGACGCAGCGCGTCACGGCTGCTCTCGGGCACCACCTGGAGCAGCGCGCGGGCGGCGGTGACCGCCTGCTCTTTGGACAGCGCGAAGGTGGGGAGCCCGGCGGGCGCCACTCCGGTGCTCACGGCCCGCGCGGCCCCGTCGAGGTCCGCGAGGAAGGCGGGGAAGTCGGGTTCGGGCTCGCGCTGCACGGAGGCGACGAGATCACCGAAGTACGTCTGTGCCAGAGCCCCGACATTGGTGAGGACCGGCCGCAGGTCGGCCGTGAGCCGCAGCGTCTCGTGGTCTCCGCGCAGATAGCCGGTCACTTCCTCGATCTGCCGGTCGGCCATGGCGCGCAAGGTCTCCGGGGGAAGCACGATCTTCAGGTTGGACGTCACCGCCGCTTCGGGGACCGGCAGCCGTCCAAGGAGGTCGCGGGCGACCGGGAGGTTCTGCGGGTCCACCAGGACTTCGTTGTAGAGGCGGTCGTAGGCGTCCTGGTCCTTCAGGACGCCCTGGTGGAAGTCGGAGCTGAGGATCGTGCCGCGCGCCGTCGCCGTGAGGGCCAGGACCGCCGCGCACAGCACCGCGACGACCCAGGCGAGGGGCCGCAGCCACCGCAGGCGATTCAGGCGGTGGCGCTGGCGACGCGGGCGCGGGCGGGACGCGCGCTCTTCCATGGCTTCAGATTGAGTGCCTCCCGTACGCATGGCTAGTCGGCTACGCAGGTGCGCCGGACATCCCTGCCGCACAACCACGGTGGCCCGTCCTGCCCGTCCTGCCCGTCCTTCCGGTCCTTCCGGTCGCCGCGTGTGCCGGGCGACCGCACGATGGACGGATGCACGCCCGCCCCGCCTCGCGGCTGCTGCGGCGTCCGGTCACGACGGCGACCGCGGTCAGCGCCACCGTCGCCGTTCTCGTCCTCACCAACCTCGCGAACAACCGCTGGGCGCGGGACTGGAGCCTGCCCGTCTCCCTCCTGGCCACGGCGGTGCTGCTCGCGATCGTGTACTGGTCCGGCGGGCGGTGGGCCGACGTGGGCCTCGCGCGCGGCACCCTCCTACGCGGTCTGGGGTGGGCGCTGGCCCTGATCGGCGTCGTCGCCGCGGGGTACGCCGTGGCGGCCGCGCTGCCGGTCACCCGCGGTCTGTTCGAGGACCAGCGGCAGAGCGGCCTGAGCGGCGGGGAGGTCGCACTGCGGGTGCTGGTGACGGTTCCGTTCGGCACGGTCCTGCTGGAGGAAGTGGCTTTCCGGGGCGTCCTGTTCGGGCTGCTGCTGCGTACCCGCGGGCCCCTGGCCGCGACCTTGATCTCGTCGGGGCTCTTCGGCCTCTGGCACATCCTGCCGTCGCTCGGGCTCGCCGACGCCAAGCCCGCGCTGGGCGGCGCCTTCGGGGACTCGGTCCTGGGCGTGATCGTCGTCGACGCCGGGGCCGTCCTCTTCACCGCCCTGGCGGGCTGCCTCTTCTGCGAACTGCGTCGCCGCAGCACGAGCCTGCTCGCCCCGATGGGACTGCACTGGGCCACGAACGCCCTCGGGTACGTCTTCGGCTTCCTGCTGCGGTGAACCGAAAGGCTTCCTGTTGCGGTGAACCGAAATCGAAACCGAAGCCGAAGCCGAAGCCGAGACCGCATGCCCGCTGAATCGGCGCCCCCGGGGGAAGTGCCACGGCCGACGAACCGGCATATGGTGCATTTCAAGGCGTAAAACCCTCCTTGGAGGCTTCCTCATCCGCCGCCCCGCCCCGAAAGGGTCACTCCATGCATCCCTCCCTCAACCCGGCCACACTGGCCGGGCTGCGCCGGCCGCGCCCCTACCCCGCCGTCACGGTCCTGCTGCCGACCCACCGCAGGGAACCGGACAACGCCCAGGATCCCGTTCGGCTGCGCAATCTGGTCGCCGAGGCCAAGGAGCGCCTGAAGTCCGACCCGGCCGTGGCCAGGGAACAGCGGATCGACGTGGCCGCCCAGCTCGACCGGGCGGTGGCCGAGATCGACCTGGTGCACGCCGAGGACGGGCTCGCCGTCTTCGCCGCCCCCGGTGAGCACCAGGTGTGGTCGCTGGCCAGGACGGTGCCGTCGCGCGTGGTGCTCTCGGACACCTTCCTCACGCGTAACGTCGTCGCGGCGCAGGCCGCCGAGCGTCCGTACTGGGTCCTCGCCGTCTCGGCCGACCGCGTCTCGCTGTGGAGCGGCACCCCGGAGCGGGTCGTCGAGCACACGGCGGACGGCTTCCCGCTCACCCGGAGCCTCGAAGACCCCGACGCCGAGCGCAAGGAGCGGATCGGCGACGTGCCGAGCACCTTCAGCGACGAGCACACCCGCAAGTTCCTGCGCGAGGCGGACCATGCCGCGGCCGGTGTGCTCCACGCTCACCCGCGCCCCCTGTTCGTGGCCGGGGAGACCCAGGCCCTCTCCCTTCTCGACGACGTCGGCACGGCCATCAAGGGGGCCACGCGGGTGCCCCACGGCGGCCTCGCGCACGGCCCCGCGGACGCGGTGTGGCAGGCGGCGCGCCCCTTCCTCGCCACCCGCGAGAGGGCCGAACTCGACTCGGTGGCCGAAGAGTTGAACGCGGCGCAAGGCCGTCGCCAGTACGCCGCCGGTCTCGACGAGGTCTGGCAGAACGTGACGACGGACCGGGTCCGCCTCCTCGCCGTGGAGGACACCTACCAGGCGACCGTACGCGACGACGGAGGGCATCTCGTGCCGGCCGACGGCGACGACCTCGACGCGGTGGACGACGTGGTCGACGACATCGTCGAGCGGGCCCTGGACACCGGCGCGCAGGTCCGCTTCGTGCCCGAGGGCACGCTCACAGGACGCGGCCGGATCGCCTGCGCCCTGCGGTACTGACGTCAGCCCCACGCGTACGTACGCCGCCCCACGCGCCCCACGCCCAGCACAGCTTCGGGAAAGGACCGCAGCCATGAACCCCCTCCCGCCCCGCGGGAAGCGGCGCCCCACGCGCCTCACCCGCACCGCGCACCGCGGGCCCACGGTGTCCGCCGCCCTCACGCTCGCCGCCACGGTGACGGCCGCCGCCGCGCTCGTCTCGTGCAGCACCGACAGCGACGCCCCGTCCGCCGAGGGCAGCAGGACGGTCAGCGAGCGGCCGACGGCTCCGGAGTCGTCGTCCTTCTCGGAGAAGACGGCGTCGCCACTGAAGTCACAGGCCTCGGAGGCCGCCGAGTCCGCCCGCGCCTCGGCGTCGAAGGCGGAGGCCTCCGCGTCCGAGCGCGCGGACGAGTTCGAGGCGTCCGTCTCCGCCGACACGGAACGGGCCAACCAGGCCGCCAAGGACGCCCTGAAGGGCGTCGACGGGCAGGGCAACGCGATGTCCGACGTCTCCATGACGGGCAAGCCCCGCTCCGAGACCGGCGGTGTGCTCGCCTCCGTGGTGACCTTCACCAACAGGACGGACAAGACGGCGGACTTCGCCGTGCAGGTCGACTTCGTCGACTCATCGGGCAAGGTCGCGGAGACCCGCTACATCGGCACGGAGAACCTCGAACCGGGCAAGCGGGCCCAGCGGTACGCCATCAGCCACGAGCCCCCGGAGCCGAAGCTTTCCGCGAAGCTGGTCAAGGCCCAGCGGTACTAGCCCTCGTACGACGAGGGCTCTCAGAAGTCCACCGCGTCGCGGACGAGCGGGCACGTCATGCAGTGCCCACCGCCGCGGCCGCGCCCGAGTTCGGCGCCGACGATCGTGATGACCTCGACCCCCGCCTTGCGCAGCAGCGTGTTGGTCTGGGTGTTGCGGTCGTAGGTGAAGACGACGCCGGGCTCCAGGGCCACCGCGTTGTTGCCGCTGTCCCACTGCTGGCGCTCGGAGGCGTAGACGTCCCCGCCCGTCTCGATGACGCGCAGCTCGGGCAGGCCGAGGGACTTGGCGACCACGTCGACGAACGCGCGCGAGCCCTCGTCCGTGATCTCGACGCCCGCCGCCTTGTCGCTGGGGCGCAGCGTGAAGGAGTGCACGGCGTCCATGATCTTCGGGTAGAGCGTGACGATGTCGCGGTCGGCGAAGGTGAAGACGGTGTCGAGGTGCATCGCGGACCGCAGCTTGGGCATGCCCGCGACGATGACCTGCTCGGCCGCGCCGTTCTTGAACAGCGCGGCGGCGACCTGCGTGATGGCCTGGCGCGAGGTCCGCTCGCTCATGCCCATCAGGACGACGCCGTTGCCGACGGGCATGATGTCGCCGCCCTCGAAGGTCGCCTGACCCCAGTCGAGTTCGGGGTCGCCCCACCACACCGTGGCGCCGGTGAAGTCGGGGTGGAAACGGTAGACGGCCTTCATGAGGAGCGTCTCGTCGTGCCGGGCGGGCCAGTACAGCGGGTTGAGCGTGACGCCTCCGTACAGCCAGCACGTGGTGTCGCGGGTGTAGAGGGTGTTCGGCAGCGGCGGCATCAGATATTCGCGTACGCCGGTGGATTCACGGACGAGGGCCGCGTATCCGGAGCGGTACTCGTCCGGCAGATCGGCGGTGGCCAGGCCGCCGATGAGGTACTCGGCGAGCTGCCGGGGCTCCAGCGTCTCCAGGAAGGCGCGGGTGTCGTCGATGAGGCCGGGGCCGACCTCGTTCGCGGTGATCTTCCGGTCGAGGAGCCAGGTCCTGGCCTCGGGGAGGGCCACGGTCTGGGCGAGCAGGTCGTGCAGTTCGACGACCTCGACGCCGCGCTGCTGCAGCTTGATGACGAAGTCGGCGTGGTCGCGCTGGGCGTTCTCCACCCACATGACGTCGTCGAAGAGCAGGTCGTCGGCGTTGGTGGGGGTGAGCCTGCGGTGCGCGAGACCGGGCGCGCAGACCAGGACCTTGCGCAGCCTGCCGACCTCGGAGTGGACACCGAACGTCGGTGCGGCGGAATTGTCGTGGCTGGTCACGGTGCGCCTTTCGGTCGGTGGGGTGTCGACTGGGGTCCGGTGGCAACAGGGGCGGTGGGAACAGGAGAGCGGTGGCCGGTCAGAGTTCGATCCAGCCCACCGCTAGGGCGATCACGCCCAGGACGGCGCCCGCGATCGAGATGGCGCAGATGATGGCCTCGCGGGGCGAGAACAAGCGCCGGTTCTGCTCGCGCCGGGCCTTGACGAACAGGAAGGTCGCGGGGGCGTAGATGATGAAGGAGACCAGGACGAACTTGAGCCCGGCGGCGAACAGCAGGAACGCCGTGTAGAGCGTGGCGATCACCGCGATCACCAGTTCCTTGCGCGTGCTGCGCCCGGCGACCTCCGCACGGCCGTACCCGAGGCCGATCCTGACGGCGAACGCGGCGGCGAGCAGGAACGGGATCAGGCTCAGCGCGCTGGTCAGGTCGAGCGCGAAGTTGAACGCGTCGTCGGAGAACATCGTGACGACCAGGACCACCTGGCTCAGCGCGGTGGTCATCAGGAGCGCGGGTACCGGCACGTCCTCGGAGGTGGCCTTCCGCAGGAAGCGGGGCATGTCGTCGTCCTTGGCGGCGACGAAGAGCACTTCCGCTGCCATCAGCGTCCAGGCGAGGTAGGCGCCGAGCACGGAGACGATGAGTCCGACGCTGACGAAGACCTTGCCCCAGGTGCCGACGGCCTCCTCCAGGACGCCCGCCATGGAGGGCTGGCGCAGCTCGGCGATCTCCGCCATCGGCATGATCCCGTACGACACGATCGTGACGGAGGCGAAGACGGCGAAGACGCTGAGGAAGCCCAGGATCGTGGCCCGGCCGACGTCCTCGCGGCGCTTGGCGTGCCGGGAGTAGACGCTCGCGCCCTCGACCCCGAGGAAGACGAAGACGGTGGCCAGCATGGTGCCGCGCACCTGGTTGAACAGTGATCCCGCGTAGTCGGCGCCCCCGAAGTTGTCCGCGAACACCGACGGCTTGAAGAAGAAGAGCGCCAGGATCACAAAGACGAGGATGGGCACGATCTTGGCGACGGTGACGATCCGGTTGATGGCCGCCGCCTCCTTGACCCCACGGCGGATCAGCAGGAAGAACGCCCATAGGCCGAACGAGGAGAGCACCACGGCGAGCAGGGTGTCGCCGTCGCCGAGGGCCGGCCAGATGGCGCCCACGGTCGACATGATGAGCACCCAGTAGGTGACGTTGCCGACGCACGCGCTGGCCCAGTACCCGAAGGCGGAGAAGAAGCCGAGATACTCCCCGAACCCGGCCTTCGCATAGGCGTAGACACCGGCGTCCAGGTCCGGCCTGCGGACGGCGAGAGCCTGGAAGACGAACGCGAGCATCAGCATGCCCGTACCGGCGATGGCCCAGGCGATCAGCGCGCCCGCGACTCCGGTCTCCTGGGCGAACCGCCGTGGCAGCGAGAAGACTCCCGCGCCGACCATCGATCCGACGACCATCATCGTCAGCGTCGCGAGGGTCAGTTTGACGGCCGGTGACGCGCCGGCTGTGGGCTGGTCGGTCGTCTCAGCGTGACTCATGCAGTCCCCTGTGCGGGAATTCATCCCTGGTGGGCAGAGTTGTCCTGTTATGAAATCGCAGGCTGCCGGTGTCCGCGATTCGGCCGCGTCCGGAGGAAGCACAGTGCACGGTGAGTACAAGGTCCCCGGCGGCAAGCTCGTCATCGTGGACCTGGAGGTCGAGGACGGCGTGCTGCGGCATGTACGGGTGGCGGGGGACTTCTTCCTGGAACCCGACGAGGCGTTCGACGCCCTGAGCCACGCCCTGGAAGGCGCCCCGGCCGACACGGACGCGGCGGGCCTCGCCGCCCGCATCGACGCGGCCCTCCCTAAGAACGCCGTCCTGTACGGACTCACGTCGGAGGGCGTGGGCGTCGCGGTGCGCCGGGCCCTCGCACACGCCACCGACTGGACCGACTACGACTGGCAGCTGATCCACGAGGCGCCGCAGTCCCCCGCCCTGCTCATGGCCCTGGACGAGGTGCTCACCGAGGAGGTCGCCGCCGGGCGCCGCCCGCCGACGCTGCGCGTGTGGGAGTGGAAGTCCCCGGCGGTCGTCATCGGCAGCTTCCAGTCGCTGCGCAACGAGGTGGACCCGGCGGGCGCCGACCGCCACGGCATCGAGGTGGTGCGCCGGATCAGTGGCGGCGGCGCCATGTTCTGCGAGCCGGGCAACGCCATCACCTACTCGCTCTCGGTCCCCGACTCCCTCGTGCAGGGCCTGTCCTTCGCCGACAGCTACGCCTACCTGGACGACTGGGTGCTCGACGCCCTCGGCGACATGGGCATCAAGGCGTGGTACCAACCGCTCAACGACATCGCCACCGACGCCGGCAAGGTCGCGGGCGCCGCCCAGAAGCGGGTCGCCGGCGGGCACGGCGCCGTCCTGCACCACGTGACCATGTCGTACGACATCGACGCGGAGAAGATGGTCGAGGTGCTCCGCATCGGCCGCGAGAAGCTCTCGGACAAGGGCACGAAGAGCGCGAAGAAGCGCGTGGACCCGCTGCGCCGCCAGACCGGCCTGCCCCGCGAGGCAGTGATCGAGCGGATGCTCGACTCCTTCCGCACGCGGTACGGCCTGACCCCGGGCAAGGCCACCGACGAGGAGATGGCCAGGGCGCGGGAGCTCGCCCGGACGAAGTTCAGCTCACCGGAGTGGACGGCACGGGTGCCGTAGCCCGGGTCCGGTCCGTCTCGTCCGTCTCGCCCGTCTCGGCCTCTAGCCCGCCGGGCTGCGCTGCCAGGCGGTCGTGCCGATGCGTCCGGTGTTGCCGAGGTCGATCCGGCCTTCCGGGGTCACGGTCCCGGGGCGGGTGCCCGGGGCCGGCGTGACCTTCAGATAGGTGCCGCTGACGGCGGTCGTCGTCGTGTCGGTGACCGTGTTGCGCCAGACGACCACGGTGTAGGCCGCCTCGCCCCGCTTCAGCGTGACCGTGTGACGCGGGCCGGGGTCGTCGTCCCTCGCCATGATGGGCTCGGTGCCTTCGAGAACCTGTACGTCGAGGGGCTCACGGTGCTCGTCGAGGACCCGCATCTTCGGGTACCCCTTCAGTCGGTAGCTGTCCTTTCCGCAGTTGGTCAGGGTCACGCTCATCGCGCGCAGCCCCATGGCTGGGTTGACCATGCCCGCCTCGATGCGGACCCCGGACGCGGGGCAGGAGGGCGAGGCCACGTCGGGCACTTCCGGCGGCCCTGTCTCGACGGGGGCTTCCGTCAGCGAGTCGGGTCCAGGAGAGGCGGCCGTACGGTCCGCTGTGGGAGGCCGCTCGTCCTCGGCAGGCGCCGTACGCGCGGGGTCCCTCTCCCGCTCGAACTCCTCCGAGAGCCCGCATCCGGAAGCAAGCAGGGCCGCTGCCGCGAGGACGGCGACGTGTCCAACCCGGGCGACGTGTCTGAACGGTATGCCGGTCACGCGGAGATCATGCCATGGCCAGAGATTCCCCCTTTCCGTTTCAGGCCGCCTCCAGGAAGTCACGCCATCCGCGACCTCACCTCCTCTCTAGGGCGTCGCATTACGGGCCGCGACGAGCCCCGACTCGTAGGCGAAGACGACCAGTTGGGCCCGGTCACGCGCCCCGAGCTTCGTCATCGCCCTGCTCACATGCGTCTTCGCCGTGAACGGGCTGATCACCATGTGCTCGGCGATCTCCTCGTTCGTCAGCCCACGCGCGGCCAACGCGGTGACCTCGCGCTCCCGACGCGTGAGGTTCTCCAGGCCGGGCGCGGTGGCCCGGTCCGGCGGCCGTGAGACGAACTCACCGATCAGCCTGCTGGTCACCGAGGGCGAGAGCAGCGATTCCCCCCGAGCGACGATCTCGATGCCGTGCAACAGGTCGGCCGGCTCCGTGTCCTTGAGCAGAAACCCACTGGCCCCGGCACGCAGGGCGTCGAAGACGTACTCGTCGAGGCCGTAATTGGTGAGGATCACGACGCGTACACCACTGAGGCGGGGGTCGGCGGCGATCCGGCGCGTCGCCTCGATCCCGGTCATCACCGGCATCTGTACGTCTATGAGCGCCACGTCAGGCATGCACTCCCGCACCAGCGCGATCCCGCTCTCCCCGTCGGCGGCCTCCCCCACCACCTCGATGCCGTCCTCGGCTTCGAGCAGCGCACGGAACCCGGCGCGCATCAACGCCTGGTCGTCGATGAGCACCACCCGGATCACCCGCCCTCCCCCGAGCGCCCGGCCTCAGCGGCCACCCCCGCCTCCACAGAAGCCCCGCCCCGCCCTTCGGCCCCTGCACCGCCCCCTGCACCGCCTCCTCCAACGACGTCCCCTATACCGAAGCCCCCTTCACCGACGCGCCCCGAGGACACCGGAGCCGCCAAAGCCCCGCAATCCAACGGCAGTTCAGCCCGCACCAGAAATCCCCCCTCAACCCTCGGCCCCGCCCGCAACGTCCCGCCCAGCGAGGCAACCCGCTCCCGCATCCCCGTCAGCCCGGTCCCCTCCACCGGCGGCCGCCCCGCATCGGCGACCCCGTCGTCCTCCACCCGTACCCCCAACACCCGCTCCCCGAAGTCGAGCCCGACCACCACCTTGGCAGAGCCCCCCGCATGGCGTGCCGCGTTGGTGAGGCCCTCCTGCACGATGCGGTACGCGGCCCTCTCCAGGTCACCGGTCAGCGTCCGCTCCTTGCCCCGCACGGTCAGCTCCACCGCCAGCCCGGCGGCCCGAGCGCGTTCGACGAGCAGTGCCGGGCTCCCCGCCGGCTCGTCCGTGCGCAACACGGTGAGCGTGGACCGCAGTTCACGCATCGCCTCACCGCTCGCCTCCTGAATCGCGAGCAGCGCGGGCGGTATCTCCTCGCCCCGCTTCCGGGCGAGGTGGACAGCGACTCCCGCCTGGAGCTTGACGATCGAAATGCTGTGCGTCAGCGAGTCGTGCAGTTCGCGTGCGATCCGCAGCCGCTCCTCACCCGCCCTGCGCAGGGCCGCCTCCTCGCGGGTCCGCTCGGCCTCCAGGGCCCGCTGCTCGGTCTGGCGCAGATACGCCTGCCAGTTCTTGTCGGCGAGGCCGGTGACGAGGGCGCACAGGAACCAGCCGGCCAGCAGCAGCGTCCACTGCACGACGTCGTCCGAGGCCTTCCCCGCCACCGCGAAGCCCGCCAGGAACACCCCGGCGGCGACAGCGGCGAGGCCCCGGTGGCCCGCCCGGGATGCCGTGTGTACGGCCGCGACCACCGGTATCGCCGCGACACTGCTCGCGCCCCCGTAGAACACCTCGACGAGCAGGCAGGCCGTGGTGACGGCGAGCACGGCGCGCGGCGCTCTCCGATGCACGGCGAGGGCCAGCGAACCTGCCCCTATAAGTACGTAGTCGAAGAACCCCGCACCGCCGTCGCCCAGGCCCACCGAGAGCGCGACTATCACGCCCACCACGGCCGCGAGCACCGCATCACCGACCCACGCCTGCCGCACCCGGTTCCGCACCCGCTCGCGCACGTTCACCTGACCTGCCGATCTCCCCGCCCGGTCCGCCGTCATCTGAGCCCCCACACCCGTCGCATCCCCGCACCCCCGCATCCCCCGTCGCGGCGCATCCCCCGCCGTGTTCAGAACTTTAGAGGCCGCCGCGGACAACCGCGTCACCCCAGCAGACCGCTCCGGCACTACTCCCCGTGCAGTAGTCGCGGGCCCGAACAGCCCCGGCGACGTACCCCCAACTGCCTTCCGCCGGACGACGACCCGAGACCCTCGGCGCCCCGACCATCTGGGCATGGCAACTTACCGATACACCGATCCAGTACTCGCGAAGTCCGCGACCGGCAGGACCGCCGACGCGTACGCACAGATGGCAGAGGACTTCGGCATCGCCGAGCCCGCGCCGCTGGTCGCCCTCAGCCCCGCACCCGAACTGTTCACCGCCGCCTGGGCCTTGCTCCGCGAGTCCCTGCTGGCCGGCGGTGACGAGGCGTTCGGCAGCGGCGGCACGACCCGCACCGACCGCGAGCTGGTCGCCGTGGGCGTCTCGCTCGCCAACCGCTGCCCGTTCTGCGTGAGCGCGCACACGATGATGCTGCACGCCACCGGCGACCACCGTGTCGCGGAGCGGGTGCTGCGCGGCGAGCAGCCGGAGGACCCCGCGCAGGCGCGGCTCCTCGCCTGGGGCAAGGCCACCCGGACACCTCAGGCGCCGGAGCTGGTCACGCCGCCGTTCCCGCGCACCCACGCCCCCGCGCACATCGGCACCGCGCTCACGTTCCACTTCATCAACCGCGTGGCGTCGTCGCTGATCACCGAGAAGATACTGCCGTGCAACGCGCAGCGCTTCCGGGCGGTGCGCTCGATCGGCGGCCGCACCCTTCAGAAGACCGTGCGCCGCTCCTGCACCCCCGGCGACTCACTCGCCCTGCTCGACGACCCGCAGCCGGGGCCCGCCTGGGCCGCCGGCACGCCCGTCGGTTCCGCCTACGCCGCGCTGCGGGACGCGGCGAGGAGAGGCGCGGGCCTCCTGGACGAGGACGACCGGGCGCTCGTGGAAGCGACGGTGTCCGCGTGGGACGGGGCGCATCCGCCGCTGTCCTGGCAAGCCCTGCCCGACCGCGCGTCCCGCCCGGAAGCACGGCTCGCGCTGCTCGCCGCGCTCGCTCCGTACCGCATCACCGACGCGGACGTGGCGGCCTGGAAGAAGCCGCCGTTCAGCGACCACTGTCTCGTGCACCTGATCTCGTTCGGCGCCTTCACCGCCGTCGACCGCATCGAGACCGTCCTCGCTGCCCAGCACTCCGCCCACCACGCCAGGGAGGCGTCATGACCACAGCGACGTCAGCGAGCCCCAACTCCCGCCAGGCCGAAGCCTGGAACGGCCCTGTGGGCACCCACTGGGCCACCCACCACGAGCGGTACGACACCATGCTGTCCGGGGTGAACGACGCCCTCTTCGAAGCCGCGGCCATCGGTGCCGGCGACCGTGTTCTGGACATCGGCTGCGGCGCGGGCGTCACCACCCGCATCGCGGCCCGCCTCGCCGGGCACGGACACGCGGCAGGAGTCGACATCTCGGCGCCGCTCCTCGACCGCGCCCGTGCGAGCACGGTGTCCGAGGGCATCACGAACGCGGCGTACGAACAGGCCGACGCCCAGATCCACCCCTTCCCCAAGGCCGGGTACGACGTCGCGATCAGCCGTGGCGGGGTGATGTTCTTCGCCGACCACACCGCCGCGTTCACCAACATCGCCCGTGCGCTGCGCCCCGGCGGGCGGCTGGTGTTCGTCTGCCCGCAGCCCGTGGGTGAGGAGACCGAGGAGTCCCGGACGCTCGCCCTCTTCGCCAAGCTCCTCGCGGAACCGGCGGATGAGGCCGGCCCCAAGGCAAGCCCGGGCCCCACAACACCCGACGTACCCGGCGTCCCCGACGCCCCAGATGCCCCAGATGCCCCAGATGCCACGGCCCAAGCCGATGCGACCGCCGCGCGCACCGCCATGGCCTCGCTCTCGGACCCGGCCCGTATACGTGAGGTGCTCACCGCGTATGAGGACGTGACGGTGACTCCCGTGCCGGTGGACGCGGTGTGGGGTCGAACGCCGGCAGACGCGGTCGACTTCATGCTGTCGCGCACCCCGGGCAGGACGGTCACCGCGAAGAAACGGGCCGCCCTGGAGGAGGCGTTCCGACCGCACGCGACCGAGTACGGCGTGCGAATGCGAGCGGGGGTGTGGCTGGTATCGGCAATACGCCCGTCCTAGACGGCCCCCGGCCGACCTTCCTCCGGCTTCTCCCGGCCTTCCCCCGGGCGTCCCCCGGGCATCCCCCGGGCGTCCCCCGGGGCCCGCCATACCCGCAGGGCTCCCGGAGGTCATGCCCGTTCGCCGCCGTTGATGTGGCCGGTCACGTGATGTGGCCGGACACGTGATGTGGCCGGACATGTGGAAGGGCTTCGATGTCGGGACCGGCATGAAAAGCCCTTGATGATTGCCGGATCGCGGCAATGTGCGCCTTCCCTCCCAGATGCGACGATCCCCACCTCACCGAGACATCCGGCAAGTTGAGGAGGTGCTCAGGTGACCGTCTTTCTGGGGCTTGGCATCGCGGGAATCGCTCTGCTGGTCCTCTCTCTCGTCTTCGACGGGGTCCTTGAGGGGCTCTTCGACGGCATCGGAGTCCTCGACGGGCTCTTCGACGGGCTGCTGTCCCTTCCCGTCGTCGCAGGGTTCGTGTCCATGCTCGGCTTCGGCGGGGCGATCGTGCTCGGCACGACTGGGCTCGGGGCCGGCGGCGCGACCGCTGTCGGAGCGGCCGTAGGTGTGGGTGCGGGCTGGCTGACGTGGAAGTTCAGCCGCACCCTGATGCGGGATCAGACCGCGGCCACACCCCGGGGCGACGACCTCGTGGGCACCGCGGGCGCCGTGGTCACCGCGATTCCGGTCGACGGGTACGGCGAGGTGCTGCTTCAACTGGCGGGCCAGCCAGTGAAGTTTGCCGCAAGGAGCGGCGAGGCCGTCACCCGCGGCACCGAGATCTGGGTGGAGGCGGCCTTGTCGCCCACTTCGGTCGCGGTCCGCCCCGTACAGCGCTGACCTCCGCGCCACCGCGGACCCGCACTCCTACCCACACCCGCACCCGCACCCGCACCCGCACCCGCACGAACACGACCCGCGACACCCAACCCACGACCCACAACCCGCACAACATCACCGATCTGCCGCCCCCTTGGGAGGCAGGGGGGAATTCGTCATGAGTCCAGTCCTGACCGCCGTCATCGGAGTCGTCGTACTCCTCGTCCTGCTCGCGCTCGTCGTCGTGACCCGCTACAAGGTCGCCGGGCCGAGCGAGGCCTTCATCGTGACCGGGCGGCGCGGCAAGAAGTCCACCGATCCCGACACCGGCCGGATCTTCACCGACAACAGCGGCCAGAAGGTCGTGGTGGGCGGTGGCGTGTTCGTCGTGCCGTTCGTGCAGCAGAAGTTCACGCTCGACCTCTCCTCGCGGCACATCCCGATCGCGGTGCGCGGCGCCGTCACGCTGCGCGGCGTGAAGGCCAACCTTGAGGGCGTCGCGATCGTCAAGGTCGGCGGTACCGAGGACTCCATACGCGCCGCGGCTCAGCGGTTCCTGGCCCAGCAGGGCGGCATCGTCGGCTTCACCCAGGAAGTGCTCTCCGGCGCGCTGCGATCCATCGTGGGCCGGATGTCGGTGGAGGACATCATCCGTGACCGCGCCGCGTTCGCCGGGCAGGTCGCCGAGGAGGCCGAGGCGAGTCTGTCCGGGCAGGGCCTGGTGCTCGACGCCTTCCAGATCCAGGACATCACCACCGAGGGTTCGTACCTGGAGGACCTGGGCCGGCCCGAGGCGGCCCGCGCCAAGCAGGAGGCCGACATCGCCGAGGCCGTGGCGCGCCGCGCCGCCGAGCAGGCCCGGCTGAAGGCCGAGGAGGAGATCGCGGTCGCCCAGCGGACCTTCTCCCTCAAGCAGGCCGAGATCAAGGCCGAGACCGACGAGGCATCCGCCCGCGCCGGGGCCGCCGGGCCGCTCGCCGAGGCCGCGCGCCAGCAGGAGGTCCTCGCCGAGCAGGAGAAGGTGGCCCAGCGGCAGGCCGCCCTCACCGACCGCGAGCTGGACACCAAGATCCGCAAGCCCGCCGACGCCGCGCGCTATCAGGCCGAGCAGGAGGCCGAGGCCCGCCGTGTCTCCCTGGTCAAGCAGGCCGAGGCCGATGCCGAGCGGGCCCGTCTGACCGGTGAGGGCGAGAAGGCACAGCGGGCCGCGCTCGCCGACGCCGTACGTCTGGAGGGCGAGGCCGACGCCGCCGCGATCGGCGCCAAGGGGGCCGCCGAGGCGGAGGCGATGCGCAAGAAGGCCGACGCGTTCGCGCAGTACGGCGACGCGGCGGTGCTACAGATGCTCGTCGAGGTGCTGCCCTCCGTGGTGGCCAAGGCCGCCGAGCCGCTCGGCGCGATCGACAAGATGACCGTGATCTCCACGGACGGCGCGAGCAGTCTCTCCCGCACGGTCGCCGACAACGTCGCCCAGGGCGTGGAACTCCTCAGCTCCACCACGGGAGTCGACGTGGCCGGCCTCCTCAAGGGCATCACCGGCGGCATGTCCCCCACCCCCATGGACCCCGCCGTCACCCCCGCCCCCACCCCGGCCGCAAAGCTGAACGGCAAGATCGACGTAACAGACTGACCCGGACCGACTCCCCCGGGCTCACCCGGGCTCCCCCCGGGTTCACCCGGACTTTCCCGCCCCCGCCCCTCACAGCGAGGTGGCAGGCCAGCCGAGGAGTCGCGCGCCGATGACCGCCGTCTGCAGGGTGTAGCGGTCCAGGGGGTCGGCGGGGTCGGATCCGGTGAGGGCGCGGATGCGTTCCAGGCGGTACGTGAGTGCTCGTACGCTCAACGACAGTTCACGTGCCGCCTGGGCCGCCACGCACCCGGTGTCGAAGTAGGCGATCAGGGTGTCCAGGAGGGGTTCGGCGCCGCCCCGCGCTTCTTCGAGCGGGCCGAGCGTGTTGAGCACCAGGTCCACCAGGGCCTGCCGGTCACGCGCGAGGACGGGAAAGACCAGGAGGTCGGCGGCGCGCAGCACGGGTTCGTCGAAGCCCATGCGGGTCGCGAGTTCCAGGGTGCTGACGGCTTCCTCGTAGCTGTGGGCGATACCGGCCGCGCCCGGCTGGGGACGGCCGATGGCGATGCGGCCGCCGTCGGTGGCGGCGTGCGCGCGCTTGGCGAAGTGGGTGAGGACCTCGTCCTGGTGGGCGGGGGCGATACAGACGAGGCGCCCGTCCTTGGTGGTGAGGAGGATGTGGCGGTCGCCGAAGCGGCCGACCATCTCGTTCTCCACGTCCCGCGACACGGGGTCGGTCTCGTCGTAGGCGCAGGGCCCCTCGGCCACGGCCACCGCGTGCGCGTGGGACAACCGCAAGCCGAACCGTTCGGCCCGGGCGCCGAGCCGGCCCAGGTCGCCTCGCCCGTACAGGAGGTCGTCGATCAGCTCGCGGCGGGCGGCCTCTTCCTGGCGGACGACTAGACGCTGGGCGTGTTCGTAGCCCTCGGCGAAGGCGTCGATGGCCTGTTCGGCGGTCGCGAGGAGGTGGTCCGGGTCGCCGGTCGCGGGGCGGTGGATCCGGGTGGCGCTGAGGTGCTCGCGTATGAGGACGCGCCACGCGTATCCGGCGTGCGCGGCCTGCGCGCCGAGTGCCCGGCGTGACGTCAGTTCCTCACGGGTCAGTCGGCGCCCGGTCGCGGCCGCGCGGGTGAGGATGTCGGCGTAGCCGTCGAGCAGTTGCTCGGGGATCTCCTGGGTGGTCATCAGCTCTCCCTCGACGGGTTCGATGGCTGGGGAGCGGGCCGCGCGAGGCGGCGTAGGCACGCACGGCAGCGCGGCGCGGGTGGGCGGTACACCGGGTGAGCGGTACACACTGCCGGGCAGGCGGAAGACGGCAACTGGGCGCAAGAAGAGGGGAGTTGGAGCCCCGGCCACACCAGGGGTGGTCACACCAGAGGCGGTCACACCGGGGGCGGTCACTCAGCGGCGCGGGTCGCTCGTCATGGTGCCGTAGATATCAGGAACGCTGTCGCGGGCGGAGTTGTCGACACGTACGACTCGGGGGGCGCGCACTGCGTGGCCCATGCCTCGCCCCCACCTCTCCGGCCTCGGCGATCGGCGTCGCCTGCTTGATGGTTGAGCGACCAGTCGCTCAACAGAGCCGGTCGACCGCTCAACAGAGCACCTTGGCTCAATTCATCACTTTACCGTACGAGGTCCAGGGCCTCAGTTTCTCGGGGTTACGTACCGCCCACAGGCGCGTGATCCGGTCGTCCTCGACGTCGAAGGCCAGCACGGACGTGGTGATGCCGTCGTGCTGGACCACCAGGCCGGGCTGGCCGTTGACCGTGCGTTCCAGGATCGTCTGGTGGAACGGCTGCTCGTCGATGACGGCGGAGACGGCGACCAGGTACCGCGCGATCTCCTCGCTTCCCGTGAGGGGGTGGGGCACGGAGTTGACCAGCCCTCCGCCGTCGGCGAGGGCCGTGGCGTCGGGGTCGAGTACGCCGATGAGCGCGGCGATGTCCTTGGTCTCCCAGGCGTGCTTGAAGTCCCTGACGACGGCGGCTCGCCGGGCCGCCGGAGTGGCGGGCATGTGCGAGGCACGGGTGCGGCGGCGCGCCGATGACGCCAGTTGGCGACAGGCAGCCGGGCTGCGGCCGACGATCTCGGCCACTTCCGCGAAGGAGTAGCGGAAGACGTCGTGCAGGATGAACGCGACGCGCTCGGCAGGGGTCATCGACTCAAGCACGACGAGGAAGGCCATGTTGACCGACTCGTCGAGAGTGACCCGGTCGGCCGGGTCGGCGGTCGCCCCGCCCTGCCGCCCGTCGGCCCACTCCGTGCGATCGGGCAGCGGTTCCGGAATCCATTCGCCCACGTAGCTCTCGCGCCGGACCCGTGCCGAGCGGAGCTGGTCGAGGCAGATGCGCCCGGCGACCCTCGTCAGCCAGGCACCGGGGGATTCGATGGCCTCTTGCTGCTGCGGGGACATCGCGTACCAGCGGACGTAGGCCTCTTGTACGACGTCCTCGGCGTCCGCCAGGGAGCCGAGGAGCCGGTACGCGAGATTGATCAGCTGCCGCCGTTCGCCCATGACTGCACTCAGGCTCGCGTCGATGTGTCCGTCTCCGGGCTCGTGCTGGGTCCCCATGGTGTCGCCACTCCCTTGCCGCGTCAGCCGTCCCGCATCCGACGGGACGGGACAGCCTCTCCGACATCCGACGAGACAGCCCCTCGAAATGTGACGTCGCGCCCGCGCCGCACATTCCGCAGGGCCTCCCCGCGGCACATTCCGCAGGGCCTCCACGCCTCGCATTCCGCGGGACCTCCACGCCTCGCATTCCGCAGGGCCACCCGCCTCACATTCCGCCGACCCGCCTCGTCGGTACTGCTGGGACCAAGACGATCCCGCGAACAGCCGTTCCGCCCACCGGGCGGGCCGCTGCCCGAGCAGGCCAAGAAACAGGGAGATCACCATGGAAGCCCGTCTCGACTTCCTCGCCAATCCGGTCTCGGCCGGTGCCGTCAAGCACCTCGCCATCGCGGGCAGGTCGCTCCTGGAGTCGACTCTGCCGGCCGCGACGCGGGAGCTGGTCGAGCTCCGCGTCAGCCAGATCAACGGCTGCGGATTCTGCGTCGACATACACACCAAGGAGGCCGCGCACGCCGGAGAGACCCAGCAGCGCCTGCACCTGGTCGCCGCCTGGCGCGAGGCCACGGTGTTCACCGACGCCGAACGGGCCGCCCTGGAGCTGGCGGAGGAGGCCACCAGGATCGCGGACGCCGCCGGTGGCGTGCCGGACGAGGTGTGGGCGAACGCCGCCAAGCACCACGACGAGGACCAGCTCGCCGCCCTGGTGTCGGCCATCGCCCTCATCAACGCCTTCAACCGTCTGAACGTGCTCACGCAGCACCCGGCGGGCGACTACAAGGTCGGCCAGTTCGGCTGACCCGGATCCACCACGGCTGGCGCCCCGGCCCGAGCGGCCGGGCCCAGCCGTCCACGCGCATGGACGAGAAGCAATCACAAGAAGCAACCACGAGAAGCAATGACGAGAAAAGAGGCAGGAGGCACGATGCCCACCCCCATCAGCGTCGGCGAACTGACCGGCGCCTATGTGCTCGACGCGGCCCACTCCCGGGTCGGTTTCGTCGGTCGGCACACCTTGTCGACCAGGGTCCGCGGGGAGTTCGAGGAGTACGAGGGCAGCGCGTACCTGTTCGGCGACCAGCCGTCGAAGTCGAGCGCACGCCTCACCATCCGGGCGATGAGCCTGCAGACGCACCAACGGCAGCGCGACGACCATCTGCGCGGCACCTTCCTGGACACGGACAATCACCCCTTCATCCTCTTCGCGTCCACCGAGGTGCGGCCGGTCGACGAGACCACCTACCAGGTCACCGGCGACCTGACGATGCGCGGCGTGACCAAGCCGGTCACCCTCCACGTCGAGCTGACCGCCGCCGAGACGGACGCGCGGGGCAACCTCCGGGTCGGTTTCCTGGGCAAGACCACCATCAACCGCAAGGACTGGGGCCTGAACCAGAACGCCGTGACGTCCGTCCTCGTGAGCCCGAAGGTGACGCTGGAGTTCGACGTCATCGCCGTACGGCAGCCCTGACCGCCCGACGACCCAGAGCCCGCGGGGCAAGGACAAAGGAAAGGAACACGATGGCGACGAGACTGCGCGTCGTGACACTGAACGTCTGGAACAGCCGCGGCGACGCCCCCGCACGGGCGGCCCTGATCAACGCCGAGCTGCGGCGGCTCGCGCCGGATCTCGTCGCCCTCCAGGAGGTTCTGCCGGACCAACTGCCCGACCTGATCGAGGGGACAGGCCTGCACGGCACCCACCAGACGCAGACCGCCGCGACGACCCCGCCCCACGCTGATCGCTACGGCGGGACGGCGATCGCGACACGGTGGCCGCACCGCGTCGTCGAAGTCCTCGACCAGCGCGGCGCGGACGCGCCCGACGTCCCCTGGCTCACACCGGCCGCCCTCGTGCCGCTGCCCGGCCTCGACGACGTGCTGTTCATCGCGCCCACGACGTCCTTCCGGCTCGAGGCCGAAGCGCAACGGGAGCGTCAGGTACTGGCCTTGAGCGACCTGGATGCCCGGCACCGCACCGCCCTGCCAACGATCATGGCCGGTGACTTCAACGCGGACCCGGACTCCGCGAGCATCCGCTATCTGACCGGCCGGCAGTCACTCTCGGGGCGCGGCACCCACTTCCACGACGCGTGGGACGTGGCCGGTTCCGGCCCCGGACACACCTGGACCGCCGACAACCCCTACGCGGCCGAGGACATCGAGCTCCTGGTGCGGCAGCCCGGCCACCGCCGCCGGATCGACTACGTCTTCGTCGGCTCCCCGCACGCGCACCCGAATGCCTTCGCTCGCGTACGGAGCGCCGACCTCGCCTTCGACAAACCGACCGACGGCATATGGCCCAGCGATCACTACGGGGTCGTCGCCGACCTGGAGGTGGGGCTGCTCACGACAGAGCGGGGATGACCGTCGTGCCGTACCCCTCGATGACGTCCTCGCGTGCGTCGTGCATCGCGTACAGGGCGAACTGGTCGACGCCCAGGCGCTTCAACTCCCCGAGCTTGTCGACGTGTTGTTGTGCCGTGCCGATGACGCAGAAGCGGTCCACGATCTCGTCGGGGACGAAGGCCGTGTCGGGGTTGTCGGTGCGGCCGTGGTGGGAGTAGTCGTAGCCCTCGCGGGCCTTGATGTACTCGGTGAGTGCCTCGGGGACGAGGTCCGAGTGTTCGCCGTACTTCGCCACCAGGTCGGCGACGTGATTGCCGACCATCCCGCCGAACCAGCGGCACTGCTCACGGGCGTGGGCGAGGGCGGCGGGTGAGTCGTCCTCCGTGAGGTAGGCGGGGGCAGCGACGCAGATCGTGACCGAGGACGGGTCGCGGCCCGCCGCCGCGGCGGCGTCGCGGACCGCCTTGACCATCGTCTCCGTCAGATACGGGTCGGCGAGCTGGAGGATGAAACCGTCCGCCTCCTCGCCCGCCATCTTCAGCGCCTTGGGCCCGTACGCGGCCATCCACACCGGAAGCCGTGCGTCCGGTCCGATCCAGGGGAAGCGGACGGTGGTGCCGCCCAGGTCCGCCTCCTCGCCCGAGGCAAGCGCGCGGATGACCTTCATGGCCTCGCTGATCCGGGCGAGGGTGTTCGGGGTGCGGCCCGCCACCCGCATCGCGCTGTCACCGCGGCCGATGCCGCAGACGGTGCGGTTGCCGTACATGTCGTTGAGCGTGGCGAACGTGGAGGCCGTCACCTCCCAGGTCCGGGTGCCCGGGTTGGTGACCATCGGGCCGACGACGAGACGGTCCGTGTTCGCCAGGATCTGGCTGTAGATGACGAAGGGCTCCTGCCACAGCACGGCCGAGTCGAAGGTCCAGCCGTAGCGGAAGCCGTTCCGTTCGGCGCGCTTCATGAGGCTGATGACCTGCGCGGCCGGCGGATCGGTCTGCAGGACGAGTCCGAAGTCCATGGTGCGTCGCCTCTCCTAGCCGAGGTACTGGGTGGTGCCGCGCGGGACGTACGCGCCGTGCCCGGCGTGGCCGGTGAACTTCCGCTGGTCGATGACCACTTCACCGCGGGACAGGACCGTCTCCACCTGACCCATGACGTGCTTGCCCTCGTATGCGGAGTAGTCCACGTTCATGTGGTGCGTTTCCGCCGACATGACCTGCTCGGCGGTCGGGTCGTAGATGACGACGTCCGCGTCCGCGCCCGGCGCGATCGTGCCCTTCTTGCCGTACAGGCCGAACATCCGGGCCGGGCTGGCGCAGGCGATCTCGATCCAGCGGCGGCGGCTGATGTGCCCGTCGACGACGGCCTGGTGCAGGAGGTCCATGCGGTTCTCGACGCCCGGCAGGCCGTTCGGGATCTTGGAGAAGTCGCCGCGGCCGAGCTCCTTCTGCCCCACGAAGCAGAACGGGCAGTGGTCCGTGGAGACCACCTGGAGGTCGTTCGTGCGCAGGCCGCGCCAGAGCGCCGCCTGGTGCTCGCGCGGCCGCAGCGGGGTCGAGCAGACGTACTTGGAGCCCTCGAAGTCGGGCTCCGCGAGGTTGTCCGTGGAGAGGAACAGGTACTGCGGGCAGGTCTCCCCGAAGACCGGCAGGCCCTCGTCACGGGCCCTGGCCAGCTCGGCCACCGCCTCCTGCGCCGACACGTGCACCACGTACACCGGCGCCCCCGCCACCTGGGCGAGCTTGATCACCCGGTGGGTCGCCTCCGCCTCCAGGAGCGACTTGCGCACCTCTCCGTGGTAGCGCGGGTCCGTCTCACCGCGTGCGAGGGCCTGCTCCACCAGGACGTCGATGGCGAGGCCGTTCTCCGCGTGCGTCATGATCAGCCCGCCGTTGACGGCGGCCCGCTGCATCGCCCGCAGGATCTGGCCGTCGTCGCTGAAGAAGACGCCGGGGTACGCGGTGAAGAGCTTGAAGGAGCTGACCCCTTCCTCGACGAGGTAATCCATTTCCTTCAGGGTCCTCTCGTTGACGTCCGAGAGGATCATGTGGAAGCCGTAGTCGATCGCGCACTTGCCGTCCGCCTTTGCGTACCAGGCGTCGAGGCCCGCGCGCAGCGCCTGTCCCTTGGTCTGCACGGCGAAGTCCACGATGGTCGTGGTGCCGCCCCAGGCCGCGGCCCGGGTGCCCGTCTCGAAGTCGTCGGACGAGAAGGTGCCGCCGAAGGGGAAGTCCATGTGCGTGTGCGCGTCGACTCCCCCCGGGATCACGTACTTGTGGGAGGCGTCTATGACGCGGTCCGCGGTCCACGCCTCGGCGGCGCCCGAGCCGTGGGCGGCGAGCGCGGCGATCCTGCCGTCCTCGATCAGCACGTCGGCGTGGGTCTCTTCGGCGGCGGTGATGACGAGTCCGCCGCGGATCAGGGTGCGGGTACTCATGATGGGGCGCTCCCTTTCATGCTCGTACGTCTCTCCGGTCGGGCACCTGAACTAGGCGCTCCGCAGCGCTTGTTCGAGGATCGACGCCCCCTCTTCCGCCTCCGCGACGGTCAGCGAGAGGGGCGGGGCGACGCGCAGGACGCTGGTGTCGTGGCCGCCGCCCTTGCCGATGAGGAGTCCGCCCTCGCGGGCTGCTTCGAGGACGGCGGCCGCCGCCCGCGGATTGGCCCGGCCGGTCTCGGGGTCGGTCAGCTCGATGCCGATCATCAGACCCCGTCCGCGTACTTCGCGTACGACGGGAAGCTGGGCGCAGATGGCGCGCAGTCGCTCGATGAGCAGACCGCCGACGCGCCGCGCGTTCCCCTGGAGGTCGTGTTCCAGGAGATACGTGAGGTTGGCGAGGCCGGCCGCCATGGTGACCGGTGAGCCGCCGAAGGTCGAGATGGAGTTGGAGTCGAGGGAGTTCATGACCTCGGCGCTCGCGACGACACCGCCGATGGACATGCCGTTGCCGATGCCCTTGGCGAAGGTCAGGATGTCCGGCGGGCCGTTCTCGGCGTGCGCCTGCCAGCCCCAGAAGTGGTCACCGGTGCGTCCCCAGCCGGTCTGCACCTCGTCCGAGATCCACAGGACGCCGTGCTCCCACAGGACTTCACGGAAGGCGGCATAGAGCCCGTCCGGTGGCGAGGTGAAGCCGCCGACGCCCTGGATGGGCTCGGCGATCAGCGCCGCCACTCCCCCGCGCGCCTGCCCGAGCATGTCCTTGAGGTCGGCGACGCAGGCCTCGATGAACTCGGCGTCGCTCAGCGCGGCGTACGGTCCGCGGCCGCGGACGCCGCCGTGGACGTACAGCGTCTGGAGCGGCGAGAGGCTGGTGGGTGACCAGGCGTTGTTGCCGGTGATGCCGACGGCCGTGAAGGAGCGGCCGTGGTAGCTGTTGCGCATCGCCAGGATCTGGTTCGAGCGGCGGTGCGCGGTGGCCAGGAGCAGGGCAGTGTCGTTGGCCTCGGTGCCCGACGTGGCGAAGAAGACGCGGGCGTCCGGGATGCCGGAGAGGCCGGCGACCCGTTCCGCGAGGTCGATCATCGGCCGGTTGAGGTAGAGCGTGGAGGAGTGGATGATCCGCCCGGCCTGCTCGCTGACCGCCTTGGTGACCTCGGGCAGCGCGTGGGCGGTCATGGTGGTGAGGATGCCGCCGAAGAAGTCGAGGTACTGATTGCCGTGCGCGTCCCAGACGCGGCGGCCCTCCCCGTGGGTGATCTCCAGCGGGTCGGCGTAGTAGAGGGCGAGCCACTCGGGCAGGACGGCCTTGTGGCGGGCGTGGAGGTCACTCACGGCTGTACCAGTCCTTCGTACGCGTCGGGTCGGCGGTCCCGGTAGAACGCCCACTGCTGGCGTACTTCCTCGATCAGGCCCAAGTCCAGATCCCTGACGACGAGTTCCTCGGTCTTGTCGCTCGCCCTCTCGCCGACGAACTGGCCGCGCGGGTCGACGAAGTACGACGTGCCGTAGAAGTCGTTGTCGCCGTACTCCTCGACGCCCACGCGGTTGATGGCGGCGACGAAGTACTCGTTGGCGACGGCCGCGGCGGGCTGTTCCAGTTGCCAGAGGTAGGCGGAGAGGCCGCGGGACGTGGCGGAGGGGTTGTAGACGATCTGGGCGCCGTTCAGGCCGAGCTGGCGCCAGCCCTCGGGGAAGTGGCGGTCGTAGCAGATGTAGACGCCGACCTTGCCGACCGCCGTCTCGAAGACGGGCCAGCCCGCGTTGCCCGGCTTGAAGTAGTACTTCTCCCAGAAGCCCTTGACCTGGGGGATGTGGTGCTTGCGGTACTTGCCGAGGTACGAGCCGTCGGAGTCGATGACGGCGGCGGTGTTGTAGTAGAACCCCGACTGCTCGACCTCGAAGACCGGGACGACGACGACCATGCCGGTCTCGCGGGCGAGTTCCTGCATCCGCGTGACGGTGGGCCCGTCCGGCACCGGCTCGGCCCAGCGGTAGTGCTCGGGCTCCTGCACCTGGCAGAAGTAGGGGGCGTTGAACACTTCCTGGAAGCCGATGATCTTCGCACCCTGGCGGGCCGCCTCGCGGGCGTGCTCCTCGTGCTTGGCAATCATGGATTCGGTGTCGCCTGTCCAGGTTGCCTGGACCAGTGCGGCGCGTACGACGTTGGCCATGAGCTGCTCCTTCGACGGGACGTCAGAGAGCCTCTACGCCCGTAGACTTGGTGCGTAGACAGGAAAACGTAAGCCTCCCCGACGGGCTGGGCAAGACCATCGCCGTGAACCGGCGGAGTCGATCATGTTTCGCACCCAAGCGGGCGAGAAGCGGCGCGTAACGCGCAGACGAAACAGGTGCGGCAGGCGCTTCAGGCGCTGAATCCGGCAACACGCAACGCGTGCACGAGGTCCCAGTGGCGCTCGTCCGAAACGCCCTGCGCCGCTTGCAGGAGCAGCGGGATGAGGCGGTACGGATCGGTGTGCGCGCAGCCCGCCGTGTCCTCGGGGGTCCGTACGCGGATGTAGGCGTCGAGCAGGGCGCGGGCCTCGCGCTCGCGGCCCGCGTCGATCAGCGCGAGCACCGCTTCGGCGATTTCCGGGGCGGGCCGGGAGACTCCCTGCCGCAGCAGCTTGCGGCAGTCGTCGGCGCGGCCCGCTCCGGCGAGGGCGTCGGCCAGCGCGACGAGGCGGTCGGGCGGCAGCGACGCGGCCTCCCAGAGCAGCGTCGACCAGTCGGCGCCGAGGCCCGCGCGGTGCAGTTCACCGGCGAACACGGGAAGGCGCCGCGCGGGCCAGCCCGCGGCCTCCACGAGGACGGCGTGCGCCTCGCCGCTGCGGCCCTCGCCCCGGAGCTTGATGAGCGCGGCGACGGCTTCGGCGGTGGCCCGCTCGGCGTCATGGTCCGGCTCCGCGACGTCACGGCGCCCGCTGACGTCCGGCTCTTCGGCGGAGCCCCCGAACCGCGCGCCGCGCGGGCTGTTCACGGCGGGCGACCGGGCGCCCGTACCCGGTGCGGCGCCGGTACCGGTCTCGTCCGCGCCCTCGTCGTCCGCCCCGGAGAACCCCGCGAACCGGGCGCCGCGGGGCCGTCGCGGACGGCGGGACGTGTCGCGCGACTTACGGCCCTGCTTGGGGACGTGGGTCTCGTCGGACCGCACCGCGGAGTCGGCCGACAAGGTGCGGGCGTCGGGAGCTGGGGCGTCCTGCCCGTCCGGCGCGGCACCGAACTCCGGCGCGCGGGCGCCGGGATCGACGGCCGCGTCTCCGGGGCCACCGGCACCGACCCCGAAGCCCTCGTCAGTACGGGAGCCGAAGTCGTCGGCGGCAGGCACCCCGAAGGCGTTCCGCGGCGGCTCGTCATGGTCACCGGGTGCCGTGAAGTCCTCCGCTCCCGCAGCCGCGAAGTCGTCCGCGCCCACGGCCGCGAAATCGTCCGAGACCGGTGTCCCGAAGTCGACCCACTGCGGGCGGTCCGCCCGGTCCAACCGCTCGATGCGCTGTCGGAGTTCCGCACACCGCGCGGTCGCCCGCTCGTGGTCGTCGCGCACCCAGGCCAGATCGCGGTTGAGCCGCTCCACCTCCTCCGGTGTGTCCGCGGCCGCGAGGGAGTAGCCCAGTTCCACCTGCCGCTCCACGGCGAACCGCTGCTCGGTGAGCATCATGTCGAGGCGCTCGCCGAGCAGCCCGCGGCCTCCGGGGCGCGCGTCGTACGCGGCCAGTGAGGCCGCGTGCAGAGCCCTCGCCCGCTCCGTCTCGCGCTCGGCGGCCTGCGCCCCGTACCTCGCGGCCAGGTCGTGCAGCAGCGCCTCCACCACGTCCCAGGGCGGCACTTCCGAGCCGTCCAGGCAGGCCTGCATCCCCTCGGGGTCACGCGACCAGAACACGCCGCACCACCCGGCGCCCGGGTCGAGGCGCGCCAGGAGGTCTCTCAGGTACCTCGCGAACTCCCGGACCTGTTCAGGGAGTTGTCCTACTGCCATCCGAGCCAGCACCGCCCCATGGAGCCTGGAGTCTTCCGGTCCGGAAGATAACACCAGACGTGTTACGGGACGACTACACGCGGTTTTCCGACCGCCCGACAGCACCTCACACGCCACTGCCCGCGCCGTGAGCGAGGGCGCGGGAGCGCCTCACCTCACGCCGGCGTGAGCGGCACCAGCGCGCATGTCTCGGCGACCTCGTCCAGCGAGAGGCCGAGGGTCACCGCGAGCGCCGACACGGTGAAGAACGCGGGCGTGGGGGCCCGCCCCGTCTCGATCTTGCGGAGCGTCTCGGCGGAGAGCCCGGCGCTCGCGGCCACCTCCACCATGCTCCGCTCGCCACGCGCCGAACGCAGGAGACGGCCGAGCCGCTCGCCGCGTTCGCGCTCCTCAGGGGTCAGGGGGGTCCGCACCATGCGGCCAGTCTAGTCCGTCTCCGCGCGGAATCCCATTCTCATACCGGTATAGTAATTGGCATGGTGGAACTCAAGACAGACACATCTATCGACGCGATGCGCGAAGCGGGCCGGATCGTCGCCCAGGCCCTGACGGCCGTGCGGGAGGCGGCGGGCGTCGGCGTCTCGCTGCTCGAACTGGACGAGGTGGCGCACGCCGTGCTGCGGGACGCGGGCGCGACCTCGCCCTTCCTCGGCTACCGCCCCTCGTTCGCCCCCACACCGTTCCCCGCGGTCCTCTGCACCTCGGTGAACGACGCGATCGTGCACGGCATCCCGACCGACTACCGGCTGCGGGAGGGCGACCTGCTCTCCGCGGACTTCGGCGCCGAGTTCGGCGGCTGGGCCGGCGACTCGGCGATCAGCTTCATCGTCGGCACGCCCCGCCCCGAGGACGTACGCCTCGTGGAGACCGCCGAGCGCGCCCTGGAGGCGGGCATCGCCGCGGCCGTCGTGGGCAACCGCATCGGCGACATCGCCCACGCGATCGGCACGGTGTGCAGGAAGGCGGGTTACGGCATCCCGGAAGGCTTCGGTGGGCACGGCATCGGCCGCCGCATGCACGAGGACCCGGGTGTTCCGAACGAAGGCCGCGCGGGCCGCGGCATGCCCCTGCGGCACGGCATGGCCCTGGCCATCGAGCCGATGGTGATCGCGAGCGGCAGCGACCACTACCACCCGGCGCCGGACGGCTGGACCCTGCGCACGAACGACGGCAGCCGCGCCGCCCACGCGGAGCACACGGTCGCGATCACGAACGACGGACCGCGCATCCTGACGGCCCTGTGACGCCGTAGGACCGCCCTGGGACTTCGCTGGACGGCCCTGTGACGTCGTAAGGCAATGGGGCGGGCGCGCCCTCGCAGGCCCGCCCGCCCCTGTCTCAGTGCGGCCGCACCACCATCGCCGAGCCGCCACCGCGCCGCGTCTTCTCCGCGGCGGCCAGCCACTTGCCGCCGGGCAGCCGCTGCACCCCGGTGGCCGCGCCGATCTCGGGGTTCTGCTTGAAGGAGTGCCCGATCGCCTCCAGGTCGGCCCGCAGCGGGCTCTCCCAGAGTCCCGGCTCCAGCTCGGTCTGGGCGGCGTTGCGCTGGCTCGCGCGCGGCGCGGCGATCGCGTCGACGAGCGGAAGGCCACGGTCGACGAACCCGGTCAGGGTCTGCAGCACGGTGGTGATGATGGTGGCACCGCCGGGCGATCCCAGCGCGACCAGCGGCCTGCCCTTCTCCAGGACGATCGTCGGCGAGATCGACGAGCGGGGCCGCTTGCCCGGACCCGGCAGGTTCGGGTCGTGCACGGCCGGGTCGGCCGGCGCGAAGGAGAAGTCGGTCAGTTCGTTGTTGAGCAGGAACCCGCGCCCCGGCACGGTGATGCCGCTGCCGCCGGTCGACTCGATGGTCAGGGTGTAGGCGACGACGTTGCCCCACTTGTCGGCCGCCGTGAGGTGCGTGGTGTTCTCCCCCTCGTACGTGGTCGGCGCGGCCTTGTCACCCGCCTTGCAGGAGGCGGGGTCCCGCGGGTTCCCCGGCGCGAGCGGGCTCTTCAGGACCGCGTCGTCGCGGATCAGGCACTCCCGCGAGTCGGCGAACCTCTGCGAGAGCAGTTCCTTCGTCGGTACGTCCTCGAAGGCGGGGTCGCCCACCCAGCGCCCGCGGTCGGCGAAGGCGATCCGGCTGGCCTCGATGAAACGGTGCAGGTACTTCTTCTTCGAGGCCTTCGAGAGGTCGGTCCGCTCAAGGATGTTGAGCGCCTCACCGACGGTCGTGCCGCCGGAGGACGAGGGAGCCATCGAGTAGACGTCGAGCCCCCGGTAGGAGGTCTTCGTCGGCGCCTGCCGCTTCACCGCGTACGCCTTGAGGTCCTTCGCCGACAGGTCGCCGGGCCTGGCCACCCGCCCCGACGCCGGGTCCACGGGCGGTTTGTTCACGGTCCGTACGACGTCCTTGCCGATGCCGCCCCGGTACATCGCCCCGACGCCCGCGCGCCCCAGCTCCTCGTACGTCTTGGCGAGGTCGGGGTTCTTGAACGTCGAGCCGACCACGGGCAGCGCACCGCCGGGCAGGAACAGCTTCGCGGAGTCGGGGAAGTCGGCGAACCGCGCCTGGTTCGCCTCGGTCTGCGAGCGGAAGGTCCCGTCCACCGTGAACCCGTCGCGCGCGAGCCGCTCGGCGGGCTTCAGGAGCGTGCCGAGCCGTTTGCTGCCCCACTTGTCCAGGGCGGACTGCCAGGTCGCCGGGGTGCCCGGCGTGCCCACGCCCAGGCCGCTGGTGACGGCGTCCGCGAAGGGGATCGGTTTGCCGTCCTCCAGGAAGAGGCCGGAGTCGGCCGTGCGCGGGGCCGTCTCGCGGCCGTCGATCGTGCTCACCTTGCGGCTCTTGGCGTCGTAGTGGACGAAGTAGCCGCCGCCTCCGACACCCGCGGAGTAGGGCTCGGTCACGCCGAGGGCGGCGGCCGTGGCGACCGCCGCGTCCACCGCGTTGCCGCCCTTCCTCAGGACCTCGATCCCGGCGGCCGACGCGTCCGCGTCGACGCTGGAGACGGCGCCGCCGGAGCCGACGGCCACCGGCACCTTCTCCGGGGACGAGACGCGAGGCGACGAGGCCGTTTCGGCCGAGCGCGGAGACGAAGGGGGCGCGGCCGCTCCGACCGACACCAACACCCCTCCGACCGCCAATAGCGTGAGATTCCGTACGACAGCACGACGCATCCGTACCTCCAGTCAACAGCCGTCCGCGCAGCGTAACTTCGCTGTCCCGTCCACGTCAGGACCCCCTCGAACACCGGTCCTAGAGACCGCTAGCATGCGCCCCCATGACTGAAGACGTGCGCAACATCGTCCTCGGCCTGATCGCGGCCGGCCTCGCTGCCGCGCTGGGCTGGCTCGCCCGTACCTACCTCTGGCGGCGCAAGCTCCGCCGCAAGCAGGCCTTCTTCGGGCTGCCCGACAACTCCGAGTCGCTGCTCGTGGTCAACCGCGAGGCGGGCGGCCCCGAGCTGACCGTCGTACGCCACGACGTGTTCGCGCTGCTCGAACTGGCCGCGCTGATCAAGGACTGCGGGGCGCACGCCCAGCTCGTCGCGCACGACGCCGCCCAGCAGAGCTTCGGCGAGCGCACGGAATTCTGCGTCGGTTCGCCGACCGTCAACCGCCGTATGGCCGCGCACATGCACTCCCTGCTGCCCGGCGTCCGCGTCAACACCGACCCGGAGCCGGGTCCGGACCGCGGCGCCTTCCAGATCGGCAGCGAGCGCTACCGCATGGAGGGCGGCATCGCGGAGTACGTGATCCTCGCGCGGCTCACGGCGGGCCAGGGCCAGGAGGCGAGACCCGTCTTCCTCTTCTGCGGCCAGCGCGCGATCACCAACCAGGCGGCGACCCGCTATCTCGCGCGAAACCACGAGCGCCTCGCCCGCAAGCACGGCGGCAACACCTTCGTCCTGCTCCTGAAGGTCGTCAACTCCCAGGCGTACGGTGCCGACGTCGTCGAGCTGGTCGGCGACGTCACGCGCGCCGCCCAGGCCCCGGCTCCGGCGGCCGCTCCACCGCGCGCGTCCCATCGCGCCAAGTAGCCGCGCCCTCACCGAGCGCCGACGGCCGCGCCCGGCTCATACACCGCCTCTGTGACCTAGTCGGGAAATTCAGGGCAAGAGGCAACCCACCGGGACCTTTGACCCTCTCACCGTGCGGTTCCACATTCGCACGGAGGTACGTTCCCTTGAGGCCCCTGAGCTCGCCGAGTCGCCGACGCCCGATACGCTCCCGCCACACCGGGGCCGCGGTCACGGCCGCGGGCCTGGCGGCGCTGACCGCCACCCTGACCGCCTGTTCGGGCAGCTCCCCCGCATCCGCCGACACCTCGGCAGACAAGCCGGACATTTCCGTCAACTTGCAGGGCAAGCAGGCCAAGGCCGGCTCCCCGGTCAAGGTCGAACTGGCCGACGGCAAGCTGAAGCAGGTCACGGTGACCGACGCGAAGGGCGCGAAGCTCACCGGCAAGGTCGCCGCGAACGGCACGACCTGGACCTCGGACCGCAAGGCGGTGCCCGGCACCTCGTACAAGGTGAAGGCGACGACGGACGAGGGCGGCAGCGCGCGGGCCTCCTTCAGGACGGCCGCTCCGGAGCAGGTCAACAAGCTGTCCCTGACCCCCGGCAAGGACACCACGGTCGGCGTCGCGCAGCCCCTGTCGGTCATCTTCGACCACCCGGTGAAGAACAAGGCGGAGGTCGAGAAGCACCTGAAGGTGACGACCTCGAACGACACGACCGGGTCCTGGGGCTGGATCAAGAACTACGACGGCAAGGACCGCGTCGACTGGCGCCCCAAGGACTACTGGGAGTCCGGCACCAAGGTGAAGCTCGACGCCCGCCTCGGCGGGGTCGACTCCGGCACCGGCGGCGGCTGGTTCGTCCGCGACTACGCGACGGGCTTCACGGTCGGCAAGAGCCAGAAGGTCAAGGTCGACCTCGACAGCAAGCAGGCCACGCTCGTGCGCGACGGGAAGAGCGTGAAGACCGTCCCGATGTCGGCGGGCACCCCCGGCGGCGACAAGGCCTCCTGGGGCGGCACGTCCGTCCTGATGGCCAAGGAGGGCACGATCAACATGCGCTCCGAGACGGTCGGCCTCGGCGACGCCTACGACAAGATGGTCGACAACTCGATGCGTCTGACCTGGTCGGGCATGTACGCGCACGCGGCCCCCTGGAACGCCCGCTACTTCGGCAACACCAACCACAGCTCGGGCTGCATCGGCATGAGCGACGGCGACGCCTCCTGGCTCTACGGCCAGGTCCAGGTCGGCGACCCCTTCGAGGTCTCCGGCAGCGGCTCGAAGGGCGTGCCCGACCCGGGCAACGGCTACGGCGAGTGGAACCTCTCCTGGGCCGACTGGCAGACGAAGAGCGCGCTGAACTGAGGGCCGCCGCGAAGGTACACAGCTCAACAATCGTTACCGGTGCGTAACTTACCGACGGGTTACCACCGGTAAGCCGACGCGGTTACCGTCGGGTCACTTTGCTTGCACGAGTAAGGAGTGACCCGTGGGACAACCGCGCAAGGCTCTGCGTACGACCACCGTGGGCGCCGTGTCGGCGACTCTCGTCGCCGGCGCCGCCTTCGGCCTCGCCCCGGCCGCCCAAGCGGCCCCGGCGGCCGCTCCACAGACGGCAAGCGCCGCGGACGTACGTTTCGTCGACATCCCCGGCGACGGCGGCACGATCCTCAAGGCCAACGTCTTCACCCCCAAGGGCGCGAAGACCGGCGAGAGGTTCCCGGCGATCGTGCTGCCCACCAGCTGGGCCATGCCCCAGGTCGAGTACGTCGCGCAGGCCCAGAAGCTCGCCAACTCCGGCTATGTCGTGGTCAGTTACAACTCGCGCGGCTTCTGGCAGTCCGGCGGCGAGATCGAGACCGGCGGCCCCGAGGACATCGCGGACGCCTCGAAGGTCATCGACTGGACCCTGGAGAACACCCCGGCCGACCCCGGGAAGATCGGCATGGGCGGCGTGTCGTACGGCGCGGGCATCAGCCTGCTCGCCGCGGGCCACGACAAGCGGATCAAGGCCGTGGCCGCGCTCAGCGGCTGGGGCGACCTCATCGACTCGATCTACAGCGGCCGCACCCAGCACCGCCAGGCCGCCGGGCTGCTCGGCGGCGCGGGCGTCCTCACGGGCCGCCCGAGCCCCGAACTCCAGCAGACGCTCAAGGACTTCCTCGCGTCCAACCTGGACCAGGAGGACGAGATGATCGCGTGGGGCGCCAAGCGCTCCCCCGCGACGTACATCGACCGGATCAACGAGAACGGCGCGGCCGTCATGCTGGGCAACGCCTGGGGCGACACCATCTTCCCGCCCAACCAATACGCCGAGTTCTACGAGCAGTTGACGGGCCCCAAGCGTCTCGAATTCCGCCCCGGAGACCACGCGACCGCCGAACTGACCGGTCTGCTCGGCCTGCCCAACGACACCTGGACCTCGACCCAGCGCTGGTTCGACCGCTACCTCAAGGGCGAGAGGAACGGCGTCGACACCGAGCAGCCCGTCCAGCTCAAGTCACGCTCCACGGGCGACTACGAGGGCTACCCCGACTGGAAGTCCGTCGGAGCGACGAAGAAGAAGATCGACCTCGCGGGCTCCACCACGCTCCGCGCGAACGTCGACTCGGGCGCCAACGGCGGCACGGTGCTGCTCTCCAACGCCCTCGACCAGTTCCTCAAGATCCCGCCGGTCGCCTCGATGCCGCTGCTGCCGCGGCGTTACGCGGGCGTCTGGCAGTCCGAGAAGTACGCCACGGCCCAGCGGGTGCGGGGGACGGCGAAGCTGCACACCACGCTCACCAGCACCAAGGAGAGCGGCACCCTCGTCGCGTACCTCTACGACGTGGGCCCGCTCGGCCTCGGCAAGCTGGTCAGCAACGCGCCGTACACCTTCCACGGCAAGGCCCCCGGCCAGCCGTTCGGCGTGGACCTGGAGTTGTTCTCCACGGCCTACGACGTACCGGCAGGACACAGGCTCGCCCTGGTGGTCGACACGGTCGACCCGCTCTACATCGAGCACAACCCGTCCGGCGCGCAGCTGACCTTCTCCTCGCCCGCGTCCGACCCGTCGTACGTGTCGGTCCCGCTGCGCGAACAGTGATCACCGGCTGCTGCCGGGTGGGCCCTGGCCCCTTTAGCTACTGCGGACCCGGCAGCAGCGTCCCTGGTTCGGCCGACGCCACTTCCGCGGCCTCGGTCTTGGGATTGCGGCGCTGTCGCTTGGACACCCACTGGGCGAACCACGAGAGCAGCATGCACATCCCGATGTAGATCGGCGAGATCACCAGAACCACGGGGATGAAAGGTAGATCGTAGTCGAGGTTCGACGCGATCAGCTTCCCGGCGTGGAGGAACTCCTCGTAGGTGATCAGATAGCCGAGCGACGTGTCCTTGAGCGCCACCACCAACTGGCTGATGATGGCGGGCAGCATGGCGCGCACGGCCTGGGGCACCAGGACGTGCGTCATGACCTGTGTCTTGCGCATCCCGAGCGCGTACGCCGCCTCGCGCTGGCCGCGCTCCACGGAGTTCACGCCGGAGCGGAAGACCTCGGCGAGCACCGAGCCGTTGTAGAGCGTGAGTCCGGTGACCAGGGCCGGCAGCGGCTGGACCTTCAGCGCCACGAAGACGAAGAAGATCATCACCAGGACCGGCATCGCGCGGAAGAACTCCACGACAAGCGTGGCCAGCCAGCGCACGGGACGGTGCTCGGAGAGCCGCCCCATGGCGAGCAGTCCGCCGAGCGCGAGCGCGAGCACCGCCGAGATGGCGAAGGCCTTGAGGGTGTTCCCCAGTCCCTTCAGGAGGAGTTCCTGGATGCCCTTGTACTCGAAGGGCGTCCACTTGGTCGCGGTGAACTGGTCGGTGTCGAAGAGCAGGTAGACGATCCAGCCGACCAGGGCGAGCAGGACCACGGTGGAGAGCAGACCGTAGAGCCGGTGTCTGCGCTCGGTCCTGGGTCCCGGCACGTCGTAGAGGGCGGTGGACTCGTGGGAGAGGGCTTTCATCGGGCGACTCCCCAGCGCTTCTCGAGGACGTTGAACACGGCGCTGATGGCGAGGGTGATGATCAGGTAGCCGACGGCGATCCAGACGAACGTCCAGATGATGTTGTAGCCGAGCTCACTGAGCGTCTTGTACGTGCCGAGCAGCTCGGTGACGCTGAACGCGCCCGCGATGGCGGAGTTCTTGGCGAGGGCGATGAGGGTGGAGCCGACCGGCGGGATGACGGACCGGAAGGCCTGCGGGAGCACGACCATCGACAGCGTCTGCCCGAAGGTCATACCCAGGCTGCGGGCCGCTTCGCCCTGGCCCTTGGGGACGGTGTTGATGCCCGAACGCAGTGCCTCACAGATGAAGGCGGAGGTGTAGCAGCCAAGCGCCAGGACCGCGAACACCTTGAAGGGCAGGACGAGTCCGAAGCGCGGGAGTCCGAGCAGCACCGCGAAGAAGAGCAGCGTCAGCGGGGTGTTGCGCAGGACCGTCACCCAGGCGGTGCCGAACGCCCGGAAGGAGCCGACCGGTGCCACCCGGAACGACGCCATCACGAAGCCGAGCACCAGGGCCAGGATCGACGAGTACACGGTGAGCTCGACGGTGCCGACGAACCCCTTGCCGAAGGTGGAGAAGTTGTCTGTCAGTACGTCCACGACGCCTCCTCAGCTCGCCGGGTAGCGGTCGATGGCGGGCGGCTTCGGCGCCGGGACCCCGGAGAGGCCGAGGGTGGCGTCGTAGGCCTTCTTCCAGTCGCCGTTCTTCTCCCGGGCGGCCAGCGCGTCGTCGACGGCGAACCGCAGGGCGTTGTCGCCCTTGGGCACGCCGATGCCGTAGGGCTCCTCGGAGAACGGTTTGCCGACCACCTTGAGCTCGTCGGGCACCTTGGCCGCGTACCCGATCAGGATCGCGTCGTCGGTGGTGACGGCGTCGACCTGATAGGTCAGCAGGTTGTCGACGCAGACCGAGTAGGTGTCGTAGGCGACGAGCGTCGCCTTCGGGTAGTCCTTCTGGATGCGCTGGTAGGGCGTCGACCCGGCCGCCGAGCAGACCTTCTTGCCGTCCAGGTCCTGCGGCCCCTTGATGTCGTCCTCGTCGGTGCGCACGAGGAGTCCCTGTCCCGCCATGTAGTAGGGGCCGCCGAAGCCGACGAGCTTCTTGCGGAGGTCGTTGATGGTGTAGGTGCCGACGTAGTAGTCGATCTGCCCGTTCTGCAGGGCGGTCTCGCGGTTCGCCGACGCGATCGTCTTGAAGGTGATCGACTTGGGTTCGAAGCCGAGCGAGGCCGCGACCATCTTGGCGATCTCGATGTCGAAGCCGGAGTACTGCCCGGTGGCGGGGTTCTTCTCGCCGAGGAACGGCTGGTCCTCCTTGGCGCCGACGACGAGGTGACCGCGCCGCTTCGCCTTCTTCCAGGTTCCGGAGTCCGGCAGCTTGAACTCCTTCGCCACCTGGTACTTGGGCAGTTCGTCGGGCTGCGGCCCCTTCACCGGGGGGCTGCCCTCCTTGCCGCAGGCGGTCGCGGCGCAGGCGGCGAGGACGAGCGCCGCGAGCAGACGTGTCGTACGCATCATGGCGGGCCTCCCGTCAGTGCTTCAGGATCTTGGAGAGGAAGTCCTTGGCGCGGTCGCTCTCCGGGTTGCTGAAGAACTCCTCGGGGGCCCGGTCCTCGACGATGCGCCCTGCGTCCATGAAGACGACACGGTTGGCGGCCGAACGGGCGAAGCCCATCTCGTGGGTGACGACGACCATGGTCATGCCGTCGCGGGCGAGTGCCTGCATGACCTCGAGCACTTCATTGATCATCTCGGGGTCGAGGGCCGACGTCGGCTCGTCGAAGAGCATCACCTTGGGCTCCATGGCGAGCGCGCGTGCGATGGCCACGCGCTGTTGCTGGCCGCCCGAGAGCTGGGCCGGGTACTTGTCGGCCTGGGTCGCGAGGCCCACCCGCTCCAGGAGTTCGCGGGAGCGCCGCGTGGCGTCGTCCTTCTTCTTGCCGCGCACCTTGACCGGCGCGAGGGCGACGTTCTGCAGCACTGTCTTGTGTGCGAAGAGGTTGAAGGACTGGAACACCATGCCTACGTCGGCACGGAGCGAGGCCAGTGCCTTGCCCTCTTCCGGAAGTGGCTGCCCGTCCAGTGCGATGGCTCCCGACTGGATCGTCTCCAGCCGGTTGATCGTTCTGCAGAGCGTGGATTTCCCCGACCCTGACGGGCCGATGACCACGACCACCTCCCCCTTGCCGACGGTGAGGTTGATGTCCTGGAGGACATGCAGCTCCCCGTAGTACTTGTTCACATCACGCAGCTCGATCAGCGGATCGACGGCCATGCCCTGCCCTGCCCACTCTCGGCGGTGTCGGTCCGCGCAAACTATCCACGCGAAAACGGGACTTACTGGACGACACGCACGTATGGGCATTAACCGTATTTCCAGTTACGTCATCCCGCGGCTACGCCTCCGACGCCTCCGCGTAGACCTGGGACAGCTCGGGAGCCCCCGTCACCGCCCAGTCGAGCCCCGCCTCGACCACCTGGATCTCCCGCCCCGACGAGAGCAGCACGACGGGGCTGCCGCCGGGCCAGACGTGCCAGGTGGCGCCGGGCACCACACGGACGATGACCGAACCGAGGTAGAGACCCGCGTCGTTGCCGAGCCACGGCAACAGTTCGGGATCGTCGCGCCAGCGCGGCAGGAGCTGGTCGAGCGCGCTCAACGAGGCCGGGGAATCGTCGAGTTCGAGCCCGGCGGTGGCTGCCTGGGAGCGCAGCAGCTCACATTCGGCGAGGAGTTCGGCCACCCCGGCCGGATCCTCGCCGAACGCCGTGGCGAGTCCTGGGCTCCGGTCGGCGGACTGCTGCCTGCGCCACCTGCCGAAGAAGGAGATGTTCATGATCGGCCTCTCCGTGAGGGTGCCTCTGCTCCCCGGTCCAACGAATGTAACTTGCGTCAGTTGATCACGGAATCATGCGAATCCGGCCACGCGGCGGCGAACTGCGGGAGCGCGTCGATGAGTAGCCCACCGCGGTCGGCGCTCTGACCAGGACAGATCTATGTCAATTCCAGGTGAAGTGCGTTGACTGCCGATCTCGGCCCGAAGACCGTTGGTGATAGCTGCCAGCGCACTGTCTGCGGCACTCACGTCCTGAGAGGTTTATGCATGCCTGAGAACCCGATCAAACTGGCCGTCATCATCGGCAGCGTCCGCGGCGGACGATTCGGGACCACGGTGGCCGAATGGTTCGCGGGTCAGGCGGAGTTGCACGGTGGTGTCGAGGTCGAGACGATCGACATCGCGGACTACCCGCTGCCGCTGGAGATGCCCGCCTTCGGGGAGAAGCCCCCGGAGGACGTCGCCGCCGTGTGGAGCGCCCTGAAGGAGCGGCTCGGCGCCGCCGACGCGTTCGTCGTCGTGACGCCCGAGTACAACCACACCTTGCCCGCGGCGCTGAAGAACACCATCGACTGGTACCTCGCCGAGTGGGCGGCCAAGCCGGTCGGCCTGGTCTCCTACGGCGGTGTGGGCGGCGGCCTGCGCGCCTCCGAGCACCTGCGCCAGATCTTCGCCGAGGTCCACGCCACGACCGTGCGGGAGATGCTCAGCTTCCACAACGCGTGGGCGGACTTCCAGAAGGAGGGCGAGCCGGTCAGCCCCGAGGGCAGCGAGGCCGCCGCCAAGAAGCTGCTCGACCAGCTCGTGTGGTGGGCCGACGCGCTGCGCGCGGCGCGCGAGCGCACGCCCTACACCGTCTGACGACACCCCACCTCAGGTCAGGGGCGCACGGGAGACCGCGCGCCCCTGACCTGTGTCATGTCCGGCCGCGTGGGGTTCCCGGCGGCCCTTCCCAAGGAGGACCTTCATGAGCACGGAGCGCAGAGCACTCGTACTCGGGGGCACCGGGTTCCTCGGCCGCCGGATCGCGGCGGCGTTCGAGGCCGCGGGCACCGAGACCGTGTGCGTGTCACGGACCGCGTCCGCGGGCGGCCGGTCCGTCGCCCTGGACCTGGCCGCCGCCGGACCGGCGGAGCTGGACCGGCTGCTCGCCGACACCCGCCCGGACGTCGTGGTGAACGCGGCCGGCATCGCCTGGCAGTCCGACGAGGACGGCATGCGGCGCCTGAACGCCGACTTCGCGGCCCGGCTCGCCGCGGCGGCCACCCGCAGCCCGCACGGCCCGCTGCTCATCCAGCTGGGCACGGTGCACGAGTACGGCCCCGCGCCCGACGGCACCAGCATCGGCGAGGACCACGAGACCGCGCCGACCACCCACTACGGGCGCACCAAACTGCTCGGCACCGAGGCCCTGCTCAAGGCCGTGCGCGAGGGCGGGCTGCGCGCCACCGTGCTCAGGATCGTCAACGTGTGCGGTCCCGGCACCCCGCCCGCGAGCCTGCTCGGTCTCGTCTCCGCCCAGGTGGCCCGCCACGCGACGGACGAGGAGCCGCCGCCCCCGCTGGAGGTGTCCCCGCTGGTGGCCCGCCGTGACTACGTGGACGTACGCGATGTCGCCGACGCCGTGCTCGCGGTGGCCGACGCGCCGGGCGGGGCCGCCGTGGGCCGGGTCTTCAACATCGGCCGGGGCGAGGCGGTTCCGGTGCGGGAGCTGGTGGAGCGGCTCGTCGCGTTCGGCGGCGCACCGGACGCCGTGCGCGAGCGGCCCGCGGAGCATGGCGCCGGGGTCGGTGGCGCCGCATGGCAGCAGGTGGACATCTCCCGGGCGCGGGACGTACTGGACTGGCGGCCGCGCCGTTCGCTTGAGGACTCACTGCGGGACCAGCTGCGCGACCAGCTGGGTGAGCGACCGGGTGAGCGGCCGAGTGACCAGCCGGGTGGCGTCGCCCCGCGGAGCCCGGCGCTGCGCGTCCTGTTCGTGCCCTTCCCCGGAGTGGCGCATGTGCAGCCGATCGTGCCGCTGGCGTGGGCGCTGCAGGGGGCGGGCCACCAGGTGCGGGTGGCCGTGCACCCGGGCATGGCGGACACCGTCGGGGCCGCGGGGCTCACGGCGGTGCCGCTCGGGGCCACGAAGCAGCTCACCGGCGTGGTCGAGTTCGCGAAGAAGCCCGAGCTGCTCGACGTGCTCAACGCCCGGCTCTCCCTGGACGAGGGTGAGGACGACGGGGACGGCGAGCTGTGGGCCCGCAAGTGGGCCGAGACCCTGGGCCCGCTGCACGCGTCCCGCAGCGCCCTGGACGACCTGGTCGCCTTCTGCGAGAGCTGGCGGCCCGACCTCGTGATCTGGGACCCGTTCAGCATCGCCGCGCCGGTCGCCGCGAAGGCCACCGGCGCCGCGCACGCCCGCCTCCTGTGGGGCCGGGACAACATCGGCTGGCTGCGTGCGGAGTCGCGCCGGCGGCTCACGGGACGCCCGGCCGATGAGGACCCCGTGACGGGCCTGATGGCCCCGATGCTGGAGAAGTTCGGGTACGCCTTCGAGGAGGAGCTGCTGCTCGGCCAGTGGACGATCGACCCGATGCCGCCGGCCCTGCGCCTCCCGCTCGGCCTGGAGAGCGTGCCGGTGCGCCGGGTTCCGTACAACGGGACGGCCGCCCTGCCCGACTGGCTCCGGGAGCCGGTGCGCGCGCCCCGGGTGTGTCTGACGCTGGGCGTGGGCGGCCGTGGCGGACAGGTGTTCCGGGAGAGCGGCGTCACCCTGCCCGAGCTGTTCGAAGCGGTCGCCGACCTGGACATCGAGCTGGTGGCGACTCTGGACGCCGGGCGGTACGCGACCGCGGGACCGGTCCCCGCCAACGTACGCATGACGGAGTACGTCCCCCTCGACCTGCTGCTTCCGACCTGCTCCGCCGTGGTGCACCACGGCGGCGGCGGGACGTTCGCGGCCGCCGTGGCCCACGCCGTGCCGCAGCTGGTGGTGCCGATGGAGTTCTGGGGCGAGAAGGCGATCGCCGGTCACGTCGCGGAGCGCGGCGCCGGACTGGTCGTCGACAGCGAGGAGTTCACCCCGCGGCGGCTGCGGGACGGGATCGTCCGGCTCCTGGAGGAGCCGTCCTTCCTGCAGGGCGCCGTGGACCTGCGCGACGAGGCCGCGGCCGTCCCCAGCCCCGGCGCCATCGTCCCCGTCCTCGAAGAGCTGACCGCGCGGCACCGCAAGTGACACGAGCCCAGGAGAATTTCATGACGTCAACACCGTCAACACCCCTACAGCACACCGCAGTTGGATACGCCGTCTTCGAGGAGCTGCGCACCGACGCGCCCGCCACGGCCGAACGACTCGTCGACCTGCTCGCCGCCGAGATACGAGGGTGGGTCAGCGGACGCGAGGGATTCCTCTCCGCGCGCCTCCACCTGAGCCTCGACCGTACGACGGTGGTCAGCCGCGTCGAGTGGGCCGAGCAGAAGCACTTCGTCGCCACGGCCGAGAACAGCCCCGCCGACAGCCCCCTGCGCACCCTCTCCGAGCAGCCCGGAGTCCTCTCGCACACCTCCTTCGGCGGCGTCCCCCAGAGCGGGCTCGAAGGGCCCGCGGCCGACCGGCCCGCGGGCATCATGTGCTACGCCCTGCGGCACGTCGGCGGGCGCGACAACGCCCTCGCCCTGGCGGCCCTGCTGCGCGACGCGGGCGGCTGGAAGCACCTGCACCCCGGCTTCGTCTCCGCGACGCCGTACATCAGCGACGACGGCTCGACCTACGTCAACTACCCGCAGTGGGTGGACGAGGACTCCTTCCGCGCCTACATGGACCACCCGGAGAACCGCGCGGGGCAGGACGCCCTCGCGCGACTGGAGACCGCTCCCCCGCACCTCGTCCTGTGCACCCTGGCCGAGCAGATCGACGCCGACCCCGCCGGGTCCGGGGGGAGCGCGCACAGCACGGGCTCGCTGACCACCGGGGCGGCGTCCCCGCTCAGCCAGATACGGCTGTTCGAGCTCAAGTACGACCCCATGTCCGTCGAGGTGCTCGACAGCCTCCCCTTCGACCCCGCCTGGCGCTGCCTCGAACTGGGCGCCGGGGCAGGCTCGATGAGCTACTGGCTCGCCGGGCGGGCGCACCTCGGCAGCGTGCTCGCCGTCGACGCCGACACCACGTTCCTCGACACCGGACAGGCCGCCAACCTCACCGTCCGGCAGGCCGACATCGAGGACCTCGACCTCGAACCCGGCTCGTTCGACCTCATCTTCACGCGGGCCACGCTGGAGCACCTGCGGGACCCCGACGCGGCACTCGCGCGCGCCCGCGAGTGGCTGGCCCCCGGCGGCTGGCTCGTCGTGGCCGACTTCTACTACCTGCCCGCCGACGAGGCACCGACCGCGGTCGGCCGCACCCTGCTGCGCGGCTACGTCGCCCACATGAAGTCCGTCGGCGCGGACATGAGCTGGGCGCGCGGACTGCCCGCCGCCCTGTCCCGCACCGGTTTCACCTCGGTCGGCAGCCATCTCACCGGCGCGGGCCCCGGGCAGTCCCCGGCCGACGACGAACTGATCGGGCTGCGCCTGCGGCAGGAGGGCCAGAGTCTCGTCGACAACGGCCTGGTGACGGCCGCGGAGCTCGCCGACTTCCTGGACCTGCTCGGCACCCCCGAGGGCCGGGACCTGACGGCCCTGCTGATCACCGCCTGGGGACAGCGTGCCGCGGACTGACCGCCCCACCCCGCTCAAGGAGACCTGATGCGCGTTCTGATGATGTCCACGCCTGTCCCCACGCACTTCACCCCGATGGTCCCGCTGGCCTGGGCGTTGCGGGCCGCCGGGCACGAGGTGCTGGTGGCGGGACAGCCCGATGTGATGCCCGCGGTCGCCGCGGCCGGCCTCAACGGCGTGAGCGTCGGATCGGCCTACCACGTCGAGGATCTGCTGGCCGACACGGTCAAGGAGGGGACACGGCCGGTCGAGGCGCAGCCTCGCGCCGAGCACGAGAGCAAGCTGGGCAAGGCGGGCATGGGCTGGTCCGTGCACACCCGCTACCTCTGCGAGGCCTACGTGGAGACGGCCCGCGCCTTCGGGCCCGATCTGGTGGTGTGCGATCCGCTGGAGTTCAGCGCACTCATCGTCGGCGCGCTGACCGGCGCCCCCGTCGTGCGCCACCGATGGGGCGTCGATCCGCTCTCGGACACGGCACACGCCCAGGCCAGGCAGTCGCTGCGGGCGATGTCCGAGCGGCTCGGCCTGGGGGCGTACCCCGACCCCGCGGTGGTGCTCGACCCCTGCCCACCCTCGCTCCAACTGCCCGGCGCCACGGCGGGAACCCCGATCCGGTACGTGCCCTACAACGGGAACGGAAGGCTGCCGCAGTGGGTCGGTGGCCGCAGGGCCGAGGACGCGCCGCGCCGGGTGGCCGTCTCGCTCGGCGGTCGCACCCTGGACATGAACGGGGTGCCGATGCTCCGCCGCATGCTCCACGTCTTCGGCGCGCAGCCGGACGTCGAGGTGATCGCGACAGTGGACGAGCGGCACCGCGAGGCGCTCGGCACGCTGCCCGGCACCGTACGCCTGGTGGATCCGGCACCGCTGAACCTGTTCCTGCACACCTGCGACGCGGTCGTCCACCACGGCGGCGCGGGCACCACGATGACGTCCACCGCCTTCGGCCTGCCCCAGCTCGTGGTGCCGCAATTCGCCGACCAGTTCGCGCACGGCGACCGGATCGCCGACGCGGGCGCGGGCATCACGCTCGACGACGCCGATTCCCAGAACGACCCCGAGACGCTCCGTGACGCCTTCACCGAGCTGCTCACGCATCCCGGCCACGCCAAGGCCGCCCAGGAGCTGCGCCGGGAGATGTCGGCCATGCCGTCGCCCTCGCGCGTCGTCGCCGACCTGGAGCAGCTCGCGCGGGGCGAGCACCGGACCCAGTAAGGATCACGTTCACGTTCACCGCCGGTCTACCGGCCCAACGGTGGGACTTCTCATGCGCATTCTCTTCGTCGCCTCCGGCAGTTCGGCGACCGTCTACGCCCTGGCACCCCTCGCGACCGCCGCACGCAACAGCGGTCACGAGGTCTTCATGGCGGCCCACGCACAGGCGATGCCCGCCGTGGTGGGCGTCGGCCTTCCGGCCGTACGACTGACCGACCGCCCCTTGTGGGAGTTCATCAGCCAGGACCGTTCCGGGCGCGAACTCCCCCTTCCCGCAGGCCCAGCCGAGGGCGGCCCCTTCGCCGGGGGCGCGTTCGGCCGGATGGCCGCCGCGAACATCGGGCCGCTCCTGGAGCTGGCCCGCGACTGGCGGCCCGACGTCGTCGTCGGCGGCACCATGTCGTACGCGGCCGGACTGCTCGGGGCCCGGCTCGGCATCCCCGTCGTACGTCACGCCTGGGACATCTCCGAGGCCGACACGATCCACCCCGGAGCCGATGCGGAACTCCAGCCGGAACTACGGGAGATGGGCCTCGACCGGCTCCCGGAGCCCGACCTCCTGATCGACATCTGCCCGCCGTCCCTGCAGCCTCCGGGCGCCGCCCCCGCGCAGCTGATGCGCTGGATACCCGGCAACCAGCAGCAGGTCCTGGAGCCCTGGATGTACGCGAAGGGCGATCGGCCCCGCGTCTGCCTGACCTCGGGCAGCCGTGCCTCGCGCGACGGCCACGACAACAGCTTCGCGTTCCTGCGCGACATGGCGAAGACCATCGGCGCCCTGGACGTGGAGCTGGTCATCGCGGCGCCGGAGGACATCGCCGCCGAGCTGCGCGCCGAGTCCGCCGGAATCCGCGCGGGCTGGCTGCCGCTGGACGTCGTCGCACCCACCGCGGACCTGATGATCCATCACGGGGGCGGGGTCACCATGATGACCGCGATGAACGCCGGAGTCCCGCAACTCTCGCTCCCCAACGGCCCGTTGGCCATCCCGGCGACCCAGCGGCTGACCGCCCAGGGCTGCGCCCTCACCCTCCTGCCGGGGCAGGACAGCCCGCAGGAGACCGCCGCGGCCGCCGAGAAGATCCTGGGCGACGCCTCGTTCCGCCGTAGTGCGGGCGAGCTCGCGCGGGAGATCACCGGACTGCCCCTGCCCTCTGACGTGGTCCGCGAGCTGGAACGGCTCTGACCACCCCTCCCTTCCCATCACTCCCTTCCCACCGCGGAGACCTCCCATGAAGATCCTGTTCGCGATGGTGCCGGCGACGGCACACGTCTATCCGATCGTCCCGCTGGCCGACGCGCTGACCGGCGCGGGGCACCAGGTCCGGGTCGCCAGTCCCCCGGAACTCGTCGACACGGTCGTCAAGGCCGGGCTCACATCCGTCCCCATCGGCGAGGAGGGATTCCTCGCCGCGATCAACGAGGAGATCGAGTCCGGCACCGCGCTGCTCGCCTCCCTCGCCGAATCCCTGCGGGACAAGTCGCCCGTGTGGCACACGCGCAAGCCGCTGCCGCCGCGCCCCATGCTGAGCGCGTTCATGAGCCTGTGCAACGCCGGGCCGCCGACGGACGGCGCGGCCTCGGCGCTGGACGACCTGATCGCGTACGCCCGTTCCTGGGGCCCCGACCTCATCATCTGGGACCCGATGTTCTTCCCCGGCGGCATCGCCGCGGAGGCCGTCGGCGTTCCGCACGCACGCTTCCTGTGGTCGGTCGACGACATGGGCTGGACCCGGGAGCAGTTGCGTCTTTCGGGCGTGCGGCCCGGCTCCGAGGACGATCTGATGGCCACGCGGATGCGTCCGCTGCTCGACCGGCTCGGCCTTGAGTTCTCCGAGGAGCTGCTGGTCGGCCAGTGGAGCATCGACCCGATGCCCTCGGCGATGCGCCTGCCCGTCGGCCTGCGCTACGTCCCCGTCCGCCCGGTGTCCTACACCGGCTCCGCCGCGCTCCCCGACTGGCTGCGCGAGGCACCGGAGCGGCCGCGTGTCGCGCTGTCCGCCGGGGTGAGCATGCGCAAGGTCTTCGCGGGCGCCGGCAGGTTCCCGCTGTCCGGCCTCGTGGAGGCGCTGTCCGACCTGGACGTCGAGGTGGTGGCGACCCTCAACGACGCGCAGATCGCCGAGGTGGGCACGCTGCCGGACAACGTGCGCTGCATCGAGTACGTGCCGCTCGACCTGCTCCTGCCCACCTGCTCGGCGATCGTGCACCACGGCGGCGGGCGGACCTTCGCTGCGGCCGTCGCCCACCAGGTCCCGCAGCTCGTCTGCGCGGAGGACGGGCCGCACGTCACCGACATCGGCCGGTTCGTGGCCGAGCGGGGCGCCGGTCTCGTCGTCGACAACGATCCGTTCGACGTGGACACCGTGCGCAAGCAGTTCGTCGGCATCCTGGACGACCCGTCGTTCAAGGACGGCGTCCGGGGCCTGCACCGGGACGCGCTCGCCGAGCCGAGCCCCAACGACATCGTCGCCACGCTGGAGCAGTTGGCCGCGTCGTACCGGGTCTGAAACGCCGCGAGCCCCTCGTCGTACCGGGAAGGTACGACGAGGGGCTGCGGCACGGCCGGGGACCGGACCCGGGCTCCGGGGGAAGTAAGCCCGTGCCGGTCTCCGGACCGTGGTCAGGGGGTCGTGGTCTTGACCGGGTTGCTCTTCGCCGGGCTGTCGACGCTCACGGCACTCGCGGTCTGCGTGGTCTCTGTGGTCTGCGTGGTCTCTGTGGTCTCTGTGGTCTCTGTGGATTCCACGGGGGCCACCTTTTCTGCGTTCCGGGCGTCTTCGGCGTCCGCGGCGTCCTCAAGGTCCTGCGCCGCCACCGTCCGCAGCGGGACCTCGCGGATCAGCCAGGCGATGGCGAACATGAGCACCGCCAGGACAGCCGCGCCGATGATGGTGCCCTGCAGACCGCTGGTGACCGCGGCCTCGTAGGCGTCCCGGATCTTCTCGGGCATGCCCTTCAGGAGCTCGGGCGTCATGCTGGCGCCGTCCGCGGTCAGCTTCCCGGCCTCCGCCGAACCGAGCCGGGCGGTCAGCTCGCCCGACAGGTTGTTGACGTACACCGCGCCGAGCGCCGCGACACCCAGCGAGCCGCCGAGCGTACGGATCAGCGTGACGGAACCGCTGGCCGCGCCCATGTCGCGGGGTTCCGCGCTGTTCATCGTGATGAGGATCGTGCTCTGCATCATGAAGCCGAGGCCGATTCCGAGCACCAGCGTGAGGCCGGAGACGAGGGCCACAGCCGTGTCCACCTGGAGCATCAGGAGGACCAGCGTGCCCGCCACGCTGAAGACGCCGCCGAGGATCGGGTAGATGCGGTACTTGCCGGTCTTGCTGATGAGCCGGCCGACGGTGATCTGCACGGCCAGCATGCCGAACATCAGGGGCAGCAGGAGCATGCCGCTGGCGGTCGGCGACAGGCCCTTCACGAACTGCATGTACTGCGGCAGGTAGTTGGTCGCGCCGAACATGACCGCACCGACGAGGAGGCTGAGCACCTGCACGATGGTGAAGTTGCGGTTGCGGAACAGCCGCGGCGGCATCAGGGGCTCCTCGGCCCGCTTCTCCACCCGTACGAACCAGGCGAACGCCAGGACCGCGACCGCGGCGAGTCCGAGGATCTGCGGGGAGAGCCACGCGTAGCTGCTGCCGCCCCACGTCGAGAGCAGGGTCAGCGCAAGGACGCTGGTGACGAGGAGCGCCGCGCCCGGGTAGTCGATCTTCGCCTTGGAGCGCTCACGCTTCAGGCGGATGCCCAGGCCGACCACGACCAGGGCGATCGCTCCGAGCGGCGCGTTGATGTAGAAGACCCAGCGCCAGCTCAGGTGGTCGGTGAAGAACCCGCCGATGAGCGGTCCGGAGACGTACGCGATCGGCATCATCACGCCGAGCATGGACTGCAGTTTGCCGCTCTCGCGCGGCGGCACCAGTACGCCGATGATCGACATCGCGCCGACCATCAGGCCGCCCGCGCCGAGCCCTTGGACGGCACGGAACGCGATGAGCTGGTTCATGTCCTGGGCCACGCCCGACAGCATCGAGCCGATCAGGAAGATCACGACGGCGGTCATGAACGAGCCCTTGCGGCCGTACATGTCGCCGAGCTTTCCCCAGATGGGGGTGGACGCGGCAGTGGTGAGCAGGTAGGCGGTCACCACCCAGGACAGCCGGTCGAGCCCACCCAGGTCACCCACGATCGTGGGAAGCGCGGTGCCGACGATCAGGCCGTCCAGCATGGCGAGGAACATGCCGAGCATCAGCCCGAAGACGCCGAAGTAGATCGACCTCTGGCGTGCCGGGTTCTTCGTTTCGGTTGCCGTGGTGTCAGGTTGCCCGGCTTCGATGGTCGTCATCGCGACTCCCCAATCAGAGGTGGTGGATTCAGGCCGCGTAAGGGCGGATGGACCGGGCGTCGCGCAGGGCGAGGCCCCACCACGCGAGCTGGTCGAGCAGCGACTTGGCCGCGCCGTCGCAGGCGGGGTCCGTGGGCTTTCCTTCGGCGTCGAAGTTCGCCGGGTAGTTGTGGAAGCTGACGGTGTTGCGGATGGTCACCGCGTTCAGCTCCGCCAGGACGGGGCGCAGCCCCTCCACCGCGCGCAGGCCACCGGACAGGCCGCCGTACGAGACGAAGGCGACCGGCTTGCCGTGCCACTGCGGGTTGTGCCAGTCGATGGCGTTCTTCAGGCCGCCGGGGAAGCTGTGGTTGTACTCCGGCGTGACGATGATGAACGCGTCGGCCGCCTCCAGCCGCGGGGAGATCTTCTCCAGGAGGGCGGAGTTGGCCGGCTCGGGGGCCTTGGTGAAGTCCGGCAGGACCGCGGGGACCGGCGTCTTCACCAGGTCGACGAGATCGGCGGTCATGTCGTCGCGCTGGCCGAGGTGACCGAGCACCCAGTCGGCGACGACCGGCCCGAAGCGCCCGTCACGGGTCGATCCCATGATGACCGCGACGTTCAGGGGGCCATCGTTCTTCTCGGCCATGCGAAGCTCCTTGAGAGTGTTTGTGTACGCCGTATCCGGCGACAAATACAACGTACACATCAGTGTGTACGTTGTCTACTGCTGATACGCTGTATCCAGGTGAACGGGAAGGAGGCCACACCCGTGGCCAGTGAGAAGAAGTCCCCCGCCGCGTCGCAGTGCGAGGTCGGCGACAAGGTTTCCCTGTGGGAACGCCTGGAGCGGCCGATCGCCGCACCGCGCGCCCAGGTGCTCTCCTCCGCTCGGATCGCGTCGGTCGCCGTCGCGATCGCCGACGCGGAGGGGATCGACGCCGTCACCATGCGACGGCTCGCCACCGAGCTCGAGGTCGCGCCCATGGCCGCGTACCGGTACGTGTCGGGCAAGGACGACGTCCTCGAGCTGATGGTCGACACCGTCTACGGCGACCTGAAGGTCCCCGACGACCCCAGCGACTGGCGCGAGACCATGCGCGTCCTCGCCGTCAACACCCGCGAGCTGGTGCTCACACACCCCTGGCTGGCCAGGCTCTCGAAGGCCATGTTCGCGCCGACGCCGAACCGTCTCGCCGTCAACGAACAGGCGCTGGTCGCGCTCGACGCGGCAGGGCTGAGCCCCGAGCTGAGCATGGCCGTGTTCGAGACGGTCAACGCCTACGCGTACGGAAGTGCCTACACCGAGGCGTCGATGCAACTGCTCATGAAGGGGCAGGGCTGGACCCACAGCGATGACGTCAAGATGGCCATGGCCCCCGAGTTCACCTGGCTGATGAACACCGGCCGCTACCCCACCTACCAGCGCAGTGCCAGTGCGGCCAGCCACTTCGGAGACCCACGGGCGAAGTTCGAGTCAGGTCTTGACTGCGTGCTCGACGGGATCGGTGTCCGCATGGGCATCTGACGCGGGGCGCCGCCGGGCGGCCCGGTCGATTGCCAGCGCCGCGACGGCCGCCGCGCAGGAGACGAGCCCGCCGACGTACAGCCCCGAGCGCGCGCCCGCCTCCTCGCTGAGCCGGCCGACGAACAGGGCGCCGAGCGGGGTGGAGCCCTGGAAGACCAGGGTGTAGAGCGCCATCACCCGGCCGCGGAACTCCGTGTCGGTGCCGAGCTGGACGCGGTGGTTCGCCGCCTGGGCGAACCAGACGGTCGCGAAGCCGGTGAGCACCAGCAGGACCACGACCGCCGCGTACGACGGCGCCAGACCGGTGGCCGTCTCCAGGACGCCGAAGCCGAGCGCCGCCACCAGGACCGTGCGGCTCGTGGGGCGGCCACGGCGCGCGGTGGTGACGAAGGCCGCCGCGAGGGACCCGGCGGCCAGGGCCGCCGTGAGCAGGCCGAACGCGCTGACGTCGGAATGGAACTCGGTCTTGGCGAGAAGCGGGAGCGTGAGCTGGAAGTTGAACCCGAAGACACCGATCACCGCGACGAGCGCGAGCGGCAGCATGAGGTCCGGGCGGCCCTTCACATGACGGAGCCCGTCGACGACCCGGGCACGCGAGGCCGGGCGCGCGGCCCGGTGCAGCTCGCCGGGCCGCATCATGCGCAGCGCCACCACGGTCGCCGCGTAGCTCAGCGCGTTCAGGGCCATCACCTGACCGATGCCGAAACTGCTGATCAGCAGGCCGGCGAGGGCAGGTCCGACGACGCGGGCGACATTGAAGTACGCCGCGCTGAGCGCCGACGCGTTGGGCAGCAGCTCGGGGCCGACCATCTCGCTCACGAACGCCATACGGGTGGGAATCTCCAGGGCGTTGACGGTGCCGAGGCCCAACGCGAAGAGGTAGACCTGCCACAGTTCGGCCCGGCCGCCGAGCACGAGGAGACCGAGCGGCAGCGCGAGCAGCCCCGACGTCACGTTCGCGCCGGTGAGCAGCAGCCGCTTGTCGTGGCGGTCCGCGAGCCGGCCGCCGTACAGCGTGAGCAGGAGCAGCGGTGTGAACTGCAGGGCCGTGACGATGCCCAGGGCGGTGGCGGAGTCGTCCGTGAGGGAAAGCACCAGCCAGTCCTGGGCCACGACCATCATCCAGGTGCCCGCCACGGAGACGACCTGACCCGCCGTGAAGAGACGGAAGTTGCGTACGGCGAGCGAGCGGAACGTCTGCATGGGAAGCGCTCACACCCGTCCGGCGAGGCATTCCTCCAGGAACGCCAAGGCCTTGAGGTGGTACGAACGGGCCGCCCAGCCGAGGCTGATGTTGTGCCCGGCCTCGGGGACCCGGTCGATGACGACGCGCGGCGAGGCGAGGCGGGCGGTGAGGTCGGCGACGGCTGTCTCGTCGTGCCGCCACCAGGCCTCGTGCGCGGCGAAGGTCAGCCGGACCGGTATGCGCACGCGGGCGGCGACGTCCGGGAACGTGTCCGGCCAGAGCGCGGCCTCCCTGCCCTCGCGGGCGGGCATCGGGGCGACGAGCGAGGCGCTGCTGCGGAACGTGTTCGGCGGGTAGTAACGCAGCGCGCCCCAGGTCAGCGACCAGCGCCCGTGGCCGCGGGCGCCCGGCAGATCGTCGGGGCCGACGGCGTACTGGTGGCCGCAGCCCGATATGTCGAGCCCGATCAGGGCGGCGCCCTGCTCGTCGGCGGCGGCGGTGAGCGCCAGTTTGCCGCCGTAGGAGTGCGCGAGCACGAAGTACCCCGCGCCGGTCTCGTACTGCGTGGCGTAGTGCTTCAGCGCCGCGTACAAGGTGGCCGCCTGCTCCACCAGGGTCTGGCCGTCCGGGAGTTGGGCCGCGGAGGTGCCGTAACCGGGGCGGTCCACGGACAGGACGTTGTAGCCGAGACTCGCGGCGAGGGTCAGCAGCGAGAGGTCGGGGTGCGCCTGCCCGTCGAAGTAGCCGGCGCTCATCCCTCCGCCGTGCAGCGCCACGATCGTGGCGCGCGGCGGGCGGTGCGGGGCTTCGGCGAGAAGGGCGGACAGGGTGACGCCCGCTCCGTCGAGGAGGATGCGGCGGACTCCCAGGGACGTGGAGGCGGGCGAGGCGGACAAGGCGGGCGAGGCAGGCACAGGGATCAGGCTCCGGTGGTCGTGCGGGCAGGGCTGGGCCGGGCGGTGGGCAGTGGACGGCAGGGCAGGCGGGGCGGGACGGCGGGCTCCTCAGTCGAGTCCGCGCAGGATGTGCGGCTCACCCGCGTCGGTCTCGTCCTCACCGGCGAGGAGGGGCACCGGCAGGGGTGTGGCGTGCAGGGAGCGCGGGTCGGGTCGACGGCGGGCGGTCAGCTCGGACTCATCGGTGATCACAGGGGTGTTCCTTCCTCGGCGGATACGACTGGGCTGCGAAGGGGCCACGACTGGGCGCGGGCGTGCGAACGCGGCGGGATCGCCCGGCTCAGGCACGCCAGCTGCGCGGGCCCGGCGAGCGCGGGCTCCGGTCGGGCCGGCTCCAGCGGGCGGTCGCGCGGTGGTGGCGGGAGATGTCGTCGGGGGTGGCGTCCGGGGCCTGGCGGCTCAGCAGGACGGCGGTGAGGGCGGCGAGCTCCTCCGGAGTCGGGAAGCCCTTTTCCACGCAGATCAGCTCGGTCGACGGCATGTCGTCTCCTCAAGGTTCGTGATGGGCGTGCGGTGGGTGTGCGGTGGATGTACGGGCACGCAAAGCAGCGGGTTGGGGGGGGGGTGGGGGGGGCACCCCCCCGGGGGGGGGGGGGGGGTTTTTTGGGTTTTTGTTTTGGGAAGCCAAAAAAAAGGGGAAAATAGGTTGGTTGGAAAAAACCAAA